>PEAG01000069.1 GCA_002753505.1 Magnetococcales bacterium HCHbin5 | reverse complement strand
GTCAAGGGATAGCTTGGCTGGGCTCACCGAGCCGATTATCAAGACGAGGGGTACACGCCCCTCGTGCTTTATCCCACATCGGACGGTAGACCCATCATGCCTCAAAAAACGCAGTCCTGGATCCTGAAAAGGTGCCGGGAGTGTCCGAAAAAGTGCTTACGCGCAACGGCCATCTGTATCATTCACGCTGAACCAACACACCCCGTCGCGCTGGCCGGACGAAAGGCGATTGAGTCGCTGGTGTTGTTCCCCGTCGTATAGGCCGGACGAGAGAGGTTTGAGTCGGTGGTGGTGCGTGCTGGCGTTGTTCGCCGTCGTGTTGGCCGGACGAGAGGCGTTTGAGTCGCTGATGGTGCATGCTGGCGTTGTTGTCAGATTTGTAGGGCCGTACATTGTCCCCGGATTTATAAGGCTTGGATTGCTTCCTATAATCATGGAGAACTATATGCTTAGACTACTTCGAGATAACGCATATGTGGCGGTCATCGGTACGCTCAGCCTGTTGGTGTCCGTCTATCTGGCCTTTTTTACTCCACAGTTGCCATCTGATGGTGGTAAGTTGGAGGGACTCCATGCTGGAGATGGTAATATCAAACAAACCATTCGTCCTGGGAGTGATGCCAAGGCCACCCATTTTGGTTCAGGCGATATCGAGCAGTATGTAAAATGAACCGGCGTTTCAGTCGGTTATTTATCTTGCTGGTGATGGCTGTTCTGGCATTCATTTGGGGACGCGTTGATAAGGAAGATATACAAAAGACGGTTTTAGCAGCACAGCATTTTGGTGCTGGGACGATAAAACTTTTCTTGCCAGAAACAAAGATTGAAATCCAGATTGAGGCTCAGCAGCAATATTTTCTGGATACGTCACCCTTTCCTCTACTGCCAGACCCGCCCATGGCTAACTGGATACTGGCGAGCACGGACGGAGAACTTGATAGCCGCGCCGCCTATGTCGAATTTCTTCGGGGTAAGCACCTTCTCGAGCAATGGGCGTTCACTCACCCCCCTCGGTTTTTTGACTTGAAGCCTGGCGTTGTTCAAGACTCCAGTACTGAGCTGAAGGTCGGGACTGAATATAAGTTAGGTTCACATGCTTGGCGTAGATTGGAAAACAGCCTTAAGCGGGTCCATAACGGTTGGACTTTGCTTTATCACGGCTTGGCATTAGCCAGAGTGCGGGCGTTCGAGTCAGCACTACGCAGTGTGGACAAATCTATTGCCATCTTTGGCCGGCTTCGTCCACAGGAAGCATATCAAGTCGCGAAGGCAGTCAAACAACGGATTCAAGATTGGCAGAAGGGCGACCTGGAGCCTTTGGTGATGATGCCTAGTCGTTGTGGCAGCGTTTCGTCCGATCCTTTGGAACTGTCCAGCTCCCTATGCGAACTCCTGATCTGTGGCCGACTTCACGACCGCCCGGCTTTGGGATCGGAAGCGGTGCTTACTGGGCTCCGCACCGTGCTGGCTAAGATTCCGTCGTTGGTCGGTCCCAAACTAGAGCATTGGCTGGAGACCAGTGGCACCAAGCACTGTCTTGACATAGCGGTCACAGCCTCCAATGACGAGGGTAGCCAAGCCGTTGAGAAGATGCTGGTCGTTTTCTATCGTGAACACCAGATGGAAAAAGAAGCGAGATCACTTTTGGAATGGCTATACAATCGCATGAGGTCAAATGCTGTTCTCAACAGTGATGCTGCTGGAACCCAGGAAGGGTTTGTTAACTATCTTCAGTTCTTTTCCGATGAAATCCAACAGTTGGATGCTGGAGATGAGATTGCGCTTTTTTCGGTTGTTGATTTGCGCCTTAAAGATTACGTGGTTAAGTCCATTCTCGATCTGATTCACATGTCAGATGATCGTCGAGCCGTATACCATAATCTTCGGCAGGCCCTAACAAATTTGACCAATGTCGCCAAAGCGATGGTTGAGGCCGCACAAAGCCAAATGGCGAAGGAAGACCTGTCGTCAGCCACAGATCGGGGTGTCCCAGGAGCTTGGGCAATATCGGAGGTAAAAATTCCAGACAATAGTCCTCATGCGGTGCTGTGGGTAATCGGTGCCGAGTTGGCGGTGGTTAATGACCAGCAGTTGTTGGGTAAGCGTGATGAGTTGCGTCGCGCATTGGCCAACGTTGATGCATCGGTGGAGGCTTGGCACAGGTCTACATCAGTCTCCCTCCCCGTATCTACCTGGACTGGCAATGTTGAACGTTTGGCATCGCTGGTAATTGGGAAAATCCTGACGCTGGGCTTCCCAATTTCGCCCCAGCTATCCGACTACCAGAGTGGTGTCAGAGCGATGCTGTTGTGGAATGTTTTGGTTGATTTCAACCCGTTTGCACTCAAAAAACAATTAGCCACATCGGATAGCCAGAAAGCCTATGATGATGCTATCGAAATGCTGGGTCACGATACAAATATTGATGGCCAGTTTATTGTAGAAATCATTAAGGTCTCAGATGCGTTATTTAAAATCGAGATTAGCGATTTTGTAGAATTTCTTTCGAATGTTGGTAGGCTGACGAGCTTTGATGTGAATATCCTCGCTTCTCTGAGTCGGTGTGGGCTGGACCGTTGGATCCAGGGGCCGAACGTCTCTCAATGTGACCGAGGAACCGTAGTTCATAGTGTCGGCATCCTTGGCTCGCTCGTCTTATTGCTAACTGAGCCACGGGTCACGCCCACAGAATTTGTCGCTACGGTCAAAGCCGTCGAAACCGCCGTAATGGCCCACCTGCCCCCGATTTCGTTGCGCGAGCGTTTACCTTTTGACCAAGCGTTGGCCGAACTGGTCGGCGCGTTCCCTATGATCCTCCACGATATCTATAGAAACCCGCTGCTGCAACACCTATCGCCGCATGCTCGAAATTTGGTAGCGTTACTGAAATTGCGGTTCCCTGTCGATGGGGTGTCAGACCTCGACACCATCGTCAGGCTGGTGACGGACGCTCCGGGCGGTGGTGCATGGGAGCAACTATTGCCTCTGCAGGCCGCCATAATGGTGGTTGAGCAGCATAAGCACGATGCGGGTCTGGACCACGCTATTGAAGCTTTGACGATGAGGACGCACCAGCAAGCGGTTGAACAGATTGATCCGTTGACTGCAGGCATGCTTCTAGCGTCGCCGCTGACTTTGCACGGCCAGAACCAGTCGGAGATCAAAACATTGATCCGCACGATCGTTAACAAACAGTTTCATGGGAACTCCCAGTTAGCCGCGAGTTTGCTTTGGATGATGCTGAAGACCGATCGCGATCAGTTGCGAATTCTGACCCCCGCTCAGGTGGAAGAAGTTGCCGGATTTATCAAGGCTTCCATCCATGAGGATGTGACTATTTTTACTGTCATTCCGTCCGACCCGGATTTCATCCCCTATCTCGGTGATATTGTACCGGTGGCACTGACTGGGCTGAATCAGGGAAACTCATTGACGGCTGGCTTTGAATCATTCAGAGGAGAGAAGACCGAAAGCCGATTATTTCATGCATCCATCATAGTTCTTCGCTTACATGCCGAGAAACTCGATCCACAGGATATGATCGACCAAGCTGTGGCACGCTATAACCAGGAGCAGTGAATCCAGGGACATATGTGGCCCCTTCTGTTGCGTTGCACGCTCCCTGACATGACACCGTTGCAGGCTCCGTGGCACGGAAGGTTCCCCTGCTCAGGCGGCCGTGTTCCATTCCTACCGCACCCCCTACGCATCCCTGAACGGAACGCTCGGAAACCCCAGTCGCACCCGTTGTTCACTCCACAACATCGGCAACGGCTCCATGAGATCGGCCAGGGTGAGCGACTCCGGCTGCCTCCCATCCAGGATGGCACGGATAATATCCGGTGCCAACAGCGTCAGGCGCAGGATGCGGGACATATACGAGCTGTCGATCTTTTCCTGTTCAGCCAGCTCCCGCATGGATGCAACTTGGCCGGACTCCAGCATCTTCAGCCACCGGTGAGCGCGCCCCAACGCTTTGAGCATGGCCTGTTGGGGCGACGGTGGGGGCGGTGCCCAGTCGGGGGCACCCGGCGGGGCAATGATCTCTGTCTTGGCTCCCCACCGTTTGAGGCGCATGGGGATGTGAACCACCAGAATGCTGCCGTCTTCACTCAACGTGCCTTTCATGATACGCTCCTTTCGTCGGTTGTGTCCATTTCCGTCAGCAGGCTCTTCAGCCCGCCGGTTTTGAGATGCACGGCAACATCCTGGTGGCTGACATTCACCTTTGCCACCAGCAATTGCAGCAGCCGCGCCTGCTCGCCGGGGAACAATTCGTCCCACAGGGTGCCGAGGTTGCGCAGGGACTCCATCACCTTGCTCTCTGGCGTTTTGGTGTCACCCTCGTCCATGGCCTGGAAAGTGCGGACCATCATTTCTGGGGTGCGCAGCAGTCCCCGCACCTGATCGAAGACGGCTCGTTCCACATTTCCGGCGGCCACTGTCCGCAGGGTGCAGGCGTTGGCTCCGTTTTTATCCGCTGACTGGCAGGTGTAATAGCGGTATTCTCTGCCGTCCTTCCTGCTGTACGTTGGCTTCATGGCTCTGTCGCAGTGGCCGCAGCGGATGATGCCGCGCAGCACGGCGGATGTTTGCACCCGGGTGGAACTTGAACGTGGCTCCCGCGTGTTGGTGGCCAGAATGGCACGGACCGCCTCCCACAGCTCCCGTTCGACGATCCCCTGGTGTTCGCCTGGATATACTTCGCCGTGGTAGGCGACTTCGCCGATGTAGAGCCGGTTGTTGAGGATCCGGTAGAGGTAGCCTTTGTCCATGGGCAGGCCGTTTTTGCCAACCGCACCCGACTCGGCCAGTTCCCGGATGAGCTGGGTAGCAGAGCCGATTTCGGCAAAGCGGCGAAAGATGGTGCGCACCGTCTCCGACTCGGCGGGGTGGATCACCAGTTTGCGCTCCTGGACGACGTACCCGAGCGGCGGGTGGCCGCCCATCCACATGCCCTTCTTTTTGGATGCGGCGAACTTGTCCCGGATGCGCTCAGCCGAGATTTCGCGCTCGAATCTGGAGTGTATCAGATTGCACAAAATACGGTTTTGAAGGTTTCTTAAATATTTCAAATGGTTTCGGCGGAACGCTGTCTTTTGGAGGGGTTGCCGTCTCGTTGGTCAGGAGGGTGATGCCGTTGTTGTCGAACGGTACCTTTACTTCGATCCGAATCATTCTGTGATCGATGACTGTGATGCTCTCGATGAAATGCTCTATCGCTTGGCGTTTTACAGAAAAGGGCAGGTCCATGAACCGCTCATTAAAAAGACCGGAGAATTTTTGCAGCATCATTACATTGTCTTCCAGTGCTTTTTGGTAGTAATCCTCTTCCTGCAACGTCATCGATTCCTCCCTCAATTGCGCCTTCTCTGCCTCCAAACGAGCCACGTGCTCTTTACACACCGATGGGTCCATACCCTCTCCGATTGCATGATAAAAATTGGCAATTTTCTTTTCAACGGCGTGAATCCGCTGTTCCACCGCTTTTTGATCCCGCCCATGGAGCTGTTTCCTGGACTCGATCCTCTTCTGAATCAATAACCTCAACTCTTCCAACCGTGTGGGTGTGCAGATTTGCCCACGGATGAGATCAATAATCTTCCCCTCCACCCAATTGCGATAGATGGGAACCCAAGAACACGCACTGGAACCATGGCCAATAAATCCAGCACAGATATAACGGTATTGCTCTGCCTTTGATGACGGTGTCCATTTGTCATATCGACGTCCAACATAATTCGATCCACAGACCCCACATTTGATAATACCGCTCAAAAGGTGCTTCACTGGACGTTGCGTATTGAGAGTTCTATCATGGTTGCTGAGCATGTTTTTAACGGCGACAGATTTTCTCATATAAAATGTTTCGCGGTCGATGATTGGAGGGTGCGTGTTCTCGGAAATAATCCATTCTTCTTTTGGTTTCGGTGTCTTACTATCATGCTTCTTGTTCCACACAGTGTTGCCAATGTAAACCTGGTTGACAAGAATATTGTACACTGATGACATATGCCACTTTTGACCAGTAGGAGGCTTGAATCCATTCACATTCAAATAGTCCACGATCCGCCGTGCACCAAAACCTTCCTGAACCGAGAGTCGATAGATCTCCCTGACTGTATTCACTTCCTCGTCTGGTCCCAGAACCAGCTTGCATTGTTTTTTACCAGGAACCTCAGAAACACGCAACTTGCGGTATCCATAAGGTGCATTGCCGCCGTTGTAAAAACCTCGTTCCGCGTTTTCCCTCAACCCCTTCATAACCTCTGTGCCCAGGTTCATTGAGTAGAACTGGTTAATCACCTCAATCATTCCTTCCAGGAGGAATCCCTGGGGTGTTTCAGAGTCGAAATCTTCAGTGACGGACTTGACCGTCACTTTATGTTTTTTGAGCAACGATTTGAAAATGATCGACTCTTCACGATTCCTGGAGAACCGGTCCAACTTGTGAACCAGGATGATATCGATGTCGCTCTTGCGACATTGGGAGATCATTTCGGTGAAACCTGGGCGTTTATTGGCCGGAGAGAAGGCCGAGTGGCCTTCATCCACGAATTCACGGACCAACACCATCTCTGGTTTGCTTTCCAGCCAATTCAGCAGGATTTTGCGTTGTGCCGGGATAGAGAGATCTTTCTGCGCCTGCTCCTCAGAAGAGACCCGGCAATAGGTGACGACGTTTGGCATGTAGGTTCTCCTTGCTGTGTGCAATTCGCGCCCACCGCGAATTGGCTCTGTATCAGACAGCAACATTCATACCTCTGAGACCGTTACATATCAAGTTGGCAAATACGTGCAAATTCAAATATATGCGCAATTTTTTTGTCGTGCCTGTCAACAGCATTAGCTTGCTATGCGGGTCTCGCTCTTTGCGGGTCAAACCGTTCCATTCGGACTGGTAGGCGTCCCATCTTGCGGGCCAAACCGTTCCATTACGTGGGCCCGGCGTTCCGTGATCTCCCGGTCACTATCTACTGGCTAATGATCTGTTCTATATGATGTTTCAACCAGAATAGAGCAGGTCATCGCCATTTTCCTTGCGGGCCAAATCGTTCCATTGCGCAAGATAGTCGTTCCATGGCCGACCACCTATGCATTCGCTTCCAATTGCCCTTTCCGCCTGCTTTTTTATTGGGCAGAAGCGCGCCATCCCTGTTCCGTCTTGCGGGCCAAATCGTTCCATTGCGCAGGTTTCCCGTTCCATTGCGCAGGATCTGCGTTCCATTGCGCAGGATCCGCGTTCCATTGCGCAGGTTTCCCGTTCCATTGCGCAAATACCCTCCAGGAACAGCCACCAAAAATGGTCCATTCCATGGTTGAGACCTGTTGATGCATCACAAACTGATGAAATTAAAAGCAAAAAAGTGTCTTTTTAGGAGTGGCACTCCGGTTGCGCTATGGGGATTTAACGCGATCAACGGACAACCAGAGAGCAGAATGATGAAAGGCCAACTTCCAATAGAAATTGCTACCAAACCCAGTACTGAGGTCGAAGAGAATTTCTCAGCCATGCTCAACTTGCTGGCCGATGCCTTGGCTGATCAGTTCATTGCCCAAGCCAGGACGGAAGTGGCATCCAGGTTGGGAATCGACGCGAGCCTTCTCGAACGGGAGCACAACCGAATCGCTATCAAAAATGTCGGGGATATCAGATCACATCCTATGGTGGCAGGAGGCAATCAAACATGAGTAAGCAATTAAGCGGCAGTCTGGCGACGGAAGATATGAGACCGTCCCACACAGAACCGGAGTTGGCACTTTGGATCGCCGTTCTGCATCGGGCAGTCAGGGATGCCAAGTTGTTGTTGCTCATGGTCAGCAGGAATCCTCTGTTGTGGGGCAACACCTATTTCCGGTCTGAGGTCAGGCACCTCAATGAGTTCTTTCGGAGTCAGTCCATGGAAGTGGGTGGCTTTGGATTTATCTGCGACTTGGTGGGATTGGATCCCAAGGAATCAACCCGGCGCATTGAGGAACAGTATCTCCGGCATCTCGTGCCGCGCAATAAACGATCCACCCGGATGGTCAATCGACAGGCGGCCTGACGGATGACACAACCCCGCACGTCTAGGGTTCATGGCCCGAAAAGCCCGATATCCTGGCGGGCCTGATGTGCGGTTTTCACCAGGTTTTCAACAGGAGGAAAGAGAATGGTCAAATTTCTGCGCAACATTGTACTTGAGGTCACACCGGAAAAGGCGGTCGAATTGCTTAAATGCAACACCTTCGGTCGCCAAAGGAACATCAACAAACGTCGTCTTGCCAGGTATGCCAGTGAGATGCGTGCCGGTCGGTTCATTGCAGGTACGCAGATTCACATCATGCAATTGGGGGCTGAACATATCCTGGTCAACGGACAGCATACCCTCTCAGCCATTGTGGAGTCGGGCATTTCCATCATGTTGACCATCGCCTATTCTGCTGCGGACACCATGGATGATGTGGCACGGACCTACATTCATCATGATCCAACCGGCGGGTCGCGTGGTCAGGATGACGTGATGAAGGCATTGAATATTCCGACCCTGATGGAAATGTCCAGTGCCCAGTCTGCAAAAATGTATTCTGCGGTCCGGTTTATCAAATCGGGATTCAGCCGAAAGGATGTCATCGATTCCAAGGAGGATGTGTTTTCTGAAGTGATGGAATGGATGCTGGAAGGGACTGCATTTTTCGATGCAACAAAGGGCGCATCCGCGACCATCTACAATGCCCCCATAATGGCTGTCGGTTTGGTGACCTTCCGTTATCAGGAAAAACTGGCGCACGAGTTCTGGAAGCAAGTGGCCCAGGATGATGGTCTGCGCAAAAACGACCCACGCAAACGCCTCCATGAACTTATCGAAGAGTGCAAATTGCGACCGAACGTATTCCTTAAAAGAGAGAGGGCTATCACGCCCGCCTATCTGGCCAGGGCGGCTGCCACAACGTGGTCTGCTTTTTTCTCTGGCAAAACCTTGAGCAAAATCCTCGTCTACGATGTAGATCGGGAGATCAATATCAAAGGGACACCCTTTGTGCGGACTGAATTAGACCTCCTGTCTGGAGAAGCCGCATGAACACCATTCCGATTGCAAATATCGCCATCCACACTCGGTTGCGGAAGTTGCAGCCGGAATCCGTGCTCTCTTTGTCCGCGAGCGTCCAGGAAATCGGTTTGCTGCAACCGATCACCGTGGCTCTCATGCTGAAAGAGACTGATCAGACGGAACCGCACTACACGTTGATTGCGGGGCTGCACAGACTGGAGGCGTACAAAATGCTCGGCAAGACAGAAATTCCCGCTATCGTCATCACCGCCACGATGGCAGAGCAGCGACTGATGGAGATTGACGAGAATCTGGAGCGGGCTGAGTTGACACACCTGGAACGGGCGGAACACCTGTCAGAGAGGAAGCGACTGTACGAGGAGATTCACCCAGAGACACGGCACGGAGGCACTCCAGGTGCGGTTGGTATAGCTTGCGGTGGGAAGGCAAGTAAAGACGTAAAAAATACGTTTTTACCTCCATCGTTCTCCAAAGCTACTGCCCAGAGGCTCAATTGCTCTGAGAGTACCATTCAGAAGGCCGTCCATCGTGCCACCCACATCAGTCCTGAAACCAAGGAGATCATTCGCGATATGCCAGCCATCGCCAACAGCACCATAGAACTGGATGCGCTGGCCAGCATGACGGCGAATGAGCAGGTGAAGGCGGTGGAAGCGGTAAAATCCGGGCAGGCAAAGAGTGTGCGTGCGTCTACCGCAAGCGGGCAACAGGGCAAACCGGACACCGTGATGACGACCAAGCCCGATCCAGTCGAACAGTTGCTCTCTGGCAAAATCGATTGGGAAGGAAAAGCCAAACATGCAGAGGATCTGGTACGCATCCAGGAGGGGCACATCCTGACGTACAAGCGGGAAATCACCAAATTGAGGGGCAAAATCAAGGAACTTGGGTCACTTTCTTCCTCGCCGGTCATCCCGCCCCAGACTGATCTCACAGCCGAGGTCGAGGGGTGGAAGCGGCGTGCCCTGGAGGCGGAAGAGCAGTGCATCAACCTTGAGCATCGGATAGGCGAGATGGAGGCGAACCTTCCTGATCAGTGTGATCGTGGGGCGGCGTTGCGAGCCGTGATTGACGAGTTCGAGACCGCACTGCATACCAATTTCGGGGAAGTGTACAAAGAGACCCTGGAATGGTTCGAGAGCCGTTTTACAAATTTGGTGTTCGCGATCAAGAAGGCCAAAAATCAACAGCAGTAACACAAAAACAACCAGTACAGAAAGGAGTTGCAATGAACCAACCAGTCACACTCAACCAATTGCGACAGATGCCCCTGGGCGATATCGCGGCTTTGCCGGCCAGTGATCTGGCCCGTCTTCACAAGGAGGTGGCCGAAGCAATGAGTCAGACCAAGCTGGTCAGCGACCTGCTCGACGGGGTGCTTGTCCGCCGATTCGGAGAGCGGGCCACCAGAATCCGGCAGGAGACCGGAAAAGATTTTGGCCTGATTCGCTTTCAGGAAGGCGATGTGGATGTCGCCATGGATCTGCCCAAACGCTCCTCCTGGGACCAGGGAAAACTGGCCGGAATTGTCCAGACCATTCGGAACGCCGGTGACGACCCCGCCCAATACGTGGAGACCACCTTTGACGTTTCCGAGCGGAAATATACCGCTTGGCCGGACAGCATCCGCCGGGTGTTCGAACCGGCCCGCACCGTGAAGGCGGGCAAGCCCTCTTTCAAACTCACGCTGCGCGAACAGGAGGTGGCATGATGAGCGGACTTCCCATCATTACCGCTGACCAACGCATGGCCGAGCAGCGTGGCATCAAGGCGTGCATCTTCGGCAAGTCGGGCATTGGCAAAACGACCCTGCTTTGGAGCCTGGATCCTGCAACCACCCTTTTTTTCGATTTGGAAGCAGGCGACTTGGCTGTTGAAGGATGGGCCGGAGATACCATCCGCCCCCGCACTTGGGACGAGTGCCGGAATTTTGCGGTCTTCATCGGCGGCCCCAACCCGGCCCTGCGCAACGACCAGTATTTCTCCCAGGCCCATTACAATGCGGTCTGCGCCCAATTCGGCGACCCCAGGATTCTGGACAAGTACCAGACCATCTTCGTCGATTCCTTGACCGTGGCTGGACGGCTCTGCTTCCACTGGTGCAAGGGACAACCCCAGGCGTTCAGCGAAAAGACCGGCAAACCGGATTTGCGCGGGGCCTATGGTCTGCACGGCCAGGAGATGATTGCCTGGTTGACGCACCTCCAGCACACTCGGGGTAAGAACATCCTCTTCATCGGCATCCTGGATGAAAAATTCGACGATTTTAACCGGCGGTTCTTTGCCCCCCAGATCGAAGGCAACAAGACTGGTCTGGAATTGCCTGGCATCGTTGATCAGGTGATCACCATGGCAGAACTGCCCACCGAGACTGGACAGCTTTTTCGAGCCTTTGTCTGCCAGACCATGAACCCCTGGGGCTTTCCAGCCAAGGACCGCTCAGGGCGTCTGACCATTGTCGAGGAACCGCACCTGGGACGTCTGATGGCCAAAATCAGTGGTCCGGTTCGTCCGATCCAGGAGCGTCTTGAATATGGCCAACCGGCTCCCGCCGAGGCCACCACCAACTAATAATTGATGACATTATAGGAGATTTTACCATGACTGCTTGGAACGACTACAATGACGCCGACGCACAAAACAACTTTGATACTATTCCGAAAGGGACAATTGCGCCTGTACGTATGACGATCAAGCCTGGAGGGATCGACGATTACAGTAGAGGTTGGACCGGGGGCTATGCCACCCGCGCAAGGGAGAGCGATGCGGTCTACCTGAACTGCGAGTTTGTGGTGACCCAGGGGGAATTCGCCAAACGCAAGGTCTGGAGCCTGATTGGTCTCTACAGCCCAAAAGGTCAAGATTGGGCCAACATGGGGCGTGCTTTTATTCGCGCCATCCTCAATTCCGCCTGGGGGCTATCGGATAAAGACACCTCGCCCCGTGCCATGGAGGCTCGTCGTATCCAAGGGTTTGCCGACTTGGATGGCATTGAATTTCTGGCCAAGATTGATGTGGAGAAGGATCAAAATGATCAGTCCAAGAATGTCATCAAGTTTGCCGTCACTCCGGACCACAAGGAGTATGTCGCCTTCCAATCCGGGGCGGTCCCAGCGGCGTCGGCGGGGTTCCAGCCGTCCACTTCGTTCCGCCCGACGGCCGGAGGCGGTCATGCCCAGTCCGGGTTTCAACCTCAGGCACAGGGTCCATCCGCTTTTCAACCTGCGGCACAGGCTCCGGCTGTGTTCCAGGCAGCGGCGCAAGCTCCCGCTCAAACGCAGGCACAACCCCAGGCTGCGTTTCAGACGCAGGCGCAACCCCAGGCGCAGACTCCGGCAGCGACCGGATTCCAGCCACAACAGCAACCAGCACCACAGGCACAGGCTCCGGCACCAACCGGATTCCAGCCGCAACAGCAACCAGCACCCGCAACCAATGGGTATCAGCCCCAGCAGCAGGCACCTGCTCAGGCGCAGAACGCTGGTGGTACTTTCGCCCGCCCGACGTGGGCGCAGTAAACAGGGAGACAGGGGATGATTCTCAGGCCCAGACAACAGGTTTTTGTGGATAGGTCGGTGGAGGCCCTGCGTGAGCATGGGAATACGCTGGGGGTGGCTCCTACGGGATGCCACGCCCCAGGCACCCCTATCCTGATGCATGACGGCAGAATCAAGGCCGTTGAAGATGTCCGTGTTGGTGATCAACTTATGGGACCGGACAGCCAGCCTCGGAATGTGCGCGAATTGCACTCTGGAATGGACGAAATGTACACGATCCGTCCCATCAAGGGCAGATCGTTCACCGTCAATGCAGGTCACGTTCTGTCTCTGGTACAGACCAACCAGTATGGCAGTAGTTCTCCCAAACGGCATTGGGGGATTCCAGGAGGCAGTATCGTCAACCTGAGCGTGACTGACTACCTGGAATGTAGTGCCAATTTCAAACACCTGCACAAGCTATACCGGGTTGATGTCGACTTCCCGTCTACGGATGATCCGGGGCTGGATCCGTACTTTCTTGGGTTGTTGCTTGGTGATGGATCGCTCAAGTACGGAACACCATCGATTACCACCATGGATTTCGAAGTGGTGCAATACTGCCATTCCATGGCCAAGCAACTTGGGGTTGGGTTCCGCGAGGAGCAACTGGTCGGGAATGAGGCCAACACCTACCACTTCAGTATTCCTGGTAGCTGTCGGGAAAATCCCCTAACCGCATGGCTCCGGGCATTGGGTATTGCCGGATGCGGGGCGGACGAGAAGTTCGTCCCGCATGCCTACAAGACCGGCTCCAGGGAAACAAGGGCAGCCATTTTAGCTGGTCTGATCGATACGGACGGTTATTTGGTCAGGAGTTGCATCGAATTCAGCACGGCATCCCTTCAACTTGCAGAAGACGTGACCTTCATTGCGCGCAGTCTTGGGCTCATGGCTTTCCCGAAACCGAAAGTGGTCAACGGGAAGACCTACTACCGGGTTATCATTTGTGGCGAGTTTGCGGAGATACCGATCAGGGTTGCTCGACGCAAACCCGATCCTTGCAGACAGAAAAAGGATCCGCTCAGAACCGGTTTCACTGTCCACCCCGCAGGCCAAGGGGAGTATTTCGGTTTTGAGGTGGATGGGGATCATCTCTATTTGATGGGTGATTTCACCGTCACCCACAACAGCGGAAAAACCATCATGCTGTCCGCCGTGGTGGGTCGGATGCTGGCTGATGGTGGAAAAGCCTGTGTTTTGGCCCATCGGGATGAGTTGACTCGGCAGAACGTCACCAAGTTCTGCCGGGTCAACCCCGGTCTCTCCACCTCTATCGTGGATGCAGAGTCCAAGTCATGGCGGGGGCGGACCACCTTTGCCATGGTGCCCACCCTGGCGAGGCAGAGCAATCTGGACAACATGCCGCCGCTGGATCTGCTGGTGATCGACGAGGCCCATCATGCCGCCGCAGCGGGCTATCGCCGCATCATCGATACCGCCAGGGAGCGCAATACTCAATGCCGCCTGTACGGGGTGACGGCCACCCCAATGAGGGGCGACAAAAAAGCCCTGCGCCCCATCTTTTCCAACGTGGCCGATCAAGTGCGGTTGGGGGAACTGGTTGCCTCCGGCCATTTGGTCAAGCCTCGCACCTTCGTCATTGATGTCGGTACAGGTGAGGCTCTGAGCCAAGTCAGACGCACATCTGACGATTTTGATATGGCAGAAGTCGACCGGATCATGAACAAAACCCCGGTCACCGAGGCGGTCATCCGGCACTGGAAAGAGCAGGCCGGGCACCGCAAGACCGTGGTGTTTTGCTCCACCGTAGACCATGCCCGCAACGTCACCGATGCCTTCAACAGCTCTGGGGAGAGTGCGGTGCTGGTACATGGCGAGTTGCCAAACGGTGAGCGACGGGCGGTGCTGCGACGGTTTGAAAAAGGTGATGCCCGGTTGGTGGTCAACGTGGCCGTGCTGACAGAGGGGTGGGACCATCCGCCCACATCCTGCGTCGTTCTGCTGCGGCCCAGTTCGTACAAATCCACCCTCATCCAAATGGTTGGTAGGGGGCTACGGACAGTAGATCCAAGTGAACACCCAGGGGTTGTCAAAACGGACTGCATCATTTTGGACTTCGGCACCTCCACCCTGCTGCATGGCTCTCTGGAGCAGGACGTGGACCTGGATGGTCGCACCGGTACCGGAGAGGCTCCCACCAAAGAGTGTCCGGAATGCGAAGCCACCGTTCCATTGGCCGTTCGGGAATGTCCTCTCTGCGGGCATGTCTGGGAACGGGTGGAAGACGAGGATGGGGGGCCGGAAGCCATCAGCGACTTTGTGATGACGGAGGTCGATCTGCTCGCCCGCTCCAGTTTTCTCTGGGTGGATCTCTTCGGGGATGAGGCGGCCTTGTTGGCCAATGGCTTTACCGCCTGGGGCGGGATCTTTTTCCTCAACGGCCGCTGGCACGCGGTGGGAGGGGCCAGTGGTACTCCGGCCCGGCTTCTCTCCATTGGTGAACGAATCGTTTGCTTGGCAGCGTCGGACGATTGGCTCAATGGCCACGAGACCGCCGACTCGGCTCACAAAACCAAACGCTGGGTGCATGAGGCACCCACCGAGAGACAGTTGCAATATCTCCCGGTGGAATATCGCAACGACCACAACCTGACCCGCTATCAGGCATCGGCTCTGCTGACCTTCCGGTTCAACCGACGGGTTATCCAGGAGTTGGTGTTCATGGCTGATCAGCAGCATCTGGCAGAGGTGGCGTGATGCCTATCCCGGTATGGACACGTCAGCACACCACCTGGCACAGCCCCAAGCGAGGCTTTTCATCCCTGCCACCGGGTGTGAGGGGACGTCGGGTTGCGCTGGATGAGTTGCCAGATAGGGAGAAAGAGATCTTCAGCAAAATCCTGCGCCGGTCACCAGATCTGATTTTGATCTTCTTGGCCGGACATGTGAGGGCTTTATCCAAGGAAAAACTATTGGGAGTAACAACCATGACGGACGCAACAGAACTCGAACGGGCGGCCATTGCCGCCACCCTGGCCCCTCTGGGGGAGTATGTCGCCAGTATCGACATGAATCGGTCCATGGCGGATTACAGCAAACAGGAGGTGCTGACCATGGTAGAGGTGATTGTCACCGCCTATCAGCACTATTTCAACACACACGACGACATTCCGTTCTGACGAACATATGAATTTTGGAGAGAAAAATTATGAAGACACCTGTTGAAACTCAGTTGATCACCATTGGTGAAGCCACGGTTCCAGTCATCGAATATCAAGGCAGGCGTGTTGTCACCTTTGCCATGGTGGACCAGGTTCACCACCGCCCGGAGGGGACAGCCAGAAAACGGTTCAACGACAACAAAGAGCGGATTATTGCCGGAGAAGACTTCCAACTTGTTGATTATTCTAAAATGTCCGAATTTCGGACATTTGGGATAGAAGTGCCCACTCGCGGATTGACCCTTCTCACACAGTCTGGCTACCTGATGTTGGTCAAGTCCTTCACGGACGATCTGGCCTGGAATGTCCAGAGAGAGTTGGTGAACCGCTACTTTCAGTTGCCGCCCGCCAAGTCAAAAGCGCACGAATTGCCGAGATCAGTGCAACTGTTGGTTGAGCAGGAAGAGCGTCTGCAGCGCGTGGTCGATGAGCAACATCGCCAACAGGAGCAGATCAATGCGATTGCCAAGCGACAAGAAGACATGGATGGCGATACCGGCTACATGACAGCTCTGGCCTTTTGTCGGAGAGAGAACATTCCGGCTCCCTTGGTGTTTGCTCAAAAGCTGGGCAGGCAGGCTGCCGAGATGTGTCGCAAATTAGGCATCCGCATGGGGAGTGTACCAGACGAGAGATGGGGGGATGTGAACAGCTATCTCATTGCTGTGCTGGTGGAATGTCTTGCCAACAAATAGAAGACTGCCACGATTTGAACCGGAGAGTGCCAATGATCGACCTTAACCACACCGCATCCTTCGCTGAAATTGTCACCGGGCTGATTGACACTGCCCTGGTGGCCGAAGAAGCAACCTCTCCACGCAGGGAATATCTGGGCGGTTCCCGTCTGGGTGTCGCCTGTGAGCGGGCATTGCAGTTTGAATATGCCGGTGCGCCCAGGGATGAAGGACGTGGCTTCGATGGCAAGACACTGCGCATCTTTGCCGCCGGGCATCTGTTTGAGACACTGGCCATCCAGTGGTTGCGGGCCGCCGGGTTCAATCTGGTTACCCAGAAACGCGATGGTGGGCAGTTTGGTTTCTCCGTAGCCAAGGGGCGCATCCGGGGGCACGTAGACGGCATCATTGCCGGTGGGCCCCTGGAAGTGCCCATGCGCTACCCCGCCCTGTGGGAGTGCAAATCCCTCAACAACAAGTCCTGGAATGATACCGTCAAGCGTGGGGTGACTCTCTCCAAACCGGTTTATGCCGCCCAGATAGCCACCTATCAGGCATACATGGAGACGGCTGTGCCGGGCATTTCGGCAAATCCGGCCCTGTTTGTCGCCATGTTCCATGCCAGTCACAAAAATCTGGCTGCGACGGGTGCGACCATTTCCGTTGCCACTTTGGGGACGGCCCGCAAGAGCATGGGCACCCAGACCGGGGTGGATGGTCAGACCATCATCAATGTCCGCCCGGCCTTCATCATCGTCCCGGCGGCTTTGGAGGTGACCGCCGAGCAGTTGCTGGCGGTGAACATGGTACCGGCCAAGTCCACCGACGTGGTGCCGCAGTCGTTGCGCACCCTGACGGTGATTGCCGAACCGCGCCTGGACGCTGCCAGCGACAAATCCTGGTACATGTCGGCCAACCCAGGCCAGATCGATACCATTGAGTATGCCTACCTGGAAGGCCAGAACGGGGTTTACATCGAAACCCGTGTCGGCTTCGACGTGGATGGCGTGGAAATCAAGGCCCGGTTGGACTTCGGGGCCAAAGCTATTGACTGGCGCGGGCTGTACAAAAATCCCGGTACGTAAGCGGATTGGTGGCCAGCTTTTCGAGTTTGACCAACAAGGATGGACCTACTCGCCATGGATGGCATCTATCCATTCGATCTCGGACAAAAAAATGAATAATAGCATGATGTTTGAATTTGAAGGACACGGTGTCGGGGTGGTTCTGGATGCCACTGGACAGGCATGGTTTGATGCCGCAGCTCTCTGTTGGTTGTCTGGGTTGCGTGGTAGGCCACGGAAAATCCTGAAGTGGCACATTGGCCAGCAATATATACAGTGGTTTGAGGTGATTGACGGACGGGAACGCACTCTGCCGAAGGCACATCTCAACCTGTACGGCATGTCCCTTCTGACAGGACTTGCCCAAAACCCAGAGGCCTGTCGTCTGAAAGAGTGGATCTTGTCGCGTGTCTTACCCAGCATTTATAAGTGTGTCAAATGATCCCGGCGTCATCCCGCCCAGAAACCACGCATTGCTCGTACCTTGTTTACAACCCCCGCTCCGGCGGGGTTTTTCATTTTACGGAGGAGAATGTGAGCAAAGGTCAATTGGTACTCAGCACCGTTGAGCAGATCATCCTTGCGGATGATGCTGGAGAACTCTGGACCACCAGCCTGATCGTGGCTGAAAAATTCGGAAAGGTGCACAAGAACGTACTTCGGAACATCCAGAATCTGGAATGTCCCAACGAATTCGCCCGGCTCAATTTTGAGCCCGGCTCGTACATGGATGCACAAAATCAGGAACGTCCCATGGCTCGCATTTCAGAGTCGGGGTTCATGCTTCTGGCTATGGGTTTCACTGGCCAAGCGGCGATGGAATGGAAGGTCAAATTCATCAATGCCTTTCAAGCAATGCGGCATGAACTGATACGCCAAAGCCGCCAGGAAACGAGAGCAGCTCGGAAGCAGGCGACTGCCGCATGGCAGCAGGTACGCTTGGAAGGCAAAGTTGCACGGGTGGCTCTGACAGACGGCATCCAGGAACTGGTGGCCTATGCCAAAGCGCAGGGATCTAAGTCGGCTGAACGGTACTACATCAATATCACGACGATGGAGTATCAGGCGTTGTTCTTCCTGGAACAGACGCTCCCTGACAATTTCCGGGACACCCTGACCATGTTTCAGAATGCCAACTTGGCAACAGCGGAACGGATTGCTCAAAAAGCCATCCGGGAAGGCATCGAAAAACAAATGCCGTACAAAGAGATCTATCAAGTGGCTAAACAGCGGGTAGTCACATTTGCAACGCTGGTTGGGAAAACAAAGCCGGGAGAGGACAGTCTCCGGCTGACGGCGGCATAGCCACCAGCACAATCCAATGGCTCGTTCAAGTCAAACTTCTTTCGTTCTCACAAGGAGAAACCATGAAGAATTACCTCCAACCGGGCGACACCGTCACGGTAGTCGCCCCTGTGGCCGTGAACAGCGGTGACGGCCTGCTGGTCGGTACCTTGTTCGGGGTGGCCGTCGCAACGGCGGCCATCAACACCAACGTGGAAATGCTCACCGAGGGAGTGGTGGACCTGCCCAAGGATGCCGTTGCTTTCACTCAGGGGGCCAAGGTCTACTGGGACGATACGGCCAAAAATGTTACCAGCACTTCCGCTGGCAACACCCTGATTGGTTGCGCCATCATGGCCGCCGCCGTTGGCGACAGCAGCGTTCGGGTGCGGCTGAATGGGGCTGTCGCGTGAACAGATGGGAAACCCTGGCCAATCTGGCAAACCAGTCATGCCTGGGTATTTTTGGTTCGACAGTCTCCTATCGTCCTGCACTGCGCAACCATCCTGAGTTGGCAGAGGCGTTGTTCACTGTCGTCGGCATTTTCACGGAAAGAAACATCAATATCACCCTCATGGGTGCGGGTGCCAATGGCCTTGATACCATTGTTCCGCAGCCGACGTTGGAACTGCGATTGTCGGATCTGACCTTTCTTCCCCTGGTCGGGGATGAGGTGACCGTGGATGGCCTTTTTTACAAAGTCGTGGAAGTCCAGCCGGATGGTAGAGGGATGGCGTTGTTGACGCTTGCCAGGCAGCCAGATCCTTTCACCGCCATCTGAAACCATCCAGATTCAGCCACTTTTTGCCCGCCTTGGCGGGTTTTTTTTGTGCCAGGAGTTTCCACATGTCTTTCAAATCCAATCTGTCTCCTCTTTACCGGGGGGATACGCGGGAGTTTGCATTTGAATTCACCGACAGTGCTGGACATCCGGTCAACATAACCGGCCACGAATTGTGGTTCACCATGAAACGGAACATGAACGACGCCGATTTGGATGCCGTTTTCCAGAAAAAGACCGTTTTCCCGGCCAGCCCGCAGTCGCAAAAAGGGGAAGCGGTATTGACTTTGACCTCGGCGGAGACGGACCTCATCGCGCCAGGGATCTACGTGTTCGACTTCCAACGGGTGATTCCGGACAACCCGCCTGTAGTGAAGACGTTGATGTCCGGCAAGATAACCATATTGCCGGACATCACCCGCAGCAACGGCTCTTGAGGAGTGATGCGATGGAGATGGAGCAACCGATCCGTGTCTCACTCGTAAAAGAGTCCATACATGTTCCGCTTGTCGACGACCAGCTCATGGTTGCTATCCACGATGAGCGGTTTGATTTTTCTTCCCCTCCCGTCCTGGCCAGCTCCGGGTGGCCATTTGGATTGAACCCCGTCCGAGTGGATGGGCTGCAAAAAGGTGTCGCCACGGTTGTCGACTACGTGGTGATGCCGTCGTTTTTTCGGGTGGTGCGCTGGATGTTGCTGCTCACAGATGACAGCAACGATCTGGCGGTCACCAGCACTGTTCAGTGCTTGCGTCGCGGTGGCGACGTGCTTTTTACGGAGTTTGCCATTCTGGGGGACTACGGGGTGATCCCGTATGAACTGGATGTGGTGGTCGATGGCGACAAAGTCAAACTGGTTGTGACCAGCGGCTATGATGGCGTGGTTACGGCCAGGACAAGCAAAATCGGCATTTTCAATTAGGGTTTTTCATTCCAACAGACAAGGAGTTGTACAGATGGGCGTATCCATGTTTCAGGTTAAAAAGGGTTTGAGTTTGGATGGTGCCGTTCAGGTCATGTCTGGTGCGGGTGCGCCGGGTGCGGCGGGGGATGCCTCGTTGGCTCCGGTCGGATCCATGTACCTGGATGCCACCAATGGCCAGATGTATGTCAAGAAGAACAGTGGTGTCGGCACCGACAAGTGGTTGCGTTCGCAGGACTCCAGCGACATGGCGGCGGCGATGCAGGGGATCTCCTGGCGCGAACCGGTCAAGGTGCGCGATGTGACCTCCTACGCCGATCTGGCAGCGGCTGAAACGGCCGTCAACACCGGTACCGTCGATGGTACGGCTGTTGTCGCCAACGACCGTATCTTGTTCGACGGCATTACTGGGGAGGGCCAGAATGTCTTTATCGTCACTGGTACCCCCGGTTCGGGTGCTACTCTGGTTGAGGACGCAAACACCCTCACCAAAGGCGATACGCTGTACGTGAACAGTGGGACGGATGCCGGGAAAACCTTCAATTACAACGGCACAATCTGGGTGCAGCAGGGTGGGGCCTCTTCCACCGAAATCGGCTTTGTCC
>PEAG01000068.1 GCA_002753505.1 Magnetococcales bacterium HCHbin5 | reverse complement strand
CATCGGGCCTCCACCAACGCCAACCCGCTGGCCAGTGCCGTGCTGGTGCTGCCGGACTGAACCGTTGTTTCGGTGGCGATGCCAGGATCGTCCCGGTCGATGCCGCAGTCTGCATCATACAAGGTATGGATACAGCCGGGCTGCCAGACATTACGCGGCAGTTTGACGTTCAGCATTTGAACCGCACTGTTCACGGTGAGCTTGGCCAGGGTGCGGCTGATCTGGATGTCGGCTACTTGTCCGACAAACAGGGTGATGCCACCCACCACAGTCAAATCCGGTTGCAAGAATACCCGATAGAGTGCCAGAGTGGCCCCGTCCATGGCACCAACTCCTGCGGCCTGGAGCCACGGTGCACCCAGCAGCAGATCGTTCGGGCCGGGCACCACTTCCAGATTGAGGGTGTCCACCTCGACCCCGATCACGCAGCGGGTACGCGACCGGCGGATGATGGGCCCGGTGGAGGAATAGAGACGGTCGTCGCACAAAAAATCCGCATCAAACGTGCTGTATCGGAGTGCTGTGCCGTCGACCAACTGGAACTCATACAGGTCGGCCATCAAAAATGACTGTTCCGATTGCAGGTATTGAATCAACTCGTCACTCGCGTGTTTCATATCTTGTTCCCCGGTGCGCCGATAAAGGTCAGTTCCCGCAACTCCCAGAGGTTGGGCAGCGTGCGGGCAAAATCCGCCGTGTCCTCGCCAAACCGGCAGCGGAAATAGAAAACACCGCTCCAGGTGAGTACTGCACCAACGGCGGGTGGAACGGTAAAGGTCACCAGCCCCGTGGAGGAGATGGCATAGTTGTTGGGTGCAGAGAGGGTGGCACCGTTAACCCGGATGGCGGTCAGGGTCTTGATGTTCTCGACCGGTTCCACAAACGAGAAAGAGCCGTGAAAGCCAAAGGCACGGGTCAGTTGGAAGGCAGTCTGCTCGCCATCCCCAACCCCGAACGGCATGTCGGTACACACCGAATCGGTCGGGTCGAGAAACAGGAACGACTCGAAACTGCCACGCCTGCCCAGGACGAACCCCTGAAGGGTCTCGTACTCATTGCGGGGGTTGCCCGCCCGCAACCAGTCGAACAGCAGGCTGAACCGCCAGACCGGATAGGCCCGGAAGGCCCCCCGCTGCTCCCGTCCAGACGAGGCGGTCTGGATGGATGTGCGGAATTCTGGCGTCTTTTTCAACTCCCAGGACAAGCCAGGCAGCGACGGAAAAACGGCAAACTGGCTTTTTGGCTCGTAGGGGCTATAGATGATGGGACACTCCCACGACTGTTCCACCCACCGTCGCCAGGGTGCCTCCCACTGCCGGTCAACCGTTTGGCCGTATTCCAGGCTCCACTGCCGGTCGGCCTGGGATTTTTGGACGACATCCCAGCCTTCGTCCCACTGCTGGCTGACAGGGAGTGTAAGCGCATACGGATAGTCCCACTGGCTGGTGATGGCGGACGGAGCAGCGGTGGCAAACAGCTTTTGTGCCCCGCCGATCCAGTCGGTGACGTTCGACCACGAGGAGAGCGTGGTAAAGCTGCTGCCATCGTCGGACCATTGCAGGCTGAACGCCTTGGGGGTTTGGCTGGAGTTGCCGGGGGTGAAACCCCACTCGGCCACAGCGACGGCATTGCCTGCGCCAAAGTCATACTGAAACCAACAGGGTGCCGATGGTCCGCCGCTGAGCCAATAGTCGCTTGCGCCATTGTTGTTGAACAGCTTGTAGGCGGTGGAGTTGTTGTGGGAGGCCGAGGCAGTGCCGCCGTTGCATTGATCGGCACCGCCGATGGAACCTCGGAACTCTGCCTCATAGCCCCGGATGAAGTTGTCGCTGCCGGAATTCGATTCCGTAATGTAAACACGCCAGAAACGGTGGAGAGCCATGGCTTGCTCCTTTATGCGGACTCACCGCTGATGGCCATGATCACCTTGTCCCCGGAAATGGAGCTGGCTCCGGCGGGCACCGTGCGCCGTTGCCAGACGGCCTGGGCATCGGCGATGCTCGCCACCTCCAGCACGGAGGCCACGCGGGTGGTTGACGCGGTATAGGTGTTGGCCAAGGTGACTCCGGAAGACAGGGTCAAGGTCGCCTTGTTGCCAGTCCAGGAAACAGCATTGCTGCTGGCCAAGCGCACAAACTCGGTGTTGCCGGAGACGGCATCCACCGTGGCCTTGTCGGAGACACGAATCAGATCGCCATCCCGGAAAATGTTGGCTCCCGTGGAGGCATTGCCGGTTTCGACGTTGACTGCCAAGGTGGAGGCCCCGGCACTGATGTTGGCGTCCAGAGTGCCCGCCCCGTAAAAACGGGTATAGTCGTCTGCCTCGGCCTGGGTGTCGGTCGGGGTGCCGGAGATCAGGACGATGGTGTCATCCCCTGGCGTGGGGGTCTCGATAAAGATGCGGGCGTTGGTCAGGGCCAGACTGGCGGCGTTGACCACCTTGATGAACACCTTGCGGTATTTGACGGAACCCGCCGTGCGCTCGGCCTGGGGGACATCTGGCCAGACATTGTTTTTCAGTCCGCCGATGATTTCCGTACCGGAGATGGCACCTCCATTGGCTGTGGTGTCGTTGGCGACGGCAGCGGCATACAGTTTGAGTTCGGATGCGACGATGGACATGGTTGCTTCTCCTGAAACAATGTGGTGGTCAGTGCCTTAAATGCCTTGTTGATCAGTTCACGTAGGCGTGGATCCAGTGACTGATTGGTGTCGAATTTTCCCGTATCGATGGTGACATTACCGCCAGGACTGTCTGGTGCCAGCGCACGGATTTTCTCGGCATATTCCGGGGGAAGAATGCATCCCGTAGGATGAAAGCCACAAATTGGTGGAGTACCGGAAGGGATATCCCACCCACTGGCCGCGTTCATCGCACCACCGGGACTGCATTCCTTGCCAGCTTGCGCAAGGCCGGAGCCAGGGTGTGGGCGTTGGTGTGCAGCCAGGATTCGAAGCCTTTGGTATCAAGTGTACTGACGTGGATGGTGATGTTGCCGCCGGTGCCGTTTGATGCCATTGCTCGCACGGCATCGGCCTGCGCCCTGGGCAGCACCATCTCCCGTCAGTGCAGTTGGGTCACCGGGTTGATACCGGCGGGGATATCAAAGCCGCCTTCGGCGGAAAACAGGTTTTTGACCAGGGCAATGATGGAGGCAAAGACTCCCGCCGCGATGGCCGGTGCCAGGAACGGTCCCACCATCGGGATGGCCGCGATGGAGGCATAGGCGTTGGCCATGCCGGTCCAGGCGGCCATGCCGATGGATTCGGAATCGGCCGCTGCCTGGGCACCCAAGCCGGTGGCGGCGGCTCCGGCCTTGACCTCTTCGGTGGCGGTGGCCACGGTGCCCTCGGTGGCCTTGGCCATGTTGACGGCATTGGAGACCGTCGTCTGGTTCGCAATGCGCACCAATCCGAAGGCTTTTCCCAGCTCGGTTTCGGCCAACTGGTTTTCTGCCCACAGACTGAACCGTTTGGCCAGGAAGCCGGTAAACTGGTCCAGTTCGGCCTTGAGCAGGGTGTTCATGGCCTGCTGGACGGTGGTCTGATGGGTCACCAAACCAGACAACGAACTGCTGATGGCGGTCTGGACGGGGGCCATCATGGCCTGGAAGTCATGGTGTGCCTGGATGGCCAGATCGTTGTTGCTCTTCTGGATGGCCAAGTTATGGTTCAGGACGGCCAGTTTGATGTCGTTTTGCAGCTTGATCTGTTCGCTGCTGCCCTGCCTCCTCATTGCCAGTTCGGCCTCCATGGCACGCAGGGTGTTCTGGAAACTCTGTTCCTCCAGGGCCTGTTTGGCCTGCATCACCTCCCGGACCGACGAGATCTCCATTTCCTGGTTGAAACGGAGGGACTCCTGCTGTCCGGCAATCCGATTGTCGGCGACGGCTTTTTCCAGGCCGATCTGCAGGCCGACAAACTCGTTCATCTTGGCGCGGTGAGCGCGTTCTTCGGACTCGATGACACGACGGGCGCGGATAAACTCCTTGGACTCGTAGCCGTAGGCGTCGCCGATTTCCTTGGCGGCCTTTTTGGCAATGTCGATGCGCTGCTGACTCCCTTCCAGGGTTTTGTCCATCTCCTCGCGGAGGGTTTCCAGCCGCGCATTCAGGCTGTCATGGGCCTGCTGCTTGTGAATCTGGTAGATCTCGTGATCGATATGCGCCAGATCCTTTTCGCTCAGGCCGACGAGGGATCGCTTTGCCTGCCAGAACTGCTCCTCCATCTGCAGAGTCTCGCGGAAATAGTTACCGGAGGCCTCTTTCTGGCGGTCCAGTTCGGCTTTGAACTCCTGGAAACGGTCTTCCGGTTCTGGCACATGGGGTTTTCCCGGCGGGTTGGCGGGACTCTGCAAGGCGGCCACCTCGGCATCGGCCTTTTTCTTGCGCTCCGAGGCGCGCTGGCTGGACTGCTCCTGTTCGCCAATGGCCTCGGCCAGTTCGGGAGAGGTGGCTTTCAGTACGTTTTTCTGTCGCTCGAATTCGGTTTTTCGGCGGGCTTTTTCCGCTTCCTGCTGTTTGGCGCGTTCGTTTTGCTGTTTCAGCGCATCATTCTGACGCTTCACCGCATCGGTGAGATGGTCCATCTTCCCAGCAGTCTCGGTGGCCTCTTCTCCCCAGAGGTGAATGTACTTGCCAGCCTCATAGACGCCCCAGACCGCCAGCCCGATGAGGCTGGTCTTGACCGCCCGGTTCAAAAGCACCACGGAGGCGGTGGCCCCTTCTCCCGCCACGGCCAGTCCCCAGAGCGCGCTGGTCAGGGGGATGACGCCCAGCACCATGGCCGCAAAGGCGGCAATGAGCAGACCGGCTCCTTCGATGTTCTTGCGGGTCTCATCATCCAGGGAGAGAAACGCCTGGACCAACCCGTGGACGATGGTGCTGGTCCGCTCGGCGTTGGGGGCAAGATCCTCCCCCACCTTCTGGCTGAGTACTCCCAGAATGGCGGAAAGCCGTTCCATGGCACCCCCCAGGCCGCCTTCGATATGCTCGGCAGCCTTGCGGGAGGAGTCACCGGAGGCAAGCAGCTCCTTCCTGAACGCCTGGATGGTGGGAACGCCCTTGTTCAGCACCACATTCATGGCGTCGCTGTGGTGCATGCCGAACAGGATCGACATGTCGGTGGCGTTAGCCCCGGCCTTTTCCAACTGCTTGAAAATATCAACCAGGGGAATCAGCTTGCCCGGACTCGACTGGAAGACCAGCCCCAGCCGATCCATCACCTCCTGCATCTGCCGGGTGGGGTTCAGCATTCTCTGTAAAGAAGCGGCCAACGCCGTGCCTGCCCGTTCGCCACGATAGCCGCCATCGGCCATCACCCCGATGACGGCGGCCAGATCCAGAAAGTCAATACCGGCGGATTTGGCGGTGGCGGCGGATCTCTTGAGAGACTCACCGACAGCATTCACCGTGGTCATGGAGGATTGGGCGGTGGTGACGATGACATCGCTGATGGCGGTCAGGTTGTTGGTCTTGAAGCCGGAGCTGTTCATGATGGTCAGCAGGGTGTCTGCCGACTGTTTGATGTCCGGGATGCCATTGCCCAATTCACCGGCGGCCACTGTCGCCATGTGCATCACGGTGGGCAGGGCCTGCATGGCGTCATCGGCCTTCATGCCTGCGGTGGCCAGTACCAGCAGACCATCCGCCGCACTCTTGGCCGAAAAGGTGGTGGTCTTGCCCATCTCTTCGGCATAGCTGCGCAGGGCCTGGGTCTGTTCGCTGGAGGTCTCCATGGCAACCTCCACCCGGCGCATCACCGTGTCGAATTCGGCAAACCTGGTCAGGGTGCTGGTCGACACCTGCTGCAGGGAGTACATGGCCGCAAGCAGAGTCCCGGCCGCCGTGGCGACACTGTGCATGGAGGTACCGGTACCGGACATCTCCCTCTGCAACTCGGAGGTCTTCACCTTGAGTTGCTCGTGGGCCCGCGCCAGATCCCGGCTGGATGCCTGCCCGGAGGCAGCAAGCTGCTGGTAGGCATTTCTCAGCTTCTGGATCTCCTCCTGCACCTCCCGGACAGGACGTACCCCGAGTTGGGCAAACAGGCTCATGATGCGGGCATGCTCCTGCAACCGCTCGTTGGCCTGTTGCAGGTTGCTGCGCAGCCGTTCCTCCTCAGACGACAGGGTGCGCACCTGGATGCCCGCCGCCGACAACCCGGCCGCCGCCTGCTGCACCGCCAACCGGGCGGCCTGCTGGGCATCCCCCAGACGGGTGACTTCGGCCTGGGCGGCCTGGAAGCCCTTGGTCATCTTGTCTGTGGCACCGGGGGTCTTTTCAATCTCGGCAGTCAGACGGTTGATGTCCGCCATGGTCCGTTTGACCACCGTGCCGAGGCCGGTGGATTCATCCTGCATGCGCTTCAATTCGGCACGGGCGGTGGCCAGTTCCCGCGCCATCTCGGCGGTCGGGTTGCTCGCCTGCCGGAATTGGGCAGCCAGCTCTTGCACTTTTGTCCGGAATTGTGCAGTGGCCGCCGCCGAGACCTTTTCCTCCTCGATGAATTTGGCAAAGGAATCCTTGGCCCCGGCCAGGTCCGTCTTCAGTTTTTCCAGGGGGGCATTGGCCTCGGCGATCTGCCGGGCATAGTCCGCCATGGCCAGTTGGGCAGAACGGAGCGATTGATGGGTGTCCGCCAGTTGCTGGCGCACCTGCTTCAGGCGGTCGATGTCTGCCAGTCCTGCCATGGCAGAGGAGAGCTTGGCCCCTTCGGCAGCGGCAGCACCGGTCAGGCCGGAGAGGGTCTTATTGAACTCCTGCTGCACCTGGGCCGTGGCCCGGACGAACTGCTCCACGTTCATCCGCAGGAAAAATTCCAGGGTGTTGTTGGCCATGGTCTATTTTCCTGCCTGGAAGCTGGCCACCAGTGCCGTCTGGACTATCTTCCCGGCCACCAGGAACAGCATGGGGTGCATCTCCCGGAACACCGTCCACACTTGCTCGCACTCGGACAACGAGAGATCTTCCAGGTTTTCGCCCGCAGGCGGGACAATATTTTCCCACTCCAGCAGGATGAGCAGTTGGGGGAGTCTTTCGGTCAGCAGGGTGAGCATCTCCGTGTTTTTCAGATCCTGGGAGATGCTGCGCAGGAATTTCAGAACATCTTTCGGGCGCAGCTCGTGCAGGATCACCGTCCGGCCTGCTCCCAGGTCGACTGTTTTTGTAGTACGCATTGATTTCATCCATTTGCTGTGGGTTGGTCAGATTCCGAGATAGCGGGCAACCAGCCAGTGGACGGGCGGGTTCTTGGCCCAATACTGGTTGAGGGCCATCAGGCGGGGCAGAGTGAGACAGTCGTCGATATACTCCCAGGTCCAGCCGGTCGAGGCGATGACGTGGGTATAAATCTCGTCCCAGTGGAGTTCCTCTACCCCGCCATCGCTTCCCCCGACCGCACCAGCCCGGAAGCCCGCATAATGGCCTCCATCAGGATGGGCATGCTGGCCAGATCCACCAAATCCTCCACATCCTCCACCTGGAGTGCTGGATAGTTGCGAGACAAGGCCGCATGGATTACCTGGAGGGAGCTGTCAATCTGCTCGATAGAAAAATTACCGCCTTGCAGTGCCTGGAAATGGGGCATCAGTTTTTTCAACTGGCCCAGGCTCAGAGCCGGGACCACCCAGTCACTGCCTGCAAAATGGACCGTGACGCCTTCGTGTGGGGGTGTGCTCATCCGACGGACTCCATGTCAATCTGGCAGAAGGCACTGATATCCGTGCCGGTCTTGGTATCGTCGGACAACACCTTGGCCGTCAGGGTCAGCTTGGCAAACTCATCGCTGATGAGCCCCAACTCCTTGGTCGGGGAGAAGGTGACCCGGTACATCACCACCTTCAGCCCCTTGCCGTTGCGGGCAAAGTTTTTTCCGGCAAAGACGACACGATATTCCTCCCCGGCACCGACCAGGGCCTGGATGTTGTAGCCTGCCGAGGTGGTGTAGGAGACCTCAACCGGGGTGCCTGCCTCGTCAATCTTGGCAGAATTGCCCGGAATGAAGAGACCCGCAGAATTGATCTCATACTCGCTGACGGTCAGGGCCATGGTCCCCATATCCGTCCAGGTGACAGTGCCGTCGGTGGTGTCGGTGCCGTCTGTTTTCCAGGTGGGTGCCGACGCGCCTGACGTACCGGCCACCTTGCACTTGTAGAAGTGGGTGCCAGTGACGGGTTTGACAATCTGTCCGATGGTGTAGGCCATGGTGGCTGCCCAAGCGGCGGGAGCCACCGTCACCGAGACACTTTTCGGCGAGACGCCCTGCAACTCGACCAACCCGCCGGGATAGGCAGTGTGCGCCTCGCTGGTCACCGGAATGGCACTGGTGGCATCTTCGACACCACGCAGAGCCAGAACAAGGTTGTTGATATCCGCACTGGCAAAGGTGATGGAGGCCTCCACCTTGGAAATAAAGCTGATGCTTTCCGCCAGACCGACGCCCTTCACATAATCCTTGAGTTCCTTGGTCTCCTCGGTGACATCCAGTTTGAACTCCGGCACCTGACCGACAAAACGCAGTTTGCCACCGGACCGTTTGCCGATAAAAAGCGGTCCATTACCGATATAACCGACCTGATTGCTTGCCATTTTTTGATCCCTTTTCAGATATTGAAGACAAACGACGTGGAAAACGCCAACGGGAAATAAAACGTCGTGCTGGGCGAGTAGTCGTGGCTGAAGCCGGATTTGACGCGCCGGAATGGCGAGAAGGTCGTGTCCTCCGGTTGCCAGCCGCTCATGGCCTGGATTACCTGGCTGATCAACGGCCCGGCCTCATTTTCGGCATCCTTGACCACCACAATGCAGGTCCACACCTGCTCGATTTTCTGCGCGGCCCCGGAGAGGTTGATCTCCCCCGGTCGATCCTCCTCCAGGAGAACAAGCACCGCCGGTGGGGTGTCAAAATGCTCCTGGAGTTTCGACATCCCCCATGTGGACTGCACAGTGACAGTGCTGAGCAGTTGGTCTTTGAGTCTGGCCACAATCAGTGGCTCTGCTGCCAGATAATCATCCATCGCTTATCCTCCCGTTGGGTAGTGGGTTGCCCCGCCACAACACCCTTCCCCCTGAACAACGGAATTGCCACGGGGGAGTAGTCGGCGGTGGGGTTGGCGGTGGTGGCGGGTCCGGGACGACAAACAGTTTTTCCAGGCCACCAATCCAGTCGTTGACCCCAGACCAGGAGGCCACCGTGGTGAAATGGATGCCATCGTCGGACCACTGGAGAACAAAATCCTCTGGCGACTCCTCCCAGCCCCGTGACACCATCTTGATCTCTGCCACGATGACGGCATGGCCTGCCCCAAAGTCATACATGAACCAGGAGTCTTCCGAGGGTCCACCGTTGATCCAATATTCGCTGGGATTGTTGTCGAACAGCCGGTAGGCCCGGTCGTTGCGGTGGGAGGCCGAGGCCACCCCGCCGTCGCATTGGTCGGGACCACCGATGGTGCCTCTGAATTCCACCTCGTAGAGGCAGACCTGCATGGTGGCACCAAAGCTGGATTTGGTGATGTATACGCGCCAGTAGCGGTGCGGCAGCATGTCTTATCCCCCTTACAAAATGATGTTGCCGCGTGTCAGCACCAGATTGCTGCCCAGCGCGACAAACACCCCGTTGGCATAGCCCATGCCCGTGATCGAGACGGTTGAGTTGGGGGATGTCTTGGCCGTCCAGGAGACCCCATCAATGGAGGTCATCGCCCCGCCGATGGTGCCGTTGGTCGAAATGGCCATGAACAGCCCCTGTCCGTAGACAACCGCCGAGAAAAACATGCTGGTGTAGGGGGTGGTCTGGAGTGTCCAGGTGATGCCATCCGGTGAGGTCATCGCCTGCTGGGTGGTGCCGTCCTGGGTGACTGCGACCAGAATGCCGTTGCCATAGGCCACGCCCATCCAGGCAAAGGCATCGTTGGCACTGGCCCGCAAGGTCCAGGTGACGGCGTCGGGAGAGGTCATCACCCGATTTCCGGTACCGGACATGGCTACCGCAACGAACAGGCCCAGTGTCGGAACATGGATGACGCTCCTCCAGCCCCGAACGGCCGCCGCCGTCTGCCCGGTCCAGGTAATGCCATCCGGGGAGGTCATCACCTGATTGGTGCCGCTCAGGGAGACGGCCACAAACTTTCCGGCCCCGTAACAGACCGACTGCCACTGAAAATCGAGACCACTGGTACTGCGCTGCGTCCAGGTGATGCCATCGGGAGAGGTCATCACCCGATTGGTGCCGGTTTGAGAAACTGCCACGAACAGACCGTTGCCATAGGTGACGCCAACCCACTGGATGTCGGCCGCACTGACGCGGGTGGTCCAATTGATGGTATCGGAAGAGGACATCACCCGATTGCCGGAGCCGGAATTGGCCACGGCGACAAACATGCCGTTGCCGTAGGCCACCGACTGCCAGACGTTGTTGGCCGCTGCCGTGCGGGAGGTCCAAGCCGGTTCCCCGGTGCTACCCGGAGTCGCCCAGACAGGAGGCGAGGTGCCACCCTGGGATTGCAACACCTGCCCGGCACTGCCATTGGCCAGGCGGGTGGGTGTTCCGGAGGCCCCCCCGTACAAGAGATCCCCTGCCGTGGTCATCGGGTTGGCCATCTTGGCGGTGATCTGCGACTGAATGGCAGAGGTGACACCGGAGAGGTATCCCAACTCGGTGCTGGTGGCCGCCGATACCGCTACCTTGCCGGAGCCATCGCTCACCAACGCCCTGCTCACGGTCAGGTTGCTGCCGGTGATGGTGGTGGCCGCTCCAGTGATGGTGGCCTGCTTGCCGCCCAACTGCGTCTGAATGGCGGATGTCACCCCAGACACATACCCCAACTCGGTCGCCGTCACCGCCGAGGCCGCCACCTTGCCACTGCCATCGCTGACCAACGCCATGCTCAAGGAAAGGTTGCTGGTGGTAATGCTGGATGCAGCTCCGGTGATGCTGGCCTGTTTGCCACCCAGTTGCGTCTGAATGGCGGATGTCACCCCGCTGAGGGTGCCGATTTCGGCGGTAGACAGGCCAGTCAGGGCGGTGTTGTAGGCCGAGGTGAGGTGATAAAATTGCCCGGCAGTACCCCCCTGCAGATTGCCCAGCAAGGCATGGTCAGGTACCACCCACTGTTTGTCCCCCCGGATGAACATCACCTGTCCACCGATGGGTGGTGCAGGCACGGCCCCGGCGGTTCCGGCCACGGTGACGGAGGCGGCTCCCATCTCCGGGACATTGCTGAGCGGAATGCTGTCCACCGCAGACAACTCTGTCGGGCGACCGTCTGCTCCCATGAAAAGCGGTTTTTTGGTTGCCATCTGCACCCTCCATTAATAAACGATACCCCCGGCCACTGCGACCGGGGGATCAATCCTGTTCAGCCAGCCTATGCCAAGACAGCCCCATCCGACGGGCGAAAGGCGATGCCCGTGGCCGAGGTGGCTACACCCAGAAATTGGCAGAGGTTGCCGCTTGCACTGGGAATGGTGGCCGTGGCCGCACCGGGGGTGGAGGCACTGAGAAAATAGCGTGTCCCGGCAGTCTTGCCGGTCACCGCATCGTTCAGCCCGTCCAGGTAGACATCCACGTTGGCACCAGAAGTGGCACCGGTCTTCACAAAGCCGTTGGCCGGTTTGGTGGCATTGGTGGCATCGGCCTTCCGGGCCTTCGAGACCCCGGCCACATCATGAATGTTGACGAAATCACCGGCGGCCAGGTTTTCCGAAGCGACGATATTGACCAGTTCCGGGCCAACCCCGGTGGGCAGAATGTTGAGGGCCACGTGGCCTGTGGCATCCAGGGCCACTCCTTTGCCGGCACTGGCGACACCAGCGGAACTGTCCACCAGGGCGGTTTCCACGTAGAGGCCCGTGGTTCGGTCCAATTTGAGAAATGCATCAATGGCCATGCTTTGTTTCCTTTATGCGAGTGTGATGGAGGGTTTTGGGTGGAGAAACAGGGATTGTGCCGTGATCGGCTGCCCGATCACCTGCATGAAACCTGTGTTGGGCGGCACCTGGGTCAATTGCCCGTTGGTGCCGAGAAAAACGGGTCGGGAAAGATCCCATACCCAGGAAGAATCGATCATCTCGCCGACAAGATGCACCGTAACAAACTCATCCACGACGGCTGCATGGGCCGTGATGCCGCACAGTCGACCGGCATGGCGCACATCACTGCTGTCGGCATAGACCGCGTGCCCCGTACTGTCCAGCAAAACGGCCCGATGGCTCCCCAAAACCTGACCGGCACGCACCACAATCTGGTTGCCGGAACCGCCTGGGGAACCCGGATTGCCGGGCGGTCCGGTCGCCCCCGTTGGACCCCGCATGGTGATGTCATCCCAAAACCCCGTATCGGGCGGGGGATGGTCCGCATGGGTGTCCAGGCAGACAAACAGATTGCCATTGGCCGAAACGATCTGCCCCTTTTGGTAGGTGACACCGGCTGTCCACACACCCTGGAACGCATCTCCCAGGGAAAGGATGGTGCCATTCTTGACAATGCTGGCGTTGATGATGGCGTCGATGATGTTCATGCGTAGACGAGACCCTCACGATTGTCCCATGCCTGGGAGAATTCGGCGTTCGACGCAAACCGCACAGCCACGACTTTGCCGTCCACGTACTCCAATCGCTGAATCTGCCAGACGCGGTCTGAATTCAACGATCCCGGGGCCGCATAGCCCAGGTAGCGCAGCCCGTCAGCGTTGTAGGCGCAGTTGATGATCAGCCCTTCCGTGTTCTGTTGCACGATTGCCGGTGCAACCTGATGTGGATGCGACATCTCAACCTCCTTTCAAAATGCCAAACCCCGCCAGGGCGGGGTTTGGTGATGGTGATACGGTCGGTTCGGCCTGTTTTGTTCGCCTGCGATATCGCTCTCCCCACAGCCGCTCCACCACCGCCAGCACATCGAACAAGCCCAACCGATCCCGACAGAAGGCGTAAACCCTTGGGTGCGTCTTGGCCAACAGCTCGAACCGCCTGTCGTCACTGTGATGCGCCCCCAGCAGGCACCACATACAACCGCTGCGGTCGTAGCCCATATCGTACAGAGGCGAGTACGGCAGCAACTCGCGTTGGATGTACTCCCTGACATCCTGCCCGGTCCAGAAGGCAATCGGTGTCGACCGGGGCGACTTCATGTGGTAGGCATTGCAGCCATAATGCTTGTACGAGAGTTCCCGCTGCATAGACTCTTCCGCCCGGGTGCCAACGAACGGCGGGCCAAAGTTCTTCATTGCCCTGGCCAGAGGTTCTTTCTTGAGAACGTCGCAGCATTTGTCCGAAACCCGAAACCCACAAGTGACGAGCGGCTTCCAGACGTCCGGGATTTCGCCCAGGCGGCTCTTGGTTCCCCTGGAGGTCATCCCGGTCAGGCGCAACCGCTTGGTGGCTGTCTCCCCCTTGGCGCGTTGCACCTCCCCGACATACTGGGAGACGCGCTTGCTGACCACCGGATAGCCGAAGGTCTCGATCACCTGCCGAAACCAATAAAGAACGGAATAGACATTGCATTAGCAATAGTTATTCCTTTTGCGACAGAAACAGATCCGCTGTATAACAATATTTTCATTCTGAAACCTACAGCAAGACAGCCTCATTATATTGCAATTGACAATTAACATATCGTTGCATGATAGCTTTCGATAATGTAATATAATCCCTCTAGCCTATAGCAATTTTCGGGGGGATCTATGAGTACTAACAAGGCAGAAACAAATGATATTGATACCAATAACCAACAAACAGTGTTTGACAAATTTCTTCAACCAATTAAAAAATTCATAGATGATCAAGATGATGCTATTCCTCAGCATCACAATCAAACATACTGCTACTGTGATTTTGTTCGAACGCTTATTTTTTATTTCACATCAGGCCACGCAAGCCTGAAATTATTTATTAACACTATCCTGAACAAAGGCTTGCTTCCAGAAAACATAAACTTGCCATCTGTTCCATACAGCACATTCAGCGACGCATTTGAAAGATTTTCTCCTGATTTGTTCAGAGCAATATTTGTTTTCTTAATTTCGTCTTTACCACTAAAACGGATTCCTGAGCTGGCATCTCTTGGTACTCTATGCTGTGTCGATGGGTCATTATTCCCTGTTATAAGTTCTATGCTGTGGGCAGAATACACATCAAAAAGCCAAGCTCTTCGATTCCATTTATGCTTTGAATTAAACAGGATGATTGCTGTTGACTTTATTATAGGAAGCGGTAAATCCAGTGAACGTGGAGCATTAAGGAGAATGTTGAAAAGCGGTATGACATACATAGCTGATAGAGGCTATATGTGTTTCACGCTTTTTCATGAAATTACCAGTTGCTCTTCTTGTTTCGTTTTCCGTGTAAAATCAAACTTAGTTTATCTTCAAATTGAGCCAATGGACATTGTTTTGCCAGATACAGTTAGAGCACTATTTAACAATGTGACAGACTCTATTATTAGGTGCGCAAATGACAAGCATAACCATATATACAGATTAGTAATCATTAAAATTCGTGGCGAAATTTTTTATTTACTGACAAACAGGTTTAATTTAAGCACTTTCCAGATTATCATGCTGTACGCCTATAGATGGCAGATCGAATTGTTTTTCCGATTTCTAAAGCGCACAATTGGTGGTATTCATTTGGTAAAGAACACTCAAGAAGGAGTAACAATCCAATTTTATATTTTGCTTGTTTGTGCATTGCTTGAGCTAAAATTAAAGCAAGATACATATCAAAACACGGGAACAGAAAAAATTAAAAACTCAACAACAGACTTGGGCAGCGATGCAGACACCACACAAATCCAGGAATCTGAAATTTCAAACACAGACCAGTTCCTTGAATTTATAGGAAACGGCCTAAAAAAGTGTTGGAAAATAAGCGTCCACTGGTTGTCAGCGTTGCGCATTTTAATGCACGAAGTTTTTGATTCGAGGGTGATTGAGATATTGGGTGCCCTTTAGCAAAACTTATTCCGTTCTTTATTGTGCCGAAACCCTCGTTTTGGTCGGATCTCATGCACATTCGGGATGCTTCGAACGAAATGGACGTTTTCGGGAAACTCCAGCCCGGTGTTGGAAAATACTGCTGGCACGTCCGGATAGCCGCATTTGTTCCGCACCAAATCCAACAACACCGTCGAATCGAGCCCGCCGGAAAAGGACACGGACACCCGTCCGCCGAAGCGGGAGTGCCAATCGATGATGCGAAGGCATGACTCTTCGATCTTGCGGTCCAGGCTCCAGGCATATCTGGCCTTCAACTCCTCATCCGTGAGAACTGCTTTCGAGTGGCTTGCCATCTGCTGATACCTCTTTTTTCCAACGGCTGTTGGACAAATGAACGACGGAACCCCGTTGAGTGCCCCGGTATTCCTCCCAGGCACAGGCCCGATACAATCCCGTGACGGCCCATCTCTGGAACGCCTTCAAGTCCCTGCGCCCTGCATCGAAGACCATCGGGTAGGGCTTGATGCCCCAGTCCACCATTTTGTTGAACCGGGACAGGATGCCGTCCCACGATTCCGTTGTATCAAAGCCAACCAGCATGTAGGCCATCAGGTGCGTGGGCGGGATGCCTGCCTTTTCCAGGGTATCGATCCCGGTAAAAAATCGCTGCTCGTCTCTGGGATTGTCCCAAGCGGTGTAAAGCCGCCGTTGCTGGAACTTGGTGTCCCGATATTCGATCGAGGCCAATGCACTGGCCTGTGCAGTCGTGATCCCGCGCACATTGATGCCCTGGCCAAAACAGACCCGAAAATTGCCCTCTCGCAATTCGTTGATACGTGCCTGCCATGCCGCCTCGGCTTGGCCAAAAAAGTCATTGTCGAGCAGGTGAACCTTGCGGGGATGGGGGTGGCCTCGCCAGATTTCGTGAATGGTGCTGGTAGCCCGTGCTTTTCCCTCTCTTTCAGGCACAACGCAGAAACGGCAGTGCATCCGGCATCCGCGCTGGGTGAAGCCAATGGATTCCTTGACCTCCGGGTAATCGCCGTAATCGCAGTCCACCCACTCCTGGCCGATCACCTGTTCCACGGTGTGCAGATTCCCGGAGCCGGTGCCCCCCAGGATGGCCTGTGGGAAATGACGGTGAAACTGCTCCACCATATGGGCCGAGGAGTTGAAAATCACCGATCCGTAAACACGATCATAGGCGGGCTCAAACAGGGTGCGGGCCGGTTCCCGGGTGAATACCACCTCATCGCCCTGATGCCGGTGATAGCTGGCCAGTCGCATCAGGGCCAGATTCGGTAGCTTGCCGTCGAGCTGTGTCAGTCGAATGATCATCGGGCGTTCTATCCCCCCTAATTGTCGCTGCCACAACCACACACAAATGAAAAACCCCGCCAAGGCGGGGGAAATCGATAAAAAAACACCAGATGTCAGGAAGGATTCGGGCGGTATTTCACGACAATCCATACCCGAAGATCATCCATTTGGTAGCGGTGATCTTCAGTGCCGTCGCCACCCCGTTGGCCGCCAAGGTGCGGTTGCCGGTCTTGTTCGTCCCCGCCAATGATATGCTGTCCGTCGTGATGGCAATCGTGATGGAGTTGACCTCGTTGACAAACCAGAGGGTGGTTCCGATTGGGAAAGCCACGCTGCTGTTGGCCGGGATGGTGAAGGTTCGAGCGGCATTATCCGCCGCAGGGTGCAGGATTTGTTTTCCTGCATCGGTCAGAACGAGGGTATAGTTGGCAGAACGGCTGTTCTGGATGATTTCCTTCGCCGCCTTGCCATTCAACTGCACCTGAATGCCAGAGGTAGCACCTGCCACGTACCCCAATTCCGCACTGGTCACTGCAGATGCGGCCACCTTGCCAGCCGCATCACTAACCAACGCCCGACTCAAATCCAGGTTGCTGGTGGTGATGGAAGAGACTGCCCCGGTAAACAGGGCAGAGTCCTCTGCAACCATGCGCACCCAGTCTGATGGCCCGGCCCCTTTGCGTTTCCACACCGTCCCGTTGGTCTGGAAGTAGACCGAACCAACGGGAAAAGTGGATGTATCAATCGCCACTGGCGACAAGGCACCAGAGAACAGGCCGACGTTGTCACCGAGAGAAACTGTTTCCACTCGGTAGCCATGGTTGAAATCCGTGTTCATCGGCCTGTCCCCTGCGTATCGATTACGTGTTGACGTTGCCTACCATCGACCGGGTGGCATAGGCGATGACCGGATCGGTGGAGTTGACCAACAGCCTGACATTCCCACCAGAGATGTCGACGGAGACATCCAGGCCGGGAATCGCGGTCCCAATACCGAGAATGGACGCGATGTTGAAGTCGACAGCCGTGCCATTCTGGACCGCAAACACCTTGGCCGCCCACAACCGGGAGGGATCCGACTGGAGTTTGACCACCAGACTCCACTCCAATGCGATGCAGTAGTCACCCGCCTCGGCCCGCATGGAGTCAACCACCGTCTCCGTGCCGCCACCTGCAAACAGCTCGACGAATGTACGTGCCATCCCCAACTGGGAGTCCAACACGGACAAGTTGCCAGACACCGTGTTGTCGTAGATGAAGTTCGGCGTCCCGTAGAGCTGACCGATCTTGGCATCCAGATCGCTGATGGCATCCTCCAGCGAGTCACCATCCGTTACGACATTGTTGCTGGTATAGTTCGGAGTCTCGTTGCCGTCCGCCGATTTGCCGATGAAGGTTTTGATAAACCCGATCTCGGTGGAAGATGCCGCCCCCTGCTGCACCCAGATGGTGCCATTGTAGTTGAAGGTTTTCCCGGCATCGGTGCCGCTCGAGACATACACCGTGTCACCCTTGGTCGCCGTATTCGTATCCTCGACCAGGGTGGCACCGGAACCGGGGGTACCGGTGACGACGAATACGTTTTTACTGACGCCGGTGATGTTGTCGAACAGGATGCGGTCGTTGGCAACAACAGCGGTACCATCCAGCGTGCCGGTGTTCATCGCCGTCGTGGCCGCCGCCAGATCGGCATAGGAAGTGGAGACATGCAGCTTGGCCGGTTCGCGCCAGGAGATCCCCTGCAGTGCCGCCGCCATATCGCTGCTGTTCTGGGTGCGCAACCATTTGTCGGTACCGACACCGCTGCTCTTTTTGACGTACAGTTGGCCGTTGGTGACATCCAGATACAACGACCCGACCGGAGCCAGCGAGGCATCCCCCGCCGCACCCGGCACACCGGCCCCGGACATCACCTGGGCCAAGCCGTCGAGATTGATACCTTTTTTGACTTGGAACATACTCATGCCCATCTTTACAACTCCTTACCCATTTAAGTGATTGAAACGTCAATTGAAAATGCCGATTTTGCTTGCTCTGGCCGTGAGTTCGCCGTCATACCTGCTTGTCACGACCAGTTTGACTTTGTCGCCATCCGCTACCACATCCAGCTCATACGGGATGGTCCCGTAGTCACCCAGGATGGCAAACTCTGTAAACAGGACGTCGCCACCGCGACGCATACATTGAACGGTACTGGTTACCGCCAGATCGTGGCTGTCGTCCGAGAGCAGCAACATCCAGCGCACCACCCGAAAAAACGACGGCATGGCCACATGATCAACAACTGTGGCCACCCCTCTTTGCAGCCCATCCACCCGGACGGGGTTCAATCCGAATGGCCAGCCGGATGTGGCCAGGACCGGGGGTGTCGAAAAGTCGAACCGCTCCTCGTGAACAACAACGTTGATCTGTTCATCCACCACCGGAACACGGATGGACTCCTTGACGAGGGAGATGCGGATTGGATCGTCCGCCACAATTTTCTTTGACTCCTCGACGATTGAGACGCGGATCGGTTGTTCCATTGCACCGCTCCTCACGAGCCGTTGCTGCGGGTGATGTCCGGCAATATGCTGATTTTGCCGGACATCAATGTTTTCACCAGGGGAGGGTTGTCCGGTATCACCCGCTGGAAGTCGAAGACATAGATCCCCGGCGCGATGAGGTCTGTTTCTGCCGAGGTCAGGGTCAACACTGCTTCCCCCTTTTGCGACTGCGGACTGGCCGGGAAGACGACCTTTTTCTGGAATACGGCGTCGGCATCCGCATCATTCATATTCTGCTTCATGGTGAACCACAGTTCGTGACCGGTGATGTTGACCGGCTGTCCGATACTGTCGGTGAATTCAAATTCAAACTCCCGCGTATCCCCCCGGTAGAGAGGGGAAAGATTGGATTTGAAGGACATGCGGATGCTCCTGGCAAAAAAACGCCCGCTCATGGCGGGCTGGACGTTGCAAAAGGTGAACGCGTTGGTTCAGATGCCTGTGAATGGATCCTGCTGCCTGGCAAGTCTCAACAGTGCCATTCCTCTGCCATCAGGCTGGACTTCCACAACCTGATAAAGGAGGCTGTCTACCGCCACCTCGTCACCGGTCATGGGCAAAAACCCCAGATCCGACAGGCGGACTTCCAGGGTGGGTTGCGGTACAATGGCGTCCAGGCCATTTGTACCCGCACCCATCAGGGTGACACTGAGATTCTTTTCCGTGAAAATGCCGGTGATGGGAAACGACTGCTCTGCCAGATCCGGCTGATTGCGCAGGGCAGGACGATAGGCGACCGGTGTGCCAAAGGTGGCCAGACACGACCGGTTCGCCAATCCGGACAAGCTATCCCACCGGCTCACGTCACCACCCCATTCAGCCGCACCCGGACGGTGCCGTCCCCAACGGCGACAGCCACGATGGCACAACCGATCAGCGTATTGGCACCTGCGGTCGTGGTGACGTTTCTGGCTGTGTTGTCCCAGTAAACCTTGGCCCCCTGGGTAACGGCCACGGCGGCTTTGGGCAAATCCACCACCCCTTCGGTGATGATTTCCACGTTGGTGCTGATGGCAACACTGGAGAGAGCCACACCGAACAGTGTACCGACCAGCAGGCCGTCACCGCTGTTCACAGCCACAGGGGCGACTACCGTGACGGTGTCGCCCGGTTGAACAAAATTCTTCATCGTTTTTCCTTGCTTGTTGGCTCAGGTTGGGAAAAAGAGTGCGGTTACACACCCGGATTTTTGAACAGGCCGCGCCAGTCGATGGCCTTGGCCCCGAAATCCAGTCGGGCCTTGATCTCCACCCCGTCCACGTCAAAACCGACGCGGGTTTCGATATAGACGCCGTTCTGGCCTTCCAGATAGGCATACTCAATGGTGTCGATCTGGCCGGGATTGGCCGACATGTACCACGCCTTGTCGCCATTGACGGCGGCATCCAGACGCGGCTCGGCGATTACCGTCAGGGTGCGCAACGACTGCGGCACCACGTCGGTGGATTTGGCCGGAACCATGTTCACCGCCAGCAACTGCTCGGCAGTCACCTCCAAAGCCGCCGGGACGATGATGAAGGCCGGACGGACGTTGATGATGGTCTGGCCATCCACCCCGGTCTGGGTGCCCATGCTTTTGCGGGCAGCACCCAGGGTGGCGACGGAAATGGCGGCACCCGCCGCTGCCAGATTTTTGTGACTGGCATGGAACAGGGCAACGCCATCCCCCATATTCGGGTTGGCGGTGATGATGCCCCACACCACGTCACTTTCCAGATTGGCCGCCGCCACCCCGAACAACTGCGGGATGCGGGTGAAGGCATTCAGGTCATCGTTGACCAGCACCTGCCGGGAGATGGAGATGATTTTGCCATACGTCTCCACCCGGTAGGACTCCTTGCCTTCGCCCAACGGTCCCCGCTTGTATTCGCCCCCCTCGTTGACCTTGTCCAGGGCCGGAGCCTCGCCCAACTGCACCCGGGACATGGCCTTGAAGTCGCTGGCAGTCACTTGCCGACAAAACGGCTGGAAGGTGCGTGGAGCGGCTTCGTAGGCGGTGCGCAGGGTTTTGTTGGCCACATTGGCCAGAATGTTCGGGAAATCCGACTCGGTGTGCAGAGCGCGGGTGGCCAGTTCGTACCGGGTCAGGCCACGGGTGGTATGAACCCCGCCACCGCTGCTCTCCACGAACATGCGGGCCATCTCCAACAGGGTCAGGCCACGCCACTCGCGGGCAGCGTCGGAGAGTTTGTGCGCCGTCGGGTCAAAGCGGTGCAGCAGGGCATTTTCCACCGCCGCGTTGCGGGTGGTCCGCTCATCGTGGCCACTCATCACCACATGGTTGCGGATCTCGCCAGCACTGCTGGAACGGCGGGCCGCCTCATCGATAAGACTCCGGCGGGCTTCATCCAGACCGACACCCTCTTTCACCAGCCTGTCAGCAAAGCTGCGGTCCACCTTCAGCTTCTCCTGGGCATCGTAGATGTCTACCGTGCGCTTCCGTTCGGCAGCAACTGCCTGGCGGGTCATTATTTCCGCCTCCACGGTACTGGCAAAACGAGTCGGTGTAAGTGGATCGGCGGGCTTGACTGTGGTGGTGGATCGGGTATCGACGGGTTCCATCACCGTCTCCTCCAGGGGTTTGGTTTGGTCAGGCATCTCTGCGCTTTTAGACGGCACCGCTCGGCTGGCAACCTCAACGACAGGTTCAGTCGCCACTTCTGTTTGGGGTTTCACAGGCTCAGGCATTTCATCAGCTCCTCTGATTTGGATCAATTGACAGGGGTGTTTGGTGGGGTCGGCGGAACGGAAGCCCGCACCAGGGTCGGCACCAATCGGTACGGCGGACAA
>PEAG01000067.1 GCA_002753505.1 Magnetococcales bacterium HCHbin5 | reverse complement strand
GGCCATGTTCCGTTTGCAACTGTCGGCCGCCCTGCAGCGGGAAAAAGAGTTGGCTGAAGCACTCCACTCCAAACTTACCCTCGGTGCCCCGCAGGTGACCGCACCCCAGGCCCCCCCCCCGCCCGCAGCCACACAGCCCAAACCGGCCGCACCGTTGCCACCCCCCTCCCTCCCACCGCAAAAAATCAAAAAACGCGGCAAGAAAAAGTGACCGCCCGTATTTAGTAGTTGACAAAATCCGTCGGTTATTGCACCCTGCCCTTGAGTGGGTTGTATTGGAAGCTGAAAGGATCGGGTGCATCTATGTTCAGGCGTCTCAGGGATGATCTTCGGGCCGTGTTTCATCGGGATCCGGCGGCTCGCACCATCGTGGAGGTACTGCTCTGTTATCCGGGTATCCATGCCCTGCAGGGCTATCGACTGAGCCATTGGTTGTGGAAGCGCAATTTTCGTCTGCTGGCCCGTTTTATTTCCCAGGTGGTCCGTTTTTTTTCCGGGATCGAGATTCACCCGGCGGCACAGATTGGCGAAGGCTTTTTTATTGACCATGGCATGGGGGTCGTGATTGGGGAGACGGCCGAGATCGGCAATAATGTTACCATCTATCATGGCGTCACCCTGGGCGGCACCTCCTGGAACAAGGGCAAACGCCATCCCACTCTGGAAGATAATGTGATCATCGGAGCCGGAGCCAAAGTGTTGGGACCGATTACGGTGGGTACCAATGCCCGGGTGGGTTCCAATGCGGTGGTGGTGCGGGATGTTCCGGCGGACAGCACGGTGGTGGGCGTTCCCGGTCGGATTATTGTCAGCCATACCGCCACGCCCGATCACTCTGCGGCATTTTCATTTTATGGACAGACGGGAGAGATGCCGGATCCGGTGGCCAGAGCGGTGAGTTGCCTGTTGGATCAGGTACGGCAAATGGACCGGCGCATCCAAGAGTTGGAACAGGATCTGGAGCAGGCTCGCCCCTCTCCCAAGATCCCGGAGGAGTTGCCATGAAGCTGACAACACGGGGCCGTTATGCAGTGACAGCCATGTTGGATCTTTCCATCCATGGTTTCCAAAAACCGATCCCCCTGGCCGATATTTCTCTCCGTCAGGAGATTTCGCTCTCCTATCTGGAGCAGTTGTTTGCCAAACTGCGCCGCGAGGGGCTGGTGCGCAGCGTGCGGGGACCGGGAGGAGGCTACCTGCTGGGAGACAGGCCGGAAGCCATCAGTGTTGCCGATATTATTCGCGCCGTCGACGAGCCGATTCGGGCCACCTCCTGTGAAACCGGTTCTGATCAGGGCTGTCGTCCCGGTTTGACCAACAGCAAAAATGCCTCGCGCTGCATCACCCATCATCTGTGGGAAAATATGGGGCTGCATATCAACCGCTATCTGGAATCGGTCAATCTGGGCCGTTTGTTGCTGGATGGAGGCATGGAGATGGAGCATGCATCCTCTGGGCACCCCGCTGAAGAGGGGCATGCCGGGGAGGACGGGGGTGAGAGATGATCTATCTGGATCACAATGCCACCTCTCCCCTGCGGCCCCAGGTATTGGAAGCGATGCTGCCTTTTTTCACCGAAGGTTTTGGCAATCCCTCTTCGGTGCATGGCAGCGGACGCCGGGCGCGCCAGGGACTGGATGAGGCGCGCCGCCGGGTTGCAGCCCTGCTGGAGGTGCATGAGAGTCAGATCGTTTTTACCAGTGGTGGTACAGAGTCCAACAATATGGCCATTTTTGGTCAGGCAGCCCGCCACAAGTTTCGGGGCCATCTGGTTACCAGCACGGTGGAACATCCGGCGGTCCTGCAGGTCTATGAACGGCTGCAGCACTACGGCATGGGGGTGACTTTGGTGGGTGTCGACCACAACGGCTGCCTCCACCCCGAAGAGGTTCGGGCCGCCCTGCAACCGGATACGGTACTGCTCTCCCTTATCCATGCCAATAATGAGACCGGCGTCATTCAACCGTTGGCAGCCATCAGCGAGGCGTGCCGTGCAGACTATCCCAACCTTGTCATCCATACGGACGCGGTGCAATCGGTGGGAAAGATAGCGGTCCGCTTTGCAGAGTTGGGGGTGGATATGCTATCCCTCTCTGCCCACAAGTGGGGCGGCCCCAAGGGGGTGGGTGCCCTGGTCATGGACAAACATCTCGCCATCGACCCCTGGCTGTTGGGGGGAGGACAGGAGCGGGGGCGGCGATCAGGCACAGAAAATTTGCCGGGCATTGTCGGATGTGGCATGGTCGCCGCATCGCTGCAGCAGACACTGACGGCGGAGATGGAACGGTTGCAACCGCTGCAACGCTATCTGGAGCAACGCCTGCGGGAGGCGTTGCCCGGCTCCCATATTCTGGGGCAACAGGCAGCGGCTCGACTGCCCAATACCACTGCATGGGTGATGGATGGCATCCAGGGTGAGACGGTGGTGATCAATCTGGATCTGAGTGGGTTTGCGGTAAGCAGTGGTTCTGCCTGCGGTTCCGGGCGCAGCCATCCCTCGCATGTCCCCACGGCGATGGGCATCCCGGCTGAGCTGGCCGCCAGCATGGTACGCATCAGTCTGGGCTGGAATACCACCCAGGAAGAGGTGGAGCGATTTGTCACCGCTTTTATTCAGGTGATAAAGCGGCTACAACAACTGTCCGGCTCCAGCGGGAACGGATAACGGCTTATACGGTGCGGCGACAGGCCGCTACCATTGCAATCGGTGAGGTCAGAGGAATGAAACTTCCCATCTATATGGACTACCAGGCCACGACCCCCATGGACCCACGGGTTCTGGAAGAGATGTTGCCCTGGTTTGTGGAAAAATTTGGCAACCCGGCCTCTCGTTCCCATGCCTTTGGCTGGGAAGCGGACCAGGCGGTGGAGCGGGCCCGGGAGCAGGTAGCCGAATTGTTGGGTGCCGATCCCCGGGAGATTGTCTTTACCTCGGGAGCCACCGAGTCGGACAATTTGGCCATTCAGGGGGTGGCCCGTTTTTACCAGGACAAGGGCCGTCACATTATCACCCTGGTGACGGAACACAAGGCGGTACTGGATACCTGTCGCCACCTGGAGGCGGAAGGGTTTCAGGTGACCTATCTGCCGGTCCAGCGCAATGGTCTGCTGGATCTGGAGCTGTTGGCGGCCGCCATCACCGACCAGACCATTCTGGTCTCCGTCATGGCCGCCAACAATGAGACGGGCGTGATTCAGCCGTTGGCGGCCATCGGACAGATCTGTCGGCAAAAAAAGGTTTTGTTCCATTGTGATGCTGCCCAGGGAGTGGGCAAGATGGTTTTGAATGTGGATGCCATGCAGATTGATCTGCTCTCCCTCTCCGCTCATAAAATATATGGTCCCAAGGGGATCGGTGCCTTGTATGTACGGCGGCGACCCCGAGTACGGTTAAAGCCTTTCATGCACGGTGGTGGTCACGAGCGGGGCATGCGTTCCGGCACTTTGGCGACTCCGTTACTGGTAGGATTGGGCAAGGCCTGTGCGTTGAGTGGCGCAGAGATGCAGGAGGAGAATCGTCGGGTTTTGGAGCTGCGCAATCGACTCCAGCAGGGCATCTTTTCCCAATTGACCCATGTGGTGGTCAACGGGGATTTGGAACACCGGTTGGCGGGCAACTTGAACATCTCCTTCGATTATGTGGAGGGGGAGTCCATGATGATGGCCATCAAGGATGTGGCGGTCTCTTCCGGTTCTGCCTGCACATCTGCTTCGTTGGAGCCCTCCTATGTGTTGCGGGCTTTGGGTGTCAGTGAAGAGCAGGCCCACACCTCCATTCGTTTTGGATTGGGTCGATTCACCACGGCGGAAGAGGTCGATTTTGTCATTCAGACCGTGGTGCATGCGGTCAATCGGTTGCGGGAGATGTCACCGCTCTGGGAGATGGCTCAGGCGGGTATCGACGTCAACAGCGTTCAGTGGGGTACACATTGATGAGGGTTTTTTTCACCTCTTTCTGGAAGGAGTTTAGGCATGGCATACAATGAGAAGGTTCTGGATCATTATGAAAATCCACGCAATGTTGGCAGCCTGGACAAGGATGACCCCAGTGTGGGCACGGGCATGGTCGGTGCCCCGGCCTGTGGGGATGTGATGAAGTTGCAGATTCGGGTCGATGATACGGGTGTCATTGCCGATGCCAAGTTCAAGACATTTGGCTGTGGTTCGGCCATTGCGTCCTCTTCCCTGGTGACGGAATGGTTGAAGGGCAAAAGTCTGGATGAGGCGTTGTCGATCAAGAACCAGCAAATTGCCGACGAACTGGCACTGCCACCGGTCAAGATTCACTGCTCGGTTTTGGCAGAGGATGCCATCAAGACGGCGGTCTCCGACTATCGGAAAAAGCAGCAGGGTGTGGGTTGACGGTTAGGTATTCAGCTTGAAAGGAACGGTTCCATGGGCATTGGCATGACGGAGCGAGCAGCCGGCAAGGCGAGGGAAATGTTGGTTAAACGTGGCACACCAGAGTCGGCCATTCGTATCGGGGTCTCCACGAGCGGTTGTTCGGGGCTTTCGTACAAATTGGAATATGCGGATGTCATTGAGGCGGCAGACCAGGTTTTTGAGAGTCACGGCATCCGCATCGTGGTGGATGGCAAATCCCTGTTGGTTATGGATGGTACCCAGGTGGATTTTGAATCGACGGCCTTCAAGTCCGGCTTTAAATTTATCAATCCCCAGGTCAAGGAGCAGTGTGGTTGTGGCGAGTCGTTCAAGGTTTGATGACAAAGATGCCCACTTCCGTCCCCACTGCTCTTGGTAAAAGCTGCTGGTCTTGTCAGGGATTGGTGACAGGGGAGCCGTTTTGTCCGACTTGTCAGGTGATTCAACCGCCCGACCCGGCGTTGGATTATTTCCAGTTGTTCGGGTTGCCCATGGCGTTTCCGTTGGAGATGGCCCGTTTGGAGCAGCTCTATCAATCGTTGCAGCGGCACTATCACCCGGACCGTTTTGCTGCCCGTGGTGCCACCGAGCGGCGGTTTTCACTGGAGCATGTAACCCGCCTGAATCAGGCCTACCAGACCCTCCGGGATCCGCTGGCCCGCAGCAACTATCTGCTGGCCAGGATTGCTGGCCCCGCTTTCCTGACGGCGTCGCAGGAGGCGATGGATGCCGAATTTTTGTTGGAGGTGATGGAGGATCGGGAGGCCTTGGAGGCGGTCAACCTGTCGGCCGGGGATGCCGGTCCGCGGTTGGAGCGGTTGCGTGGGCAGGCCATGGCGCGTATCGAGCAGGAAGAGGCCGCCTTGCATCGTCTGTTTGCCGTGGTCATTGCCACCCCCGCCCCGGCATCCTTGCAGCAGATTGCCCAAATCAACCATCGCCTTCGCTATCATCACCGTTTTCTGGAAGCGGTGGATCAGGCGGAAGAGAGGATGGTTTAGCACGCTTTGCTTGCTGATCTTTCCAAACAATTTGCGGTCCCCCTTTAAACGATTGCAGGGGTCCGGGGAGCGTCACGCTCCCCGGCGGGGTGCAGGGGCGGAGCCCCATATGCGCTAGGGCCTGTTAACATTCATTAATTTCATGTATCCTGTAAGCCTTTGTGAGGAGAGGTCGAATGGATAGGAAGCTTTTACGAGACGACCAATGGGAAGCTCATGGAAGACTTGGACAAAAATCGATCTCAGTACGACACCACCTTCAAGGATTTGTTCAAGAACCCTCCACAGCGATTGCTGCAGTTACTGGTTGGACAGCAGGCCGTTGCCATCCTACCGGTTGAGTTCGCATCCACCCAAAAGCGGGTACCCGATTTGGTTTTCCTGATGGATGACGACTCGCTGTTCCACACAGAATTGCACAGCAAGTCCGAAGAGATGGATTGGCGGATGTTGATGTACTACACGTTCATACGGCAGCAGTACCCGAACAAGGTACTCATCCAGAAGGTGCTGTATGTCGGAGAGGCGAGGTGGAAACCGCAGATTGGCATTGAGGAGCCGAATCTGTCATTCCGGTATGAGGTGGTTGATATCCGCGATATTGACTGCCGTGAAATGATGGCCAGTCCACTTTTGGAGGAAAACATCCTGGCCATTCTTTGTCGGATGGGTGATCAGAACGAAACCATCCGGGAGATTTTATGTCGAATCAGTGGGTTGCCGGACAAGGCCAGAGCGGATGCGTTGACAAAACTGGTGATTCTGTCCCGGTTGCGTCGATTGGAAACGGTTGTCAAAAAGGAGGCGGAAGAAATGGCACTTACTTTTAATGTGATGGAAAATGACGTGCTGCGACCGTTGTTTTTGCAAGAACGGATGGATGGTGAGCAGGCAGGCGAGTCCAAAATTCTGACCCGCCAACTCCAACGCCGCTTTGGCAACCTACCCGCATGGGCCAGTGAAAAAATCGCCCAGGCTGAGTCACCTGCTCTGGAGGAGTGGAGTCTTCGGGTCTTGGATGCCACCACGCTTGAGAGCGTCTTCGCGGACCCCTCGTGATGGAAGATCGATTGCAGGGGTCTGGGGACCGTCACGGTCCCCAGTGGGGTGCAGGGGCAAAGCCCCTGCTGAATTGCGCATTTTCCCAAAGCAAATTTTCGCAGAAAATTTGCGCAACGCGCACAAAACCTGCCCCGCAGGGGCAGACTCCTGGAGGGCGGCAGCCCGACGCGCACGGTTATGTCGTGGAAAATATTTGGATAAAAAACCAGAACTTGTGGATATGCAGATTTTTGTTTGACACAAGGCCAGGAGTGTTTTTTCTCCAAGCCATACCCCAATTTGGCCAGCTCTCGGTCGGGCTACCGCCCTCCAGGAGTGCCCCTGCGGGGCGTTTTGGGCGCGCTGCGCCCATTTGCTGCGCAAATGGGCTATTGTGAAATCGCGCCCGTTACATGCAGGGGCTTTGCCCCTGCACCCCACCGGGGACCGTGACGGTCCCCAGACCCCTGCAATCGTTTGAAAAGCCGGGGACCGTGACGGTCCCCGGACCCCTGCAATTGTTCAAAAATCAGGACCGAACGCCCGCAGCCTGCAAAACAGCACACGCATCCCCATACCAGGCCGCTGCACGGTCCAAATGGTCCCCATGACTGGCGAGATGCCACGGATTGCCGGTTGATCGATAAATTCCCCCGGCATTGAACGCCGCCGCCACCAGCACAGGGTCCGCACCCGTTTGCTCCCAACGCTGTTTGATGATGGCCGCACCCAGCATCAGACTGATCTCTGGTCGATACAGAGGATGCTCCAGCGGAGCGGAAACGGGTGGCGCATGGATAACCGGCGCAACCTGAAACCCATCCAACGGCAACCGCTGCACCTGAATCACCCACCGGGCCGTGGTGGCCAGGGTCTGCAACGGACCCGCACTGTAGTCACCCTGGAAGGGCGGCGTCACATCCCGCACCCAAACATGGGGTTCCCAGCGAAAAGTCGTTGGGCCAGTAAAACCATGCCGCCGCGCCGCCGCGCTCTCCGTGGCAACCGTCATCACCAACAGTTCCGGTGCCAGCTCAAACTGCCCGGCCACCGCCAGCATGGCAGAACCAAACCGTTGCCAGATTGCCTGACAGGTAACCGGCTCACCAACCGAACGCAACAACCTCTCCCCACCCCGCCCATCTCGCAGATACACCCCATGCCTGTCATATCGCCACCGCCTCCCCCCAAAACGAAGATGCCAATCCCCCTCACCAGTTAACGGCAAAACCCTCCCCTCTGCACTCTCCAACCGGGACTCCCCTGCTGCCGCCATCATCCTCTCTCCTCTCAAATGTGAAGGCCCCAGTTTGCAGAGCCTGATTTGAGCGAGTCTAATCCTCCACCTCCGCCGGTTCCCAACCCACCGACTTCATCTGCCAGCAACCATGGGAGCCAACGACACCCCACACAGAGGCCCACCAACCTGCCCAACTCTATAGCTGTCTCTGCCTAATAATAAGGCATGATGCTTAATTATTAGGCAATCATACCGATCCATACTGACAAACAAAAAACAAATACATTAAAAAAAATAATTATTTAACAAACAACTCAACAATGGATCGATTTTTGCTCGAACGGTCAAACTCCGAGTCATAACCGCTGGCATGCACACCCCTACGAGGCGCACATGAACTACTGGCTTTTGGTACTGACCCTTTTCTCCCCTGCAGTCGCCTGGGGTGCAGATGAGACCATCAACATGGCCAATACCGCCTGGATGTTGACCTCCACCGCCCTGGTGCTTTTTATGACCTTGCCCGGCCTGGCCCTGTTTTACGGGGGCATCGTCCGCACCAAAAATGTGCTGTCCATCTTTATGCAGTGCTTTGCCATCACCTGCCTGGTTTCGGTTCTCTGGTTTGCGTTTGTCTACAGCCTGGCATTCGGGGATGGCGGCCTCTATCAAAACTGGATCGGCGGACTGGAAAAGAGCTTTCTGCAGGGGGTCGGGGTAGATTCGATCAGCAACGGCATCCCGGAGACCGTCTTTTCCGCCTTCCAAATGACCTTCGCCATCATCACCCCTGCCCTGGTGGTCGGCGGCTTTGCCGAGCGGATCAAGTTTTCGGCTGTACTCTGGTTTGCCACCTTCTGGTTGATCCTGGTCTATGCCCCGCTCTGTCACTGGGTTTGGGGCGGCGGCTGGCTGGCTAAAATGGGCTTCATGGATTTTGCCGGCGGGGCGGTGGTCCACATCAACGCCGGCATGGCCGCCCTGGTCTCCGCCCTGTTGCTGGGCAAACGGCGCGGGTTCCCCCACACCCTGATGATGCCTCACAACATGACCATGGTCTTTACCGGAGCCGCCATGCTCTGGGTCGGCTGGTTTGGTTTTAACGCCGGCAGTGCCCTGGCCGCCAACGGAGCCGCCGGTATGGCCCTGCTCTCCACCCACATGGCCGCTGCCGCCGGCTCCCTGGCCTGGATGGCCATGGAGTGGTTGCACCATGGCAAACCCAGCCTGTTGGGTATTGTCACCGGCATGGTGGCCGGTCTGGGCACCGTGACGCCCGCTTCCGGCTATATCACACCGGTTGGTGCATTGATAATCGGTTTACTGGCCGGATTTGTCTGCTATCATGCCACCCAGTTTGTCAAACGCACGTTGCACATCGATGACTCGCTGGATGTCTCCCCGGTCCACGGGGTCGGTGGGATCGTAGGCACACTCCTGACCGGCCTGCTGGCTGCCCCGGCTTTGGGTGGATTGGGCTTTTCGACCAGCACCGGCATCGCCTCTCAACTATGGGTGCAAACCATTGGCGTTGCAGCAACCATGCTCTGGAGCGGCGCATTGACCTACTTGATCCTGAAAGGGGTTGACGCCGTCATCGGCCTGAGAGTCTCTTCCGAAGAGGAGACCGAAGGGTTAGACTTGGTGTTTCACGACGAAAAAGGTTACAATCTGTAGCCAACCCTATTGTCAGCATCACCCTTTAATCTTTACCACCTTTTAAGAGGAACCAGGAATGTCCAACCAAGATGCGGTTCAGAAGGCTTTAGCCATGGTTGAGGAACACGAAGTCAAGTTTGTGGATTTTCGCTTCACAGACTTTCATGGCAAATGGCAGCACATCACCACCCCGGCCCGCCGACTGACCGAAGAGGTTTTTGAAAGCGGTTTTGGCTTTGATGGTTCATCCATCGCCGGTTGGTGTGAGATTCACCAGTCAGATATGGTGTTCAAGCCAGACCCGACCACAGCAGTGCTGGATCCCTTTACCGATGTCACCACCATGATTCTGTTCTGCGATGTCGTTGACCCCTTCACCGGCGAAGGCTACAGCCGCGACCCCAGAGCGGTGGCCAGACGGGCCGAAGCCTATCTGCAATTCAGTGGTGTTGCCGACACCTGCTTTTGCGGTCCAGAGGCAGAGTTTTTTATCTTTGACTCCGTGCGTTACAAAATTGACATCAATACGGTGATGTCCCATATCGATTCGGAAGAGGGCAGCTGGAACACCGATACCGACTACGAGGAGGGCAATACCGGCCACCGTCCCGGGGTCAAGGGCGGCTATTTCCCGGTGCCCCCGGTTGACTCGTTCCAGGATATGCGTTCCGAAATGGCACTGATCATGGAAGAGATGGGTATCATCATCGAATTTCATCACCATGAGGTGGCAACAGCCGGCCAGTGCGAAATTGACATGCAGTTTGGCACCCTGTTGAGCATGGCCGACAATATCCAGAAATACAAATATGTTGTCCACAATGTGGCCCACAACTCCGGCAAAACGGTCACCTTCATGCCCAAACCCATGGGCGGCGACAACGGTTCCGGGATGCACGTTCACATGTCGCTGTGGAAAAGTGGCAAACCCCTCTTTGCCGGCTCCCGTTATGCGGACCTTTCCGATATGGCCCTCCATTTTATTGGCGGGATCAAAAAACATGCCCGCTCGCTGAACGCCTTCACCAACAGCACCACCAACTCCTACAAGCGATTGATTCCCGGCTTTGAAGCCCCGGTGCTGCTGGCCCACTCAGCCCGCAACCGTTCAGCCAGCATCCGCATTCCCGCCGCCTCCTCTCCCAAGGGCAAGCGGTGCGAAATCCGCTTTCCGGATCCCGCCTCCAATCCCTACCTGGCATTTTCTGCCCTGTTGATGGCGGGCCTGGATGGAATCGAGAACAAAATCGATCCCGGCGCACCCATGGACAAAAATCTGTATGACCTGCCCCCCGAAGAGTTGAAAAACATTCCCACCGTCTGCGGCTCCCTGCGGGAAGCCCTGGCCGCGTTGGATGCCGACCGGGAATATCTCAAGAAAGGCGATGTTTTCAGCGACGATCTGATTGACGCCTGGATTGCGCTGAAAATGACGGAGGTGTATCGCACCGAGCATACGCCCCATCCCGTTGAATTTGACATGTATTACAGTGCCTGACACCCGCAGCAGATTTTGACCTCCAAAGGCGAAGCCGTAACAACGGCTTCGCCTTTTTCATGCCCTGCCCCCCCTTCCGTCGCCAATCACCACCGGAACGGTTTGCAACCAGGCCTCCAATGTGGTATATGAGAGAACTGGCTAGATTTTTGCGTGCCGTACTGACGTCCATCTATTCATCCCCTCCATCGGAGTCTTTGTTCTTGGAGTGCGGTTGCCTCCGTTCCGTTCAGATGGCATAAAAGACCAGAAACAGCTAAAAAATCAGGCCGGGAGTCCCTTAAATAATGGCTATGGTTCCAAAAAAATTGCTTCCCCCGCATAGGCGCATTTCCGTTCTGATTGCGTGTTGCATGGCAGCCTCTTTTCAAGCCGTCCCCGCATGGAGTATGACCCTGCGGGAGGCCGCCAGTTTGGCGGTCAAGACCTATCCCGACGTACAGGCCGCAGAAGAGTATGGAAAGGCGTTGGACCAGAAGTTGAGGCAGGCGTGGGCGGGATATTTGCCCCGCATTGACTTTTCAACCGGTTATGGCACGGAGACCAGCGACAATGCCACCACCCGGGCAGCCAACACGGCCCTGGGTCGGACCCGACACGACCTGACCTTGAGCCGGGGCGAAGCGTCCATTATCGCGAAACAGAATCTGTTTGATGGCCATGATGTGCGTTCCAAAGTGGCGCAGGCGAAGGCCCAGTTGCAGTCGGCCCAGGCCAGATTGGAGTTGACCGCCGATACCGTCGCCCTGCTGGCGGTACAGTCCTATATTGATGTGGTGACGAAGCATATCCAGCTGGAACTCATCAAGGATAATGTCCTGTTGCATCAGCGCATCATGTCCAAGGTGCAAAAAAAGTTTGAAGGCGGTGCGGGCACGGAAGCGGATGTCAACCAGGCCAAGAGCCGAACCTTCCTGGCGTCGGCCAACCATGCCAGCAACCAGGCGGGATACAAAAATGCGCAGGCAAAATTTTCCGAGATTGTCGGTGTTCCACCTCTGACAGAACAGGAGATGATGCGACCGCTGACTCCGGAAAAGTTGTTGCCAAAGTCGGTGGAGGAGGCCATAGAGAGGGCTCTGCTCAACAACTGGGAGTTGGAGTCGGCCCGGTTGAATGTGGCTGCGGCAGAGGCCGGGGTGGAAATTGCCAAAGCCGGTCTTTATCCCAAGGTGGACATGGAGTTGAGTTCCATCAACAATGCCAACCAGGGGGGCAGTGCGGGGCATGGCCAGTCTTTAACCGCCATGGTGCGGATGAATTATAACGTGTTCGGTGGCGGTGCGGATCTCTCCAAGATCCAGGAGCAACGCAATATGCTGGAGCAGGCCCGACAGTTGCTGGAAAAGACCCAACGCAACGTGGAAGAGACCACCCGTGAGACATGGAACAAGATGACCATGGCTCAAAATCGCATCAGCTTCATGAAACAACACTATGAGGTCAGCAGACGGGTGACCGCCTCCTATCATGATCAATTCAAGATGGGCAAACGCACTCTGTTGGACGTTTTGAACTCGGAAAACGAATTGTTTGCTGCCAAGAATGGCCTGCTGTTTGAAGAGCTTAACTATGTCAAAAGCGCGTTTGAACTGTTTGCCAAAATGGGTACACTGCGGGATGCACTGGATGCAGAGCCCCCCCCCACTCCTGAGCAGAAAATCCGTATAGACAGGGATGCCGACACCAAGCAGTTGGAACCGGAAGCGGCAAAAGCCGGCGAGGATGCGGGAGAGTCCAAATCATCAGAGGCCGAGCAGGCTCCAGCGGATGCGGCGGCTCCAGCGGATGCGGCGGCTCCAGCCGCTGCTGCACCACCCGAGGCGGCCCCTGCGCAAGACAAGAAGGGTTCAGACAAGCCCAAACGGGATCCGGACGCCACCAAACCGGACGCGGAGCCAAAAGAGAAGGCGCGTTCAGAGTCGATCCCATCGAAGTCTGCACCCGCCCAGGAGGACAAAACCGTAGCTGCTGCGGCCGATACCCGGATGACGGCTCCCGATTCGGCAACCAAAGTCGCCGGCTCCGATTCTGCCATGCCATCGGTCACAGCGGATCAGGGCGGGGAAGCAAACCTGGATCGTGTCTCTGCGCTGCCAAAACCGGCTGATCTCCCCGTTCAGACCTTGCGCACCTACCAGCAACTGGAGAGGTATGCCCCCGGGCAGGAAACAGAGATGCACTCCCTCCAGCACCTGAAAGAGTACGACCCGGCGCAGGTTCCGGAAATACATTCCTATCAACATTTGGAAAAATATGATTCTATACAGCAATCGGCTTATCAGGTTGTGTCGGATACGGCTCTTCCTCGACAGTAGGAGCATATTTTGAGCAAGAGTTTGGTCAGCACAGCAGATTTACAGGAAAATTGCATGAACCCGCAGCATTTTTTGACTCCCCATCGTCTGTTTTTTGGCTCTTTTTCCGCCAAGTTACGTCGAATCTCTCTGCTGTGCTGCGTGGTACTGCCGGTTGCTCTCGCCCATGCTGAGGTGGAACTGACCCCTTTTCAGCAGGCCATCCAGTCTGCCATCGCCACCAACCCCAAAATATTGGCCGCTCAATCCAACTTGGCGGCCACCCGTGAGAGGTATGCACAGGCCCTGTCCTCTTTGTTGCCCGATGTCGCCTTCAATGCCTCGCGCAGCAAGCGGTCCGATACCTGGACCGACACCGCTTCCAATCAAAGCCCCTCTCGTTTCAACATGCGGTTGGCCCAGCCTCTCTTCAGTCGGCCTCTGTTGTTGGCCATGGAGCAGACAAAACCCATCATAGCGGCAGCAGAAGAGGATTATAATGCCGCCTTGCAGAGTGTGATTCTGGAAACCATTCAGGCCATGGTCGCTGTTTTGATGACGGAAAGTGTGGAAAGATTGGCGGAAAACAACCTGATCCTGACCCGGCGAAACCTGGAAGCGGCCCAGGCCCGGCGGCAGGCGGGAGACTTGACCCAGACAGATGTGGATCAGGCGACGGCGCGGGTGGCCTCGTCGGAAGCGGAGTTGATTCGGGCCAAAAACGATGCGATGGTGGCTCGTGCCCGTTTCGAGGAGAGTGCCGGTATCGTTGTGCCAGAACAGTTATCCATTCCCAATGTCCCCCCCTCTCTGTTGAAGGGTACCCTGCAAGAGCTGTCCGCATCGCGGATTTCTCGCCCGGACCTGAAAGCGGCCGGGTTGCGCACAAAAGCGGCTGATGTGGCGATAGAGATGGAGAAGGCGGGCCATTTGCCGACAATCGATCTGCAAGCGGATGCCGTCACCTACCGGGGCGGGAGTGGTGTGGGCAGCGCGATCAGTGGAGAGAACGAATACAGTGTCGCGGTACAGTTGAGTGTGCCCATTTTTTCCGGCGGTCGAACCCTCTCCAAAACCCGTGAAGCATTGGAGCTGCGCGCCTCGCGGCAGGCCGAATATCAGCGCGTTGAAAAACAGGCTTTGCGGGAGATCAATCAGGCCTACCTGTTGATGCGCAGTGCCAAGGCCACGGTAGCCTCTGCTGAGGCGGCCTTCCAGTTTTATCATCAGGCGGTCAAGGGGATGAAAGAGGAGTTCGGGGCCGGTTTTCGCACGGTGATCGATCTGCTGGAGTTGCAAAATCAATCCTTCCGCTCTGAGACGGATCTGGTCAAGTATCGCTATGAGTTGGTCTCGGCCCAGTATCAACTGCTCTATACCTTTGGGCGTTTGACACCAGAGGAGTTGCGTTTTCCTGGCACCAAAGAACCGGAGACGGCGGACAACTCTGCCACCGACACGGAGGAGGCCAATCCTTTTATGCGGTTTATCGACGCCCTGCGCCCCCCCGCCACGCCGGTGGCCCCGACCTTGTTGCAGCAGGACTCTTCAGGACAGAACAAGAAGGTGCAGTCCCGTCCGGTACGCAGTCATCCTGCCGCTCCCCGCTCGCTGCGCCCAGCCAAAAAGCTGCAGGCCCACGTAGCAGAGGCACCAGAGAATCTTCAGGCGGGTGCGGGACAGGTTGAGACAGAGGTTGTGTTCCCGGATTCCGCCCTTGGGCTTTCCTTAAGCAAACGCCTGCGGTTTCGACCGGGCAGTGCGGATTGACTGCATGGCAAGGGAGGACACTGCTGGTTTGCCTTGAAATCATCAACGTTGGTGGTCGATCCTGGGAAGGTTTTTCATGAGATATAAAAGTGTGGCGGCAGTGTTGGTCATTGCTGGTCTGTTGGGTTGGCAACTTTATCGTGCAGGTTCAAACGAATCGGCGTTGCCTGCTGAGCTTTCCTCGATTGTGTTGCCCTACACCAAACCGTTGGAGCCGTTCAGTCTGACGGATCAAGAGGGGCAACCCTTCACCCTTGCCCATCTCCAGGGGCGGTGGAGCTTTCTGTTTTTTGGTTATACCCACTGTCCCGATGTCTGTCCTACGGCCATGGGCATGCTGGGAGGGCTTTTCCAACGCTTGCAGGAGCAGGATCCACCATCGTTGGCCAACAGCCAGGGGGTTTTTGTCACCGTGGATCCCAAACGGGACACCCCGCCTCAGTTAAAGCAGTATGTGACCTATTTTAATCCCGGTTTCAAGGGATTGAGCGGTTCCGAGGCGGAGATCAAACAGTTCAGCAGGCAGTTGGGGGTCTACTATAATGTGCCCGATACCAAAGAGAGCAAGGATTCTGGTGCCGCTGGCGGATCAACCAAAGAGGAGGTTCCTGCCATCAGTCATGCCAGCTCTCTGTTTCTGATTGATCCGTTGGGTCGTCTGGTGGCCATTTTCCCGGACTACAACAAGATGGAAGTTCTGTTCGACTCCTACGAAAAAATCAGAAAGGCCGTGCGTTCGCACCAGACCTACGCCAACCCGGATTATAATCGCTGACGGTACCCTTTATTCTGTTAATCTTGCCGAACAATTGCAGGGGCCTGGGGACCGTCACGGTCCCCAGTGGGGTGCAGGGGCAAAGCCCCATATGCGCTCACACGATGACCAAACCCATGCTTTTTATAATCTTTTTAAACGATTGCAGGGGTCCGGGGACCGTCACGGTCCCCGGTGGGGTGCAGGGGCAAAGCCCCTGCATGCAAGGGCGCGCTTTTACCGAAGCAAATTTTCGCAGGAAATTTGCGCAGCGCGCCCAAAACGCCCCGCAGGGGCACTCCTGGAGGGCGGCAGCCCGACTGAGAGCGGGCAAAAGGTTATTTGGCTTGGAAAAAAAACCGATCCTGGCCTTGTATCGAACAATAAAGTGTAATGCAATTAAAGCGTAATATCCGAAAGTTCTGGTTTCTTATCCAAACATTTTCCGTAACATAACCGTGCGAGTCGGGCTGCCGCCCTCCCAAGGTCGCCCCTGCGGGGCGGTTTTATGCGCGTTGCGCCCATTTTCTGCGAAAATGGGCTTTGGGAAAACGCGCCGTTCATGCAGGGGCTCCGCCCCTGCACCCCGCCGGGGACCGTGACGGTCCCCGGACCCCTGCAATCGTTAAAAAGAAGACCGCAATCATGTTAGCGCATATGGGGCTCCGCCCCTGCACTCTCTGGGGAGCGTGACGCTCCCCAGACCCCTGCAATTGTTTAACAGCAGATCACAGACAGCCGCCCGTTCTCCATCTTCAAGCCGCGATTTGCCTGCTGACCGCTGCCTTGGCTGCCGGTCGCTGAGTCGTCTGAGGCGCACCCTGTCCCAACTTGAAGAACGAAATGCTTTGCGCCATCATGCTCGCCTGAGCACTCAACTCCTCCGAGGTGGCTGCCAACTCCTCCGATACGGCCGCGTTGTGTTGTACCACCAGATCCAATTGATGAATGGCGTGGCCTATCGCTGCCACACCCTCCCGCTGCTGGCGGCTGCATTCAGCAATCCCTTTGATACGCTCCGCCGTATCCCTGATGTCCGGTACCAGCTTGCTGATTATCTCGCCGGCCTGCTCGGAAATCGTGACGCTGGACACCGACAACTGACTGATTTCGCCAGCCGCCAGTTGGCTGCGCTCTGCCAACTTGCGCACCTCAGCCGCCACCACGGCAAATCCTTTTCCATGTTCACCCGCACGAGCCGCCTCAATGGCCGCATTCAATGCCAACAGGTTGGTCTGGCGGGCAATCTCCTCGATAATGCTGATTCTGGAGGCGATCTCCTTCATCGCCTTGACCGCCTGATCGACCGCTTCACCCCCCTTGGCTGCATCCTGGGAGGCCTTCAAGGCGATTGTCTGGGTGGTATTGGAACTGTCCGTATTCAATTGGCAACTGCCGGTCATGGAATCCATAGCCGCTGATGTCGCCTGCACAGAGGCCGCCTGTTCGGTAGTCCCCTGCGACAACCCCTGCGATGAATCGGAAACGGAGTTGCTGCCGATGGCCACCTGATCGGCTGCTACAGCAATATCGCTGATCACCTCCCGCAGTTTTTTGGCCATGGACGACAACCCTGCCAGCAGTTGCCCCAACTCATCCTGGCGTTGTGTGTCACTGTGGATGGTGAGATCCCCGTTGGCAAGCCGATCAAAAAGGGCCAGGCAATCTCCCAACGGCTCCGTAATACTGCGCGTGATAAGCACGGCAAAAACAACCCCCACCACAATAACCAGCAGACCCACAACCCAAAGCAGATGGCTGAGCATCTCGGTTGTCTTGACCACAAGAGCGAGATGCGATTGCGACTCACTGACCTGCTCTTTCCGCAGTGGTTCGAGCGCATCCCGCAGTTTTGCCGAGTCGCCGTCAAACAGCTCCATCACGGCGTCGCCCGATGCTTTGCCCTGCTCTATGTAGGCGTCGACCATTTTCTGTCCCGTTTTAAGGAACGCCTCAAACTCCTTGCGGATATTTTCGATCCGGCGCACACCGTCCTGGTTGCGTTCATCGGCAAACATTTTCTGGAAACCGTTCAGCCCCTCCCTTACCCCATCGGCAAACTCCATGGCCTCTTTTATCGCATCGCGATTTCCGGTCAGGGAGGCATCGGTCAGGAATTGCTGTACCGCGTTGACGTGACCCGACATTCTTTCTGCCATGATGGCAAAGGGCACACTCTCGTCACGAACCTGGATCGCTTTTTCCCTTACATCATTGATCTGAACAAAAAATACACTGAACGCGATTCCCACGATCAGCAGCACCGCAGCAAAACCCAAACCCAACCGAACCCCAACCCGCAAGTTATTCATTGATGTCTCTCCCCCGCTGGCTCATACCAGGACTGTTTGTCGTCACCTTGCACGCATCTCGTTAAACACATATCCAAAATAAATAATTTTTTTCGGTGCCACCCCTGGTTGCCAGCAACACCGACCTCCCTTCGCAATATACACGACATATCAACAGCAAAACTTGATCTACGACAAAAACAATCCTGCTGAGTCGTAACTGTTTTTTACAGAATCAACCGGGCTGGTTGAACAACTGATCAAACCGTTTCAAGAACGCCTGTTTGGCCTGTTCCGGGCTCCAGGAGCGGATCATGGCCGGGTCCAGTGCAGGGGGCAGCGGATCCCAGGGAACCGGTTCCCGGGTCATCAAAGCCGCTTTTTCAGTGGCCAACAATACCATGTCGGCCTGTTTGACCGCAGGAGGCATCTCGACCGGCAGAGCAAAGCGTTGGGCAATCACCCGTTGGAGCTGTTCTTCAAAGACGGAAAAGGCCCGCAACTCCCGTTTGATGGGCTGGGGCAGATCAGAAAGATAGGCTTCCGCCGCATCATGCAACAATCCCCAGCGGGCATGTTCCGGTTCCACCACCTGGGAGACATGGACCGAATGCTCTGCGACGGAATAAAAACGCTGACAGTGACCATTAAAGCGGCAAAGCATCGAGAGGGCATGGGCAATATCCAGCAGGTCGATCTCTGCCGGACGGGCATCCATGGGCCAAAACTGGCGACCGGTATAGGTCTGAATCCAGGCACCGCTGCGTTTTTCTGGTTGCTGTTCCAGGTGGGACATCCGTTACGCTCCTGACCCGGGCCGGGTACCGTTGATTGTCATCGATTCCCGACCGTCCCGCTGCACAATCAATTGGGCATAGTCCAACAGCGCGTCCAGATGGTGGCAAATGATGGCGACAGTGATCGAAAGTTGCAGGGTTTGATAGTCATGCACGGCAATATTGCGAAAGCCTACCATGGCTTTCAGGCCATCGGCCATGGTTGCGTCTATCCAGCCGGCTCTGAGCAGCAGCTCAAACACATCCCGCGCCCCCTGGGGAACCCCCAACCGTTGTCGGCGAATCAGGTGCTGGCCCATATCCAGAGCGGCTTCACAAGCGCGCTGAATATTCAAGATGGCAGCATCCTGTCGGGTATGGTCGCCGGCAAAGGTGGCCGGCTCCTTGTCGTACTCCTCCCTGGCACGGCGAACAGCGCGTTCGATGGTGGCTGCCTTGTTGATCAATACATCATCGACCATGGATTGTTCCCTCCCGTTGGATCCTCTCCAGTAGCGGCGCACGGGCCTCGTCCAGAGCAGTTTTTTCGCTGAGGATAAAGCTTTCGTAACAGGCGGCCCGACCATCCCGCTCCCAGAGTCGCTTCCCTGTGGTGATCACCTGGTACTGCATGACCGTACTGGCGGCACGCAAGTCCAGCAAATCCACCGGGCAACCAGCCTGGTCGGCCAGTGCAGCCGCCAGGCTCCACAGGGCAACAGGATCGCACTTGCCCTCCACCAGGACAGCCAGGTCCAGATCGCTGTCCGCCCCAGCCGTACCGGACAGTTGGCTGCCAAACAGATAAATGGCCAGTAAATCCGCACAGTGGTCGCGCAGATAGCGAATCATGCCCTCCTGGTGCATTGTCACAACCCAATCTCCCAAAAGATGCGCCCCCCCCAGGCTCCTTACTGTCCAAACCGCTCAATGGCCTGCTCTTTCAAGGCTGGACGATCCACCTTGCCGTTGGCCAACAGGGGCAGGGCGGCCAATCGCAGCAAATGGTGGGGAAATTTATACCGACTCAGGCGAGGTCGGAGAAAATCCCACAGCTCCGGCAACCTCACCTCCCTCGGACCGACATAAAAGGCAACCCCCACCTCACCCCATTCCACGCTCCTGACCCCCACCACCACAACCTGTACCATATCTTCATGGTCGCTCAAAGCCTTTTCCACCTCGCCCGGATAGACATTCTCCCCCCCGGAAATATACATCTCCGTTTTGCGACCAACCACATAGTAATAACCTGCCCCATCCACCCGCACCAAATCGCCGGTACAAAAATAGCCATCCCGCACCGACTGCGCAAACAATGGCTGGTTTTGCCAGTAGCCCTGGCACAGATGCGGGCCGGCAATCCACATCTCCCCCACCTGATCCACCCCCACATCCTGACCCGCTGCGTCCACCACCCGCACCCGGGAGTGGGCCATGGGCTTGCCGATGGAGTCTGGACGCAAAAAGGCGTCTGCCGTCTCCAGCAAAAAACAGTTGGGCCCCACCTCGGTCAAACCAAACCCCTGTTTGAAAGGCACTCCCCGGGCATGATAGGCCTGTATCAACGTCAGGCTCAGCGGCGCACCCCCGGAAAGGAAAAATCGGATGCGGCCAAAATCGGTACGGGCAAAATCAGGGTGGTCAAAAATACGCTGAAACATGGTGGGAACCGCCCAAAAGACGGTCACCCCCGCTGTCTCAATCTCCTGCAATACCGCCCCGGCTTCAAAACGTTCATGCAGGATCAACGTACCCCCGATGGAGAGCAGCGGCAGGCAAAAAACGTTATAGCCGCCTGTATGAAAAAACGGGGTGTTGACGATGGAAATATCATCGGCACGCAACACATCCGCTGCCACCGTCTGCTGCATGTTGGCCATCAGCATGCCTGCATGAAACATCACCCCCTTGGGTCGCCCGGTGGAACCCGATGTATAGAGGATCAACAACACAGCGGAATCCTCCACCGGCGGCTCCACCGGCACCACCGCCGGAGCCGACAGATCCTCAACCGCCAGATCCCGGTATCCTCTCCACCGGCACAGCCCATGCTCCCCTCGCCCCAGTACACAAACCGGTTGCAGTTGCTCCAGGATGGGTTCCCACTCCTGCGGGGCCAGGCGGTGGTTCAGCGGGACCAGTATCGCCCCCAAACGGGCGCAGGCAAAAAAGAGGGTGACATGCTCCAGACAATTGGCTGCCACAAACACCACCCGTTCCCCACGCCGCACCCCCCAGCCAAACAGGCATTGGACCCACCCTTGTACCGCCCGATCCAGATCGGCATAGCGATACAGCGTGCCGCTGTTGCGGTCAATGATTGCCGGGTGATCCGGCCGTTCCCGGGCATGTCGACGGATAAAATCGTGCCACATGGTTAACCTTTCTCGAGCTGGATGGATTTGTTAGACTGTCCGGCAGAGTACACCTGTTCCGGGAGCGCGGCACCATGACCCACGAACCACAGCTACACTGGGAGCAAACCGGCAGCGGCCCACCTGTCCTCTGCCTCTCCGGTTTTGCCAGCAGCAACTGGATGTTGCTTGAGCTGCTGGAACCGTTGCGCGACCGGGGCTGTTTTATTCTGCCCGACAACCGGGGCATGGGCCGCTCGCCGCCGGCCCGGGCCGCCTATTCGTTGGCCGATCTGGCCATGGATGGCCTGCAGTTGATGGATCGGCTGGGGCATGAGCAGTTTGCGGTGATCGGTCTCAGCATGGGGGGATTTATTGCCCAGCTGTTGACCCTGGCCGCACCCCGGCGGGTAGAGCGGTTGGTTCTGCTCTGCACCTCCTCTGCGGGAGCCGCCTTCAAGCCCCTGTTTCCCATTCTGCCCCGGCAACAGGTGGCGGAACTTTACCATTTGCCCCCGGCCGAGCGCATCCAGGCGGCTTTGGCTCCGGCTCTTTGCCCGTTACTCTCCCGTCTTTATCCTGCACTGCATGAGGCCATACGCCAAAAGCGGCTGGCCAATCTGGAAGATCCCGGTCAGGTGATGTTGCAATATGATGCGGTCGCTGCCTTTTTGGAGCAAACCCTCCCCTTGGCTGACATCCGCTGTCCAACGTTGTTGTTGGCGGGGGAGCAGGATTGGGTGGTGCCTGTTGCCAATGGAGAGCAGTTGGCGCGCTCCATTCCGAACGCCCGTTTGACCATTGTGCCAGATACGGACCATCTGTTTTTTCTGGAAAAGCGTGAGGAGGTAGGTGCAATGATTGCCCGTTTTCTGGATCAAGGCAACGGTTGACGGCGCGCAAAACCCGGCCCGTTATCCTCTAAAACGATTGCAGGGGTCCGGGGACCGTCACGGTCCCCGGTGGGGTGCAGGGGCAAAGCCCCATATGCGCCAACATGATGACGATACCCATGCTTTTCTTAATCTTTTAAAACGATTGCAGGGGTCCGGGGACCGTCACGGTCCCCGGTGGGGTGCAGGGGCAAAGCCCCATATGCGCCAACATGATGACGATACCCATGCTTTTCTTAATCTTTTAAAACGATTGCAGGGGTCCGGGGACCGTCACGGTCCCCGGTGGGGTGCAGGGGCAAAGCCCCATATGCGCCAACATGATGACGATACCCATGCTTTTCTTAATCTTTTAAAACGATTGCA
>PEAG01000066.1 GCA_002753505.1 Magnetococcales bacterium HCHbin5 | reverse complement strand
TTGTAGTCAGGTCGCCCTTCAACAAGGGGATCAGGCTACCGGGCGAACGGACAATTCCCCGGATTGACACTTCTCGGTCAATATGGATGCAAAAACATCTCGGACACACCCCCTGCACCCCGCTGGGGACCGTGACGGTCCCCAGACCCCTGCAATTGTTTGGAAGGCTGTTTTATCTACGGCAAAGTTTTCCTGACACTGATGGCACCACGGATCTGCCCCTCAGAATAACCGACCGCCTGATCCTCCGGATAATTTTTACTCAAAGCGGCCTTGACCTCGGGACTGAGCTGATCCGGCATCCCATGACACCCCAAACAGAGCCCCTGCACCGGCAACGCCTTGACATAACGATACTCATTGCCCACCTGCGCCCCCATCTCCAACTTGGCCGCCGGTTCGCCCGCCGCTGCACGCTGATCAAACGACTCCAAGGCAGCCTTTTCCCAAGCATCCGGCGTGGCACGCGCACTGTTGCGCGTCTTGAGACTGACCCGCTTGATCTTCCACCCGGTCTGCTCTGCCACCTCACCGGCTATTTTGGGAGCCCCATCCTTGCAGATGGCAATCGCCCCCTCCAAACCGGACTCACCAATCCCCTTCTGCAAAGAGGCAATCAACTTGGGGGGCAACGCCATGGCAACCTTGCGGGCCTCACCCAGCAAAGCATCCTCATTGGCATGCGCCAACACCGCCGCAAACGGCGCAATCAATACGGTAGCGGCCATCAAAATTTTTTTCACGGGCTGTTCCTTCGATTGGATGGATGGACAACGCTCAAAACAAATTGGGCGTCACACTCTCTATAAACGCCACAAAAGGCCGCTGTCAACACCGATCACACCCCCCCACCCATGACACGGTGGGAACAGAGACCAGATTCCGACTGAAAAAAGCTGGCAACCCTCACTGAATGCCATATTTTTCCATTTTGCGATAAAAGGTGCTGCGACTGATCCCGGAGAGGGCAGCCGCCTTTTTTTTGTTCCAATGGGCCGCCTCCAAAGCACGCAGGATAACCTCTTTGTCAGCCGCAGGCGCAGAAGCCATGATGGTCGCCTTCACCTCATCCACCGCCGCCGCCAACACCGGGTCTGCACAAGGACGCGAAACCAGCAAGGCACCGGGCAGATGCTTGACACGGATCGTACTTTGCCGACAGACGACAAAGGCATGCTCGATCGCATTTTCCAACTCCCGAATATTGCCAGGCCAGCGATACTGCAAAAACAGCTCCATCGCCCCCTCCTGCAACCCGACGATGGCCTTGCTGTATTTGTGGTTGAATTTCTGGATAAAATAACTGACCAGCAAGGGAATATCATCCAACCGCTCGCGCAACGGCGGCAGATTGATCTCCACCACATTGAGCCGAAAATAGAGATCCTCCCGGAATTTACCCAACCGGATCAACTCAGCCAGGTTTTTATTGGTGGCCGCCACCACCCGCACATCCACCTTGATGGTGCGGGAATCCCCCACCCGCTCCAACTCCCGCTCTTGCAAAATACGCAACAGACGGGTCTGCATGGAGAGGCTGACATCACCAATTTCATCCAGAAAAATGGTGCCACCGCTGGCCACCTCGAAACGACCCGGACGATCCTTGACGGCCCCGGTGAAGGCCCCCTTCACATGCCCGAACAGCTCACTCTCCAACAGGTTTTCCGACAGGGCTGAACAATTGACCTTGACCAGCGGTCCGTGACTGCGGGAACCCTTCATGTGCAAAGCCTCGGCCACCATCTCCTTGCCGGTACCAGACTCGCCGGTAATCAGGGTGGTGGTATCCATGTTGGCCAAAGCCTCGATCAGGTTGTACACCTCCTGCATGGCGGCACTGCCACCGATGATACGATAATAATTATTCCGTTTCAGCCCGGACTCCGTTGGCTCAGCAATGCGCGAACGATCCAGTATCACCGCCACCGCACCATGACAATGGCCCAACAGATCAATCAGGGGGCTGACGGAGACACGGATCTCCGTTCCAGACTCACCACACTGCAAAACCACATTCAACTCTGCCTTCAAGGTATCGATCGCCCGCTGCAACAGCTCGGCCAAGTGAGGAATACACCCCCCCTTTTCCAACCCCAGGGAAAAGCCCTGTGCATCCGCCGAGGTAAAATGGCAATGGCTGCGCGCCGCCGGGTTGATGCTGCGTACAACGAGGTGGCGATCCACCACGATCATCCCCTCCTGGATTCCAAACGTCACCGCGTTGAGCGTCTCACGCAACAAAAAACCATTCAGCCGCAGAGCCGCCAGTTGCAACAAACGACTGACCAAATCCCGCAGGGTCTCCCAGGGGTAGCTGGAATCTTCCGTGGCGGTGGGATAGATGGTACCAACGTTTGAAACAATCAGACGTTTTTTCTTGGCATCAATGGCAAGAATGGCGACAGGATACCCCTTGTCAAAATAGGCCAGCGTCCCCTCGGGTATCCCCTTGAGCAGGCTGGCCGCAACGATGACCAGGCCCACCGGCTCACTCTTCAAGGTGGCAATCGCCTCCTCTTTGCTCACAACCGTTTTGAGAGGGGCAACGGAGCCCAGAAGATCCCTGACCCGCTGTTCCAACACCGGGTCCAACTCTGCCAGCAGCACCGTGTAGTATTGTGCGGGGATATTCCCCCTTTCGTAGGCGGACATGTGATTGCCTGTAGGCCCCTGGGACACGTTAGGATAAAAAAACAGGGCCATTATGCGATGATTGAGCCAGCTTGTCACGGCATGGGCATCCAATGCTGTCCCATCGGTCATCCCGATGAGACACAATGTACGGGCATAAAACAGACAAAGTGTCTCATTCTGGCCGTGTCCCATCGGACACTTGAGCTGAGTCATGAGACAAGGCGAGGATCCGTCCTGCCACAAAGACAGATAATATAATTTAAAATCAATAAATTAAATAAAAATCCTCCCTGCATCAAGCCGGATATTATGTTCTGGCATGCCGTATGCTTTATTACAGACAAGTGAACACAACCGCCTGACTTGCCCGGACAGGCAAGCAGCGTGAAAAGATAATATGAATCAACTGGAAGTTGTCTTAGGATTATGAGGAGAATACAATGGACGCCAAGAAAGTTGGACTTACCGTTTCCCTGTTGACCGCCGCTGGATTGGTTGCCATGATGAGCATGGCTGGGAACAATACCGCCCCGGTCGCCAATGCCTTATCCATCGCGGCAATGGAGGGTGATGTTGCTACGGTCCAGACTCTCCTGGCGCGTGGCACGGATGTGGAAGCACAAGGTCGGTTGCAAATTTCGCCCCTGGCCTGGGCAGCCGATAATGGCCATACGGAAGTGGTTCGGGTGTTGTTGGCACATGGTGCAAATGTAAACGCGCAGGATCTGTCCGGCTTTACACCGATTCACCTGGCCGCCCAATGGAACTACAAAGAGATTGTCGACATGCTGCTGGAGCGTGGCGCAGAGGTGAACACCCAGAACAAATCGGGACAAACGGCCCTTTTCTCTGCCGCCAAGTACGGGATGACAGAGATGGTGAACACCCTCATGGCCCACGGCGCGGATCCTGCCATCGCGAATCGTGATGGGGACACTCCGATGGTTATCGCTGCCAAACGGGGTTATGGTGAGATCGTTACCGCCCTGCTGGATGCGGGCGTAACCCCGAACGTGCAGAACGCCCACGGGTACACCCCGCTGATGATCGCCGCCGAAAATGGTCATGAACAGATTGTCGCCACACTGCTGGATCGTGGTGCCAGCCAAACCTTCCGGCACGAGTGCGGTTGCACCGCCCTGCTGGTGGCATCGGAAAAAGGTTACACCCAGATCGTTCAGCAGCTGTTGGATCACGGCGCAGATGTGAACGCGGTCAACAACGAAGGCATATCGGCCCTGATGTTTGCCGCCCGCTACAACCATTTGGACACAGCCAAACTGTTGATCGAGCGTGGCATCCAAACATTCCTGACCGATAAGCAGGGCCAAACGGCCCAGAGCTACCTGCGGCGGACAGCCACCGACAGCGGCATCGGCAAACTTTTGGGGGTGGGTCGGCAAGCATAAACGACCGGGGCCGCTGGGATCCCCCCACCGGCCTCATGCGATACCGGGCTTCACCCATACATGTCAAGCAAACCAAGTCCCGGGAGGCATGCGCCTCCCGGGCCAACGTATGAAGAACTGCCATGAAGTGGGGATTTTGGCCCGTTATCGGGATTGCCATGTTGTTGCTGACAGGGTACGCACGCGCAGAGGATCGGGCCTGTCTACGGTGTCACGGCATGAAAAGCATGGCCATCCAGGATCCCGTCACCGGCGGCATACGCAGTCTGGCAATCGATGCTGCTGCCATGGCCGCCTCCAGCCACGCCAAACTGAACTGTCTGCGCTGCCATGGACCGGGCTTTGAGGTCTATCCCCATTTTGAAGAGGCCAAGCGCGAGGCGTTGCACTGCCTCGAATGTCACAAGGGCAACGACAAATTTCCCTACGCCCTGTTCGAGTCCATTGAAAAAGGCTTTGACCGCAGCATTCATGCCCAGGCCCTGCCGGACCGTTTTTCCTGTGCCTCCTGTCATGACCCGCATCTTTTTCACGGTCTTTCCCGGACCCCGGTTGCTGATGTACCGGCGCAGGTCCATCAGGACAATCAGATATGCCTCAATTGCCACCGCAACAATGAACGCATCAAAGAGCTGACGGGACGTATACTGCCGACCCTCAAAAACACCCATGCCTGGCTGCCCGATGTGGAACGTCACTGGCAGGCGGTACGGTGTGTGGAGTGTCATACCGGTTCCAGGCGACCTCTGGACCATTTTATCCTGGGCAAATCCTTTGCCTTGCGGGATTGTGTCTCCTGCCATTCACGCAACTCGGTGTTGTTGGGAAAACTGTATCTGTACCAGAACGCGGAAAACCGGCAAAAGGCCGGCTTTGTCAATGCGCTGGTGATGAACAATGCCTATATTATCGGCATGACTCGTAATGTATGGTTGGACTGGGCCGGATTTGCCCTGCTTGCCCTGACTGCATTCACTCTGCTGGGGCATGGCTTGGCACGCTGGCTGATGGCCCGAAAGAGAGGTCACTGATGAACACTCACCCATCATTTTCAAGCGGCGGGATCGAACTCTATCCCCTCTGGTTGCGCATTTGGCACTGGTGCAACGCCCTCTCTTTTCTCATGCTGATCCTGACCGGTGTCAGTTTGCATTTTGCTGGCGCGGCCATTCCATTGATTCCATTCAATACCGCCCGGATTTTGCATAATATTTTTGGTATTTTCATGACGTTGGCCTATCTGGTCTATGCGTTGGCCACCGTGTTGGGTCGCAATGGCATTCATTATCGTCCCCAGTGGAGGGGTTTGTTGGGGCGGTTGCTGTGTCAGGCCAAGTTTTACGGGGTTGGCATTTTCCGTGACGAACCACACCCCTTTCCGTCGACAGCCCGTTGTAAATTTAATCCGTTGCAGCAGATCACCTATCTGGGGGTCATGTTTGCCGGGGTACCGTTGTTGATTGTTTCGGGTTTAATGTTTTTCTGGCCGGAGTTGGCTCCCGCGCAATTTTTGGGCATGGATGGTCTTTGGGTGGTGGCTGTCTCGCATTATCTGTTTGGCCTGTTGTTGACGGCCTTCATGTTGGGGCACCTCTATTTGGCGACCGCTGGTGAGACCCTGTCGGGAGAGTTCCGGAAGATGATTTTTGGGGCACGGGTAGAGGAGGAGAAGCAATGAACGTTCAATCCATGGCCATGCTGTTGCGAGGAAAAAGGGGCAAATGGGCCATTTCACTCCTTTTGCTGCTGGGGGTGGGGGTGATTCTCCGTTGGGCCTATCCCGGTCTGCTGGCCTCTTACATTGGTGTGGTCAACGCGCCTCTCCGTTACGACACCGGGGAGCCGTTGAGTGATCGGGAGTTTGACAAGCTGGCGGCCGAGTTGACTCAACACTATCGGCAGGAGCGGGCGATGGCGCAGACGGCCGGGGAGGAGAATGCTTTTGCCCGACGCCTCAAGATGGACATGTTGATGCGGACCCGTTCTTTCCAGAAGCAGGCCCCCTATCCGCATATTGGCTATTTCCGTGAGGCGGGCATTCGTCGTTATGATGGACCGGAGACCTGTCTGGGCTGCCATGCCACTCTGAAGGTGACCGACGAGCAGGGCAAGATTCGGCAGGTAAAGACGTTGGAGGATGTTGTTCATTCGGTTCATTTCAAGTTTCAGAGTTCGGAATCGGGTTTTTCCACCTATGGATTTGACGGGCGGGAGGTCAATGGTGAGGGAACCCGGCCGATTCCTTTGGGCAAAATAAACCGGGCCTGTGGTGTACCGGGTTCCTTTACCTGGACCGGTTGGGCTGAGTTGGTCAAAAGCAAGCCGGAGCATGCCGGTGGGGCGGTGGAGTTGCGGAGCGAGGGGTGTGGTCAGTGTCATATCGGTGGGGGGTATCATCCGTCCACCGAGCAGATGTTGCCCATTCATGATGCGCCCGAGGTGGCGAAGCAGGGGATTGACTGTTTGATCTGCCACGCGACCGGTTATGACATGAATGCGCGCACGGTGATTGAGGACTCCCACGGTCGCCGTTGGAATCAGGATCGTTCCTTGAAGACGGCTCTGACGGTGGGTCAACCGACGGCGCAGACCTGTCTGTTTTGTCATCAGCACAACATGGGTGGGGATCAGGAGAAGAATTTGCCGCCGGGTTCGGCACCGGACAATCTGGGTCACAGCAACCGTCGTCTGTTGCATCCGGGGGCCAAGCGGGGCAACTCTTTCCAGAAGGAGAGTGATGTGCATGCGGCGGCTGGCATGGTTTGCACCGATTGTCATCAGCCGGAGGGGCACAAGATTCCCCGTGGTGACAAGGGGGTGGATCTGGTGGCCAACGATTTGCCGCGCAAGAAGGTGGAGTGTGAGGGGTGTCACACGGCTGCGCCGCATGTCAAGGATACGGAGGATCGGGCTCTGTTGAACGGCCATGTGGATCGGCTCTCCTGTGAGGCGTGTCATATTGATGAGTTGCGCTCCGACAATGTGGTGTTGCGGGATTGGATTCATCCGGTCTGGAATGCGGAAGAGGGGGTATATGTTTTCAAGGATGTCTATCAGTCGGGCAAGGCGGGCAAGGGGTTCAAGTTTCTCTGGTTTAACGGCAATGGAACCTTTCTGGCCAATGCGTTGGGGGATAATCCGGTGGCCAAGGGGCGTTACAATCCGCTCATGAACCAGTTGGTACGGATTGATGATCCTGAGGCGGTGGCGCAGATTCGGCAGGCGGCTTTGGAGTTGCAGCAGAGTTATCCCGATTTGGATGTGGATCGGTATGTGCGGGAGGCAACGGATCCGTTATCGGTCTTGTCGCCGGAGATGTTGGCGCAGCGCAAAAAGATGATTGAGGAGTATATTCGGCCGGTCATGGAGAAGGGCAAGAGTCGGATCTATCCGTTCAAGGTGTTCAATGCCATCATGTATGAGGACATGTCCAACCAGGGGCCGTTCGGGGCGATGATTTTGCCGTTTGATTATCCGGTGTATTATGAGACGGGCAAGCCGGAGGAGTCGGTCAAGAAGGCGTTGGCGCATCCGATCATCAAGCGGATGTATGAGGAGCCGTTCAAGTTGTACATGATGGATGAGTTCATGCGTTATTTCGGGGTGGGTCGCTGGTCCGGAGAGTTTCCGTTGGCGGCGGATGGCAGTTTCAAAAAGGTTGAGAGCCACTGGATGCGGCAGATGGGATCGTTGATGGTCAATCATGGTATTCGCAAGGAGGGGCGGCGGTGCAAGGGGTGTCACTCCAGCAAGGGGATCATTGATTTTGAGGCGTTGGGTTATCCCCCGGAGCGGGTGGCGGAGTTGCAGTCGTTGCCGGAGATGAAATAGGGGACAGGCTCACCCCCGTTCCTGTCCCTGCAAACGATTGCAGGGGTCTGGGGACCGTCACGGTCCCCAGCGGGGTGCAGGGGCGGAGCCCCATATGCGCTCACATGGTTGCAATCTTCTGTTAAACGATTGCAGGGGTCTGGGGACCGTCACGGTCCCCAGTGGGGTGCAGGGGCAAAGCCCCTGCATGTAAGGGCGCGTTTTCCCAAAGCAAATTTTCGCAGAAAATTTGCGCAACGCGCCCAAAACCGCCCCGCAGGGGCGACCTTGGGAGGGCGGCAGCCCGACTCGCACGGTTATGTCATGGAAAATGTTTGGATGAGAAAGCAGAACGTTCGGATAGTACACTTTACCAGAACGTTCGGATGGTACGCTTTACCAGAACGTTCGGATGGTACGCTTTACCAGAACGTTCGGATAGTACACTTTACCAGAACGTTCGGATGGTACGCTTTACCAGAACGTTCGGATAGTACGCTTTGATTGTATTACGCTTCCTGTTTGAGACAAGGCCAGGATCGGTTTTTTTTCCAAACCAAATAACCTTTTGCCCGCTCTCGGTCGGGCTGCCGCCCTCCAGCAGTGCCCCTGCGGGGCGTTTTGGGCGCGCTGCGCCCATTTGCTGCGCAAATGGGCTTCTGGGAAAGCGCGCCCTTACATGCAGGGGCTTTGCCCCTGCACCCCACCGGGGACCGTGACGGTCCCCGGACCCCTGCAATTGTTTTAAAGGATTAAAAAAAGGACCGTGACGGTCCCCGGACCCCTGCAATTGTTTTAAAGGATTAAAAAAGTTACAAGCATGCAGGGGCTCCGCCCTGCAACAGCAACAGCTCTGCCAGCTTGAAATCCAGTGCCGTATCAATGTCCACCGACCGTTCCGCCGGCATCACCTGCCCACAACTTTCCGGGCCGACAAAGGTGCGATGGACGCGAAACCAGTCACAACCTGCCACGTACACCGCCCCGTTTAATGTATAAACCGCTGGCAACTGCTGCCGGACCGCAGGCAACTGTTCCCGCTCCAATACCGGCGTCATCCGCTGATCCGCCCCCAGGAAATAACTCCAGAATGGACTCTTGGCCGCCGGCATCACCGTGACACAACTCGGAAACCGCCCCGCCCGACAACGCACCAAACAGGCGGAAATATCCGTCGCCAAACGCAACGGCGAAGTGGGTTGCAACAACACCAACCACTCATACCGCTCCGGCAATTGATCCAGAGCATGCAACACAACCTCCACCGCCGAAGCGGTATCGGTGGCCAAATGGGAGGGACGCACAAAAGGAACCTCGCAGCCAAACTGTCGCGCCGTCGCCATGATGACCTCATCGTCGGAGGAGAGAATCAAACGGTCAATCTCTGGACAGGCCAACGCCGCCTCGATGGTCCAGGCAATCAACGGTCGACCCGCCAGAGGCATGATGTTTTTGCCCGGCAACCCCTTGGAACCTCCACGCGCCGGGATGATGGCCAATACCCGTTCACCGCCGATCATCTCCCCTCCTCCTCCAACGGTTCATCCGGCTCATAATCCCGTTTGGCCTGTCGCCCCAACCAGTGCCACCAGGCCATGGGAGAGACTCCTGTACCGGGTCGTTTGGCCGCCAGATTTTGTTCGGTAAAGCGTTCCCCGGCGGCAATTGCGGTGGATGCCACCAACCGCTTGCGCGCCACATCACGGGTATTCAACTCCGCCACCGCCGGGATTTTACGACCATCACCCAACGCGGCCTCCACCGCACGCACCCCGCGCACCAACGCTGCCCACTCGGTTGGCTCCAGTGAGGCCAGATGGTCCGGGCCTGGCAGCTTCCGATCCAAGGTAAAATGTTTTTCCACCACCACCGCCCCACGGGCCGCTGCGGCGATGGGCATGGCGATCCCCTCCGAGTGGTCCGACAGCCCGACCGGCAGGCCGAAGGCGGCGGCCAGGGTATCCATGGCGCGCAGGTTGATCGAATCAAACGGTGCCGGGTAGGCACTGGTGCAGTGCAGCAGGACCACCTGTTCCCGCAATCGCTGCTGGCCGGCGGCCGAGCAGTAGGCGGCGGCTCCGGCGGTCGGCGCATGACCCAGATAGCCAGCCGCCAGCAGCATCAATGCCTGTTCCACCTCGCCCAGGGTTGCCATGCCGGTGGATAGCAGGATCCGTCGGCCGCGACTCGCTGCCCGCCACAGCAGTGGTCCGTTGGTAATCTCCCCGGAGGCAATCTTGATGGTGTCCAGTTGCAGCGCGTCCAGCAAAAAGTCCAGGCTGGCGAGGTCGAAGGGGGCTGACAAAAATTGAATGCCGACCGCCCGGCAGTGGTCCTGCAAGCGTTGATGGCTTGGCCAATCCAACTCCAGTTTGCGAATCATCGCAAATTGGGATTCGTTGCCATCGGTGGTCAACTGTTGATAGGCCGCCTTGGGAGCGTTCCGGCTGACCAGTGCGGAGGCCTTGAAGGTTTGGAACTTGATCGCATCCGCCCCCATCTCCGCAGCGGTTTCCACCATCCGCAGGGCCATTGAGAGGTCGGCATTATGGTTGACGCCCGCTTCGGCGATCAAGAACGGGGCTGTTTGGGGGATGGCAGCAGTCGTGGACATGGGCCTTCATAAAAATCTGTTAAAACAATTGCAGGGGTCCGGGGACCGTCACGGTCCCCGGTGGGGTGCAGGGGCAAAGCCCCTGCATGTAACGGGCGCGCTTTCCCAAAAGCCCATTTGCGCAGCAAATGGGCGCAGCGCGCCCAAAACGCCCCGCAGGGGCACTGCTGGAGGGCGGCAGCCCGACTGAACGCTGGCCAAATTGGGCATGGCTTGGAGAAAAAACACTCCTGGCCTTGTGTCAGACAAAAAGCTGCATATCCGAACGTTATGCTTCTTGTCAAAAAACAAAAAGCTGAACATCCGAAAGTTCTTGTTTTTTATCCAAGCATTGTCAATAACATAGCCGTGCGCGTCGGGCTGCCGCCCTCCAGGAGTCTGCCCCTGCGGGGCAGGTTTTGTGCGCGTTGCGCAAATTTTCTGCGAAAATTTGCTTTGGGAAAACGCGCAATTCAGCAGGGGCTTTGCCCCTGCACCCCACCGGGGAGCGTGACGCTCCCCGGACCCCTGCAATCGTTTAAAAGAAGACCACAATCATGTCATGGGGCTCTGCCCCGAGCGGGGACAAAACGTGTTGTGCCCCTAATAGGTCATCCGCTTGGCCAGCAAGCGGGCCTTGTCCGGCAAGTTTTTCAACAACGCAACACTCCGTTCCGCCATGTACCCATCCCCGTACAAGGTATTGCCCGGCTGCACAGTGGCCCGATAGTCGGCATCAAAGGCAGCCCGCTGCACAGCCTGATGGATGGCCTCGGCCTCCAAAGGAACCGACTGAATGGTGTGGGTTCCCAAACGCCCCCGCTGCCGGTCGCCAATATTGACCGCCGGCAGCCCCAAATAGGGTGCCTCATGAAAAGCCATGGAGGAGTTGCCAACCAGACAACGAGCCTGCCGGAGCAAGGCAACAAAGGTCGAACGGGGCAGATGACGGTAAAGCGTCACCTCGGGCCGCTGCGCATAGGCATGAATCACATCGACCACCCCCTGATAGCCGGGATCACTGTTGGGAGCCCCCACAAAGATATGCAGGCCCGCACGCAACATGGCCTCCAGGCAGAGGGCAACCTGGGCCCCACCCTCCTGGCAATGCGCATCCATCAGGGGATGAAACAGCAAAACGGCATAGGGAGAAAAAATTTGCCTGCCCAGACTCTCCGCCAGCTTTTCCAACGCAACCGGCGGTTCCTTGCGCAACCGATCCACCCCTCCGCTGCCCACCACATGAACCCGCCAGGGCTCCTCACCCAGAGCCAACAACCGCTGCGCATGGGCTTCGGCCATGGTCAGGTGCAGATGGCTCATTTTGCTGGCCGCATGGCGTACCCACTCATCCGGGCAACCGCCATGGAGGGAGTCACCACCCGCCAGATGAACCACGGGAATACCCATATAAAGACCGGCCAGACTGCCGACCACCACCTCTTCCCGATCCCCCAACAGCAGCAGCAGGTCCGGCTGCTCCCGGCCCAGGGTCTGGCCCAAAGCGGTCAACAGGTGGCCACTGGACTTCACCTTGCCCACCCGGCTGCTGGAGTGGAGCAGGGTCTCCAGCCGTTCCACAATAGGCAGGCCATCTGCCTCAATCTGCTGCACCGAATGGTGGTGCAGATCCGTCAGGTGTGCCCCACAGACCACGATGCCCAGTTCAAACGCCGCATCTGCATGCAAGGCGTTCAACAGGGGAAAAAGCAGATCATACTCCGAACGGATACCTGTCAGGGCCAACAGCTTGATGCGTCCCCCACATGCCTGCAACAGGCCCCCCGCGTCAGACATGATTGCTCCTTACCTGCCTTGTTGAATCTGTTTAAAACGATTGCAGGGGCCTGGAAGGCGTCACGCTCCCCAGCCCCCTGCAATCGTTTAAAAAACACAGACTAATTGACCCGCACCGACTCACCCCCGAGCTTGCCCAATATTTCCGCCAGACGGCTCATGTTGGAAAGAGAGAGCAGATGCGCATAAATCCAACCCAACTCCCCGGAACGAAACAGCTCCAACGCCTTCTCCTGCGGCAGTTCCATCAATTTTTTTTCATCCACCACCAACAGACCACCCATGGAAAACTTGACCCCACCCGCCAACTCAGCCCGTGCCGTCAACTCGGTCAACAAATCCATATCCTGCAAGCGGTTGACAAAAAGTTCCGTCCGCTGATTCTGGCCTTGGTACTCTTTCAAAAAGCGGATGGCATTTTCCAACAAGGGAGCCTGCTCCCCCGCCTCATCAAAGAGGGGAACCCCCCTTTCGGTATTAAAACCGGCAAACCCTTCGTCGATACAGACTGCCAGATTGCCATCACCCGAATCCGCCAACACAAAGGGATAACGACGCACAAACGCAGGCACATAACGTGCGTCCCACCTCCCCGTATCATTGACAAAAAGATTTTCGTCGTTGCGCAACCCCAGCAACGCCAAGGGAATGACCCGGTCGCCCGCCTTGGCAAAAACGACAGGATACTCCTTGGCGATGTGAACAAATTCCATTCCGGTGATGATGACTGAATTGGTCTTCTTGGCAAAAGAAAAATTTGCCCCACTACTGTCAATCTTGAAAGCCCTGTGCCGCTCTTTGTTGAGAGCCACCGGCTCTTCATAGAATAAAAGCTGTTTCATCTGTTCACCTCTCTGGGTTCTTGTAACGTTTGACCATGCCATGTTTGCCTGCCGACAATCCGCCGCGTCAGGCGATTATAGAGAGTTTCTCGCCAAATGGGGAGAACTATTTGCAGCAGCCCTTCCAGAACAAGTTCAAGCTGTTATAAAGGCTTTAACCAGTAGATTCCCCACAGCAGGCTGCCCAGGGTGATGGGCAGGCCGGCCTGCAGATAGCTCCAGAACCCCAAGGTGACCCCTTGTCGGCGGGCACTCTCTGCCACGATCAGGTTGGCCACCGAACCGAGCAAGGTGAGATTGCCCGCCAATGTGGTGGCCATGGCCAGGGTCAACCAGGCGGTCTCCGCCCAGGGCAGCTCGATCACCAGGGGGCGCAACAGCAGCACGGCCGGCACATTGGAGAGCAGATTGCTGAGCAGCAGGCTGATCACGGCCAGGGAGGTCGGGCCGACACCCTCCCCCCCTTCTCCCAGCATGATTGTGAGCAGGCGACTGCTGAAGCCCGTGGTCTCCACCGCCCGGGTGACCACAAAGAGGGCGGCAAAAAAGACGAGCAGCCCCCAATCCACCTCCTGGAAAACATGGTCGGCGGGCCGGCGTCGACTGATCAGCAGCAGGGTTGCCGCCGTCAGGGCGGCCAGGGAGACCGGCATGCCCGCCAACAGTGCCCCCACCAACAGCAGGGTTGCAAGCAGGCTTTTCCACAACAGCGGGCGATTCAGTGTCAGCGCACGCACAGGGGCCGGATTGCTCGGATAGTGAGAGAGCTCCCGCCGATAGAGCAGGAGCAAAATCAGCCAAGCGATCACCAATCCGCCCAGGGCCACCGGTCCCAACCGGAACAAAAAGTCCTGGAAAGAGATGCCGGACGCAATGCCGATCAGCATGTTTTGCGGGTTGCCGATCAGGGTGGCAACCGAGCCCAGGTTGGCGGAGACCGCCAACGCGATCAGGAATGGCGTGGTGGGCAGTCCCACCACCAGCACCACCTCCAGCACCAGGGGGGTAAAGGAGAGGACGATGGTATCATTCAAAAAAAGGGCTGACAGGGTTCCGGCCACCCCCATGAGCAGGGCAAGCAGGGCGGATGGCGGCAGACGGGCCGCCACCGTTTTGTGCGCCACCCAGGCAAAAAATCCTGCCAGGCGCAGGTGGGCATTCAATACCATCATGGCCAGCAGCAGAATGATGGTATCCATGTTGATGGCCTGAAAGGCCGTCTCACGGGAGATGGCTCCCGACAAAACCAGCAGTGTTCCCCCGGCCATGCAGAGGCTGGCCCGGTTCATGGCCAAGCCGGGCAACTGCCCGATCGCCACACCGGCCAGTGTGACCAGAATAATCAGCAGCCAGATTGTCTCCTGCCATGGGATAGGCAACGATCCACCCTTATGAGAGGTTGCCTGCCGTACCTGACAGAACTCTCCGCAATCGTTAAAAAAAACGGCGATAAAAGCCGGGTTGCGACTATTTCTTGTTAACCCCGGTCGAGGCGGGAGAGGCTGGCAATGCCACCTGTTGATAACCGGCAGGCAACTCAAACAACGAAGCGGGTTGAACACCCTCCTGGATACGGCGCATCTCAACCGTCAAACCATCCGCATAGCTCTCACGAATGGCCACATTCAAACGGGGATCAACCCATAGATGGGCATAGCCGGACTCTTTTCCCTTCTCCCCCACCAGTTGAATGCTCCAATGGAGGGTGGAACGCCCATTGACCGTCTCAACCCCAACCTTCTTGCAGCTAAACTTTTTGTCGCGGCAAGGGCTGTTCTCATCCTCCGGCAGCGGCGGCCACTCCAGCGCAAGGCCGGTACGCTCCATATAGGTGCGCTGTTGTGGAAAAACGGTCCAGACCAGCTTGCTGGTCGGCTTGAAAATCATCCATACCGCCTGCTTGTCCTGACTGGTCTCGGTGCGAATGCCGGCACGCCCCACATACATCATGCCAGTGGTGGGCGTTTCCGGATGGCTGGCATCGGTGCGCGTCACCTCCGCAGAAAATTCCACAAGCTGTTGCGGGGCCGCCCGGCTGAGACCGGGCACAAAGGCCAACGTCAACAACACAATTCCCCACACCCTCCGGCGGTTCATGGCGCATCCCACCAGCCGTTGCCCCCATCATAATAGTACGGTGGCGGGCGACGGCGATAAACCCGTTCCCCCACACGATCCTCATAATAGGGATAGGAAGAGCGCGAATCCCGACGGCGATACTCCCGCTCCGGTGGATAAGGATAGTCCCAACTGTTGCGTTCTCCCCGCACGGCCCCCTCCGACGCGGACCAGGGAGACTCCTCCGGTGCATCATAATAACGGGCAGGAGGTCGCACCGGCGCATAATCATCCGCAGGAGCCCGGCGATTCAGATCCTCGTTGCGCCACTCGGGAGGCACCTCACCCCAGGGACGGTTGTCGTAACGACTGCGCTCGCCGCCAACCGAATCATCGGGCCACTCGCGGGGAGGTGCCCGGCGGGGATCAGAACGCGGGGGCGGCTCCTGAAAACGGTCCTCCCGATCCGTACGGCGCGGCTCCAACGTCCGGTTTGATTCCGAGCTGAAAGCGGGCTCCTTGGCAGGGTTTAACCGGTAAAATCCGGTACCCCAATCCGGTGAACCAGCCAGCCCACACCCGGGCCACAACAAAATCCCAAACAACAACAAGGACAACAGCGCATGAAACCCCACAAAGCCCGATCCCGCCGGTACCACACCGCCCATGCCGGTCGTTGCAGCCATATCCCGCGACACGGCAGGAAATGTTTTTGACCGTTCCCAAGTAGCGCATCGGTATCGTATCACATGCAGCCGGTTCTGTGTGGTCATGGCCAAGATGTTCCTGTACTGCCCAAACGTTGTTCAACGACCCGGTTGCCAGCGGCGTCATCCAGAGTTCGGACTCCATCCATGACACCTCTTCGGGTCTCTTCTCCTTTCAACCCCCGCGACAGCCCTCTCTCCATCCGTCGGATCGCAATCTGCACCACCCCGCCGCGACCCGTCGACCAGACGGCCGCCACAGGTGCGGTGCAGCCGAACAGAGTCAACAGGTTTGCGGACGGCAACATCTAGTTGGATTCCCCGTCGACCGACCCTTTGCGGGCGGTTGGCTTCAGGCGAATGCCCCGCCGACTGCCTGCCTCTTTTTTAGAGACCGCCTCCTCTGGGGTTGGTTCCGGCACCGCTTCCGCACCCGCCGGGTCTGGCCGCTTTGCGGCCTGGACCGTTGGCCGGGCTGCCGGGGTCGGCGCAGCCTGTGGCTCCGGCGTCTTCATCGCTCCAAACCGGAGGGCACCAAACTCCTCCTCGGACTCCTCCACCGCCCACTTGGCCTCCTCCTCGTCACAACACTGCTCTTCCTTAACCTTCTCCGGCAACTGCACCTCCAACCGCACCGATCTGGGATAGGGTGCCTTGGGAAAGTTGAAAGCCCGCCGCGCGCTGACGCACCCCAGAGGGATCACCAGCAGGGTCAGGATGGTGGAGATCAGGGAGCCGAACAGCAGGGAGATGGCCATGCCCTGGAAGATAAAGTCCCCCAGAATTACCGAAGAGCCCGCCACCAGAGCCAGTGCGGTGATCACGATGGGCCGGGTTCTGGCCTTGCAGGAGAGAATGACCGCCTCCCGCACCGTCAGACCTTTCATGATCTCCTGCTGGGTAAAATCCACCAGCAGAATGGAGTTGCGGACGATGATACCCGCCAGGGCGATAAAGCCGATCATGGAGGTGGCGGTAAATTTGGCACCCAACAGCCAGTGGCCGGGCACAATACCCAACAGAGTCAAGGGGATCGGTGCCATGATGATGGCTGGCAGGATAAAATTGCCAAACTCCCAAACCACCAACATATAGATCAGAATCAACGCCACCCCAAAAGCCAGCCCCATATCCCGGAAGGTTTCGTAGGTGACGGTCCACTCTCCGGTCCACTCAAAAGCGGATTTGGTATAGCTGCTGGGCGGTCCCATGAACTCCCCGCTTATTTTGACGCCATCGGGCGCGGTATAGTGTTTCAGGAGATCTTCCACCTCAAACATGCCATAAATCGGCGCGTCCAACTTGCCCATCACCTCACCCGTCACATACTCAATCGGGCGCAAATCCTTGTGAAAGATCAACTCATCCTTGGTATCCTTGACAAACCGCCCCATCTCACCCAGGGGAACCGTGTCCCCTTTGGGGGTGCTGATGGGCAGCTCGGTCAGACTGGAAATCTTGGAGCGCACCTCCATGGGCACCTGGATGACAATATAGGTCGGTTCCAACACGCTGCCCCGCTTGACATCCCCCAGTTGGGCCCCGCCCATGGCCATGCCCAGGTTGCGGTTGATGGTATCGACGGAGATGCCACGGCGCACCGCCTTTTCCGTATCGACCTCGAACCGCCAGATCTCATGGGGCTGTTGCATATAGCTGTCCACATCGACGATGGTCGCCGTCTTTTTAAAGATCTCCACCATGTCCGCCGCCGTTTTGCGACGGGTGTTGGCGTCGGGACCGGTAATTTCCGCCACCACCGACTGCAATACAGGCGGTCCTGGCGGCATCTCCACCACCTGCAGGGTGGCTCCCATCTCCTTGGCCAGCGGGGTCAGCAATCCACGCACCTCGACGGCAATATCGTGGCTGGTCCGTTTCCGTTTGCTCTTGTGGATCAGTTGTACCTGGATATCCGCCTCCCAGGAGTTGCGCCGCAGATAGTAGTGCCGCACCATGCCGTTAAAATTGAAGGGGGATGCCGTGCCGATATAGGTCTGCAGGGCGGTCACCTCGGGCACCTTGTCCCGTATGATGTTGGTCATCTGGGTGGCCAGATTGGCCGTTTTGGGCAGGGCCGTCCCCTCCTCCATGTTGAGTACGACGTTGAATTCCGGCTTGTTGTCCAGCGGCAATATCTTGACCGTCACCGCGTTGGTGTAGAAAAACAGCAGCGACAGAAAAAATCCCCCCACCAATGCCGCCAGGAATCCCCAGCCTTTGCGGGGGTCGTCCAGCAGTTGGTTGATGGCAACCCGGTAAAATCCTTCCAGCTTTTCCGAAGTTGCGTGCTCTTTTTCCGAATGGCTGTGCAGGGAACGCATGCTGGGTTTGATCAACATGGCCAGCCAGGGGGTAAAAATAAAGGCGGCGAACAGGGAAAAGAGCATGGCCACCGACCCCAACGCCGGAATGGGGCGCATGTAGGGGCCCATCATGCCGCTGACAAAGCCCATGGGCAGCAGGGCGGCAATCACGGTAAAGGTGGCGAGAATGGTGGGGTTACCCACCTCACGCACCGCATCGACGGAGATGACGGGGCAGCATTTGTCTTCCAGCAGCCAGCGGCGATAGATGTTTTCCACCACCACGATGGCGTCGTCCACCAGAATGCCGATGGAAAAGATCAGGGCGAACAGGCTGACCCGGTCAATGGTGTAGCCCATCACCCAGGCGGCAAACACGGTCATCAGGATCACCACCGGAATCACGATCAGGGTGACCATGGCCGGTTTGAGGCCCAGGGAGTACCAGACCAGCACGGTCACCGCCATGGTGGCCACCATCAGTTTGAAGAGCAGCTCATTGACCTTTTCGTTGGCGGTCTCGCCATAGTTGCGGGTGACGGAGACCTGCACATTGCTGGGAATCAGGTGTCCTTTCAGCTCTTCCACCTTGTTCAGCACGCCTTGTGCCACGGTGACGCCGTTGGAGCCTTTTTTCTTGGCGATGGCGATGGTGACGGCTGGCAGACCGTTGGCTGCCAGAGATCCCTCCGGCCGGGCGGGGCCGGTGGTGTAGGTGATCAGTTGGCTGGTCTCTTCCGGTCCGGCAAAGACATCTGCGACATCACGCACGTAGACGGGTGATCCCCCCCGGGTGCCGACGATCAGCCGACCCACATCCTGGGCGGTTTTCAGGAAGGCACCGGTATAGACGCTGAAGCCCTGGTCGCCGGATTCCACTTTACCCAGGCCGGTTTCGCTGTTGGCCGTCTTGATGGTCTGGGCGATCTGGTCCAGGCTGATGCCATAGCCGGAGAGCCGTTCCGGGAACACTTCGACCCGGATCTGTTCGGCGCGTCCGCCCACCACGAAGCCCTGGCTGGTGTTGTTCACCTCGTTGATCTGTTGCAGGACATCCAACGCCAGCACCCGCAGGGCGGCGTCGTCCACATCGGGGGACCAGAGGGTCAGGGTGACGACGGGCACATCGTCCACCGCCTTGGGTTTGACCAGGGGTTCGGTGACACCGGGTGGAATTTTATCCTTGTTGGAGTGAATTTTGTCATACAGTTTGACCAGGGAGGCCTCCATATCCTGCCCCACCACGAACTCCACCGTCACCATGGCCTGCCCTTGTTGCGAGGCGGAGTAGACATGTTTGACGCCGGCAATTTCGCTCATGATCCGTTCCAGCGGATCGGCCACCAACGAGGCCACCTGTTCGGCAGAGGCTCCCGGATACTGGACGAAGACATCCACCATCGGCACAGAGATTTGCGGGTCTTCCTGTCGCGGGGTGAAGATCAGCCCCAACAGCCCCATACCCAGGCAAGCAAACAGCAACAGGGGTGACAGTGGCGAGTGGATAAACACTCTGGCCATATTGCCAGCAACCCCGAGCTTCTCTTTCACCTTGCCGCGTTCATCGGGAGGGGGGGGCATATCTGCTTTGCTAAAGTGTGTGCTCATTGGTTCGTAACCAGTATGTTAGGGAAAGGTGAGTGCCGGGAAGGCGAAGGGAAGCGGGCCAAGGGTGCATCTGCCACCGTTTCGATATGGCCAGACCTGACCTCCCTCCACGTTCCAAAAGGGCACTGTGTGTGCCGTCTCCTGTCGGAGCATTGCATCAACCGAGTCTGTCTCCGGCCAAGCTGCATCCACCCTGCCGGGGTGGATGCAGTGGGGAGGTCGTTATCGATTGGTATTTTTGTTGCCTTCCGTTTGGCCGCGTTCCCGCCAACCGGAGGCTGCGCCGCTTTGGGCCGGATTGGCCAGGATCTGCTCACCGACCTGCAGGCCGGAGAGGACGCTGACCGTATCGTTGTCAACAAACCCGCCCAGGCGCACCATCCGCAGCTCCGGCTCTTTGCCGCCTGAGACCACCATGACGGCGGGCAGACTGCCGCGCCAAAGCACAGACGATTTCAGGATGGTCGGCATGTTTCTGAGGGGGGTGGTGACATCCGGGATCATCACCTCGGCATACATGCCGGGTCCACCGGGGGCATCGCTGGGCAGGTCCAGTTTGACCGTCACGGTATGCCGTTGGGGGTCTGCCATGGGATAGATCTGGGAGACCCTGGTCTCGATGCGGGTATCCCCCACATCCAGTTTGGCTGGAATCACCATATCTTTTTTGATGCCTGGCATCAGTCGGGCCGGGACATCCACCTTGACCTGCAGGGTTCGGGTATCGGCGTAGCTCAGCAGGGGCATGCCGGGTTGGACCGTATCCCCTTTTTCCACGCTTTTGGTGATGATCACGCCGGGGAAGGGGGCCACGGAGCGGGTATCCCGCAGTTTGGCATCCAGCTCCTGGATGGCTGCGTGTGCTTGTGCCAAGCCGTGCCGGGCCTGATCGATGGCGGTGCCCTGGGCATAAATTTGTGCGCGACGGGCCAGTTCCGGGCTGTCTGCCCCCACCATATCGCTGAAGGGCATGGTAACCATGCGGTCAAACAGTTTGGGCATTGCCATGCCGGTATTGTCGGAGCCCATGCTGGAGCCGGAGTAGACCTGTCGGGTATATTGGACCCGGGCGTTGCGCCAGTTGGATTCCGCTTGTGCCAAGGCGGCCTGGGCTGAGCGTCGTTTGGCCAGCAGGTCGTCGTTATCCAGTGCCACCAGGATATCACCCTTTTTGAACCAATCCCCCTCAACACCTGCCAGATAGACAATGCGACCGGGCATTTGTGCGGAAAATGCGACCTCCTTGAACGGGACCACGGTGCCCCCCAAGGTGGTGGTGGCACCGATGGTGCTGGATTCCACCGTGATCACACTGGCTGTGGTGTTGGTGTTACCCACCGCCATCACCCCGGAACACCACAGAGAACCCGCCAAGAGGGTTAATACCCCCAAGGAAAATTTTCTCCTGTTTAACATGGTACGCAGTCCCCTTGAATATGAATGAAGCAGACAGTCTGCATCGATTCCGGTAAAAGTCTTATCGTTTGGAGCCGTCGCCTCTCCATGCGCGGGAGGCGTCCGAATCTCTTTTTGCGGCCCTGCAGGGGGCGGCTGCAGCCCTCTTTCAGCCCCGGTCTGAAGCCGGACGACGACACCATCCAGAGGTGGTGAAGTCCGGTCAGGACAGGGAACAGGGGAAGTTCCGGTACCGCGTGGGTGTTGGAACTCCCCCTGATGGCTGCTTGTTGCATGGATCCGACCCGGTGGGGGTTGGATCGTTGATCAGCCCACCTGGTTACACTTTACCCATCACCGCAAAGGTTTTGATGAACGGGGCGGCCATGCGGGGGTCGGAGATCATTGCGCCGTAATCTCCCACTTCAAACTTGAGTTTGCGGGTGGTGTAGGCCATGCCCAGGCCCATCATGCCGATGCCTTTGGCGATCCATTTTTCCCAGTTTTCCTGGCTGGCGCGCAGATCCCAGTTGAGGGATTCGTTGTTGAAGGCACCGCTTTTGACCACTTTGCCCTCTTCGACGACCAGCACCCCACGCGGGGTGGCCTCTCCCTCAAAGCCGTAGGCGATGGTTGAGTTGAAATGGATTTTGCCCAGTGCATCGGTCAGGTCGGGTTCCTTGTTCCACTCTTCCTGGAAACGGTTCATCCACTCTGCGGAAAAAAGCTCAGCCATTTAGTTGCTCCTTCATCTGTTTATAATTAGGTCGGTTCATTGCTTCCGTTCGGGGCATCCACCCGGTCGGAAAACGTTGGCGATCCGGCATCCCCATGGGGTTCAAAAGAACCAAGCATTATAAAGAGATGCTGCCATGGTTGCCAATGTTAATTTTTTGCTTCGGGTTGTTCCGATGGTTGGCAATGGGTCCAGCAGATCCTCTGTTCCATCGGGTGGATGCACACAGCAACCCATGTTGCAACATAATATAAATGCTTCTGATTGACAATGGTTACAAAACGGGAGGGGGACGTTTCTTTCAAAATCGGTTGGTTATCCGGTTATGGTTGCAAGGACGGCCGGGGTGGGATGGATGGTTGGCGTTTTGCCTTGATTCATTATCGCAGGTCAGGATTGTCCTCCTCCGGCGGGGGTTTTTCGTACGCAAAGCGATTGCAGGGGTCCGGGGAGCGTCACGCTCCCCGGTGGGGTGCAGGGGCAAAGCCCCATATGCGCCAACATGATGACCACGCCCATGCTTTTTCTAATCTTTTTAAACGATTGCAGGGGTCCGGGGAGCGTCACGCTCCCCGGTGGGGTGCAGGGGCAAAGCCCCATATGCGTCAACATGATGAGCACGCCCATGCTTTTTTAATCTTTTCAAACGATTGCAGGGGTCCGGGGACCGTCACGGTCCCCGGTGGGGTGCAGGGGCAAAGCCCCTGCATGTAACGGGCGCGCTTTCACAAAAGCCCATTTGCGCAGCAAATGGGCGCAG
>PEAG01000065.1 GCA_002753505.1 Magnetococcales bacterium HCHbin5 | reverse complement strand
TTGTAGTCAGGTCGCCCTTCAACAAGGGGATCAGGCTACCGGGCGAACGGACAATTCCCCGGATTGACACTTCTCGGTCAATATGGATGCAAAAACATCTCGGACACACCCCCTGCACCCCACTGGGGACCGTGACGGTCCCCAGACCCCTGCAATAATTTGAAAAGATTAGAAAAAAGCATGGGCGTGGTCATCAACGTTAGCGCATATGGGGGCTCCACCCCTGCACCCCGCCGGGGACCGTGACGGTCCCCAGACCCCTGCAATAGTGGAAGAGTAGCGCAATCCTGCCTCAGTACAACTCTACCAACTCCAACGGCGGTTCCTGCAACAGCACAGCCTGCTCCTGCAGAGCGGAAAGATGCTCCTCCCAGTAACGCGGCCCATTAAACCAGGGAAAAGCCTTGGGAAAGGCCGGATCCTCCCAACGCTGGGCAATCCAGGCCGCATGGTGCATCATGCGCAATGTGCGCAACGGCTCTATCAACACCAACTCCCCCCGGTTAAAGCGATAAAACATCTGATAGCCCTTCAACAGGTGAGACAACTGCACCGACTGCTCTGCCCGACTTCCGGATAGACACATCCAAAAATCCTGCACGGCCGGTCCCATGCAGGTGTCGTCAAAATCGACAAAATAAGGGCCCGTGGGGGTCCACAACATGTTGCCTGAATGACAGTCCCCATGCAGGCGAATGTTGCACAGCCGACTGACCTGCTGAAAAGCCTCGCGAATGGTCGAAAGCACCGCCGTCGTTATAATTTTATAACTTTCAACAAGATGCGCAGGCATAAAACCGCTCTCCAACACCTGCCGCACGGCAACAACCCCCCATCTGTCCACATCCAAAACCAAACGCTCGGCAAAAGGCTCCAGGGCACCCACCGCATGGATGCGACCCATGAAACGCCCCAGTTGTTCCAAATTGGCCATATGCTCCAACTCCGGGGCCCGCCCCCCCTGACGCGGATAGAGGGCCAAACGGTAACCCTGATGGCGGTAAAGGGTCTGATTGGCACCATCGGCCAACGGCGCGATCACCGGCAACTCTGCGGCCTGCAGGGCCTGACAAAAATGGTGCTCCTCCAGGATGGCTGCATCAGACCAGCGTCCGGCACGATAAAATTTGACCACCAGCGGTTGCCCCCCCTCAATGCCTATCTGATAGACACGGTTTTCATAACTGTTGAGGGCAAACAGGCTGCCATTGCAGACATACCCCGCCGACTCAACTGCATCCAGAATGGTGTCCGGGGTCAAATTTTGATAGGGGGTTTTGTCGTCTGCTGTATCCATGTCCGGGCCTCTTTTATCTATCCTTCGTTGGCCAACTCTTCCAATCGCTGCCACCGCTCGTAGGCCAGGGCCAGATCCTGTTCCAACGCCTCCAAACGACCAGTGGTGGCAACCACTTCACTGCTTGCACGACGATAAAATTCGGGATCAGCCAACAGCTGCTGCAATAGCCGCTGTTCTCCCTCCAACAGCTCAATCTGCCCCGGCAAGGCCGCCAGTTCCTGCTGTTCCTTGAAACTCAACCGTTTTTTGCGCCCGCGATCCCGCTCCTCTTTGCGCACCTGGAGCGAGGCACGTGTCTCCTCCGACCGCCCCTTTTTGCTGGTCAGCACGGGGGATGGCTCTGGAGCCCGTTGCGCCAACCAGTCGTCATACCCCCCCACATACTCCCCGATGCGCCCCTCTGACTCAAACACCAGGGTACAGGTTGCCACATTATTCAGAAAGGCCCGGTCATGGCTGACCAACAAAACAGTACCGGCATAATCCACCAATAACGCCTCCAACAGCTCCAGTGTTTCCACATCGAGGTCGTTGGTCGGCTCATCCATCACCAACACATTGGAACTTTTCAGAAAAAGACGCGCCAGCAACAGGCGGTTGCGTTCCCCTCCCGACAATATACTGACCGGCGAACGGGCCCGATCCGGAGTGAAGAGAAAATCTTGCAGATAACTGATAATATGGCGTGTTTTGCCGTTGAACAGCACCTCCTGCCGACCTTCTCCCACACTTTCAATCACCGTTTTCTGATCATCCAGCAGGGTGCGCAACTGGTCAAAATAGGCCACTTCCAACCGGGTACCCAGGTGGACCGAGCCTTGGCTCGGTTTAAGTTCCCCCAACAACAACCGTAGCAGGGTACTCTTGCCCACCCCATTCGGACCGATCACACCCACCTTGTCGCCGCGCTGAATGATGGTGGAAAACTGGTCGATCAAAAGGGTATCGTGGTAGCGATAGCTCACCTGGCGCGCCTCCACCACCACCTTGCCGGAAAGTTCCCCCATCTCCAGTTGCATGCGCACTGAACCCGGTCGTTCCCGGCGGGCGCGTCGCTCCCGCCGCAACCGCTCCAGGGCACGAACCCGCCCTTCGTTGCGGGTTCGCCTGGCCTGAATGCCCTGCCGAATCCAACTCTCCTCCAAGGCCAATTTTTTATCAAACAGAGCCTGTTGAGCCGCTTCCACCTCGAGAGCCGTCTCTTTGCGCTGCCGATAGGTGGCATAATCCCCCGGCCAGTCGGTCAATTTGCCCCGATCCAGCTCCAGAATACGGGTCGCCAACCGATCCAAAAAAAGACGGTCATGGGAGACAAAAAAGAGGGTGCCACGAAACGAACGTCCAGCGGTATCCGGTTTTAAAAAGTTTTCCAGCCATTGAATGGCAGCCAGATCCAGATGGTTGGTAGGCTCATCCAACAACAACAGGTCCGGCTCGGTGACCAGGGCACGTGCCAACAGAACGCGGCGTTTCATCCCCCCGGAGAGGTCAGAGAAGGGCATCTCTGCAGGCAAGGACATCTGGGTCAGCAACTCTGTCACCCGCTGCTGCTCGCCCCAACCCGACAGCCGATCCAACGCCTCATGCGCCTGTTCCAAGGCCCGCAATGCAGCCGCTCCCCCACTCTGTTCCAACCTCAGACTGGCCTGATGATAGTCGATCAACGCACTGCTGAGTGGACCCAATCCAGCCGCCACCACCTCCCATACGGTGCCCATAAGCCCCTCTGGCACCTCCTGTTCCAACCGGGCCACCCGCAATCCCCGTTGTCGCACCACCTCCCCACTGTCTGGTTGCAGCTCCCCCGCCAACAGTTTCATCAGGGTTGTCTTGCCCATTCCATTGCGCCCAACCAGGCAGACCCGCTCACCGGGTTCCATAAAAAAACTGACCTCCTCCAATAAAGGGGGACCACCAAAGCGGATGGAAAGGTCACGCATGCCAATCAATGCCATCGTTAACTGCCTCTTTTCGGTGCCGGGGATGGGAAAAACAACAGCTCAACTCTTTTTTTGGGGGATTAGATTAAATCACTCTGTCCAGAAAGGTTTTATATGTGTATTGTGGGGGGGTCGTTGTCTGCTCAATTCAGCCCTTGCATCGCATGATATGAAACCGTTTTTTAAACTACCCGCCAAGATTGCCCTGCTCACCCTGGTCTTTACTGTGCTGGGTGTGGTGCTGGTTGGTTATGTCAGCTTGTCCAGTGTAACAAAATTACTGGACGAGCAATCCTTTACCGATATTAACAGCGAACTGTCACGCAAGTCCAACCAGTATATTTTGCATCTGCACGAACTGCACACAAACCTGGCCATGCTGGCCGATTCCACAGAGGTTCTGCAGTCCTTCCCACCCGCAAACCCGGAAACGGCAACCAGTGGCTCGGAATCCTTGCGGCCATCACTGGATTCGGTTGCCAGAGAATTTGCCACCATTATGGCGCATCAACCCACGCATGCACAGATCAATTTATTGCAGGCGACCCCAAAGGGGCAGGAGTTGGTGCGAGTGGAACGCCAGGCAGATGGTCAGTTGCTCCGGGTGGCGACAAAACTGTTGCGCGCGGAGGGGGACGAACCCTATTTTCAACGTGCCCTCCGCCTGAATCCGCGTCAATTCACCCTGGTCAACCGTCTCCAACCGCTGGAGCAGGATTTTGTCACCGCTCCCAGCCAACCCTTGTTGCGCATGGCAGTGCCCGTTTTTTCCGATGAAGATGAACGGCTGGGCATCTTGACAATCAGCGAAGATTTTGACAGGTTGACCAGGATGCTCTTCAAGCAGACCAATCCTGCGGTCCATGTTCTGCTGGCTGATTCCGCTGGCCAGTTACTCTACATTTCCGACAAAAGCAAAAAAATGCTGCAGGAGGAGTACAAAGACTCAAATGCCTCTCAATCCCAGGCAACTGCTGCGCCCTCTTATGACAACAAGCGGTTGCAAAGTTATTTTCCATCGGTCAATTTTTATTTTGACAATCCCCCTTCCACCCCCCCTGTGCGTCATCAGAGCTCCTTTTTTGTGACACCACCGGTCCAGGTCAAGTTGCCCAAACAGGCCATGCATCTGGTCTATCAACGGCTCTACTTTGACCCGGTCAGCCCCTCCCGTTATCTGCTCATGGTAGCGGTGGCCTCCAGTGCCCCGACAGTGGAACGGGCAGAGCGGTACTGGTACGACATGTTGCAGCTCTCACTGGGGGTTGCATTCGGGTTAAGCATTTTGATCATTCTGGCCACCCGGCAGTTGACCCTGCCGATCCGCCATTTGACCCATACCGTGCAGTGCATTGCCGCCGGGGATACCGAGCGCAAGCTCACCCTCACCGGCACGGATGAGGTGGGTGAGCTGGCAGCCGCCTTTCAGGGTTTGTTGGACAATCTGCAATCCTCCTATTTGGCACTCAAAAATCTGGCCGGCTCGCTGGAAGAGCAGGTGCGGGAGCGCACGGCCGATTTGGCGGTGGCCCGGGATGAGGCCTTGTCGGCCAGCCAGGCCAAGAGTGCCTTTCTGGCAACCATGAGCCATGAAATTCGCACACCCATGAATGTCATCCTGGGTATGCTGGAGTTGCTGCGCGCCTCTGAGATCAGCCTGCCTGATCGGGAGCGGGTGGATCTCGCCATGGGAGCGGGCAACACCTTGCTGACATTGATCAATAATGTGCTTGACTTTTCCAAGATGGACGCCGAACAGTTCACTTTGGACAAGGTGGATTTTGATCTGCGCCGCTTGGTCTATGAGTCCGCCATGACGGTGGCACCGTTGGCACATGCCAAAGGGATCGAACTGACCGCCTTTTTCCCGGATGTTCCCATGACTGCGGTACGGGGCGATCCTATTCGCTTAAAACAGATTTTTATCAACCTGTTGGGTAATGCGATCAAGTTTACCCCGGAAAAAGGCAGTGTGGAGTTGCATGGTGGTCCCATCCACAGTGATTCGGAACACATCGACCTGCTGTTTGAAGTACGGGATACCGGTGTCGGCATATTGCCCGAGGAGCAAGAGATTATTTTTCGCCGTTTTACCCAGGCCGACTCCTCTTCCACCCGCCGCCACGACGGTACCGGATTAGGTCTCTCCATCTGCAAACACTTGGTGGAGATGATGGCGGGTGAGATCAACATAGAGCCGAATCCCCATGCCCCCTCCGGTTCCGTTTTTTATTTCACTGTGCAGTTGGAAAAACAGCAAAACGCTGCAGTCCGGGTGGTGAAGGAGCAACATTTCCGGGGTATCAAGGCGTTGGCCATTGCCCATGACGGGTTGCTGCGCACGTTGGTGGCGGATGCTCTGTTCGCCCACGGGGCCAGCCTGGATCATGTGACCGAAGTGGCCAATGCCGTTGAAATTTTACGGCAGGCGGACAGTCAGGGAGCCCCTTATCACCTGGTGCTGTGCAATCAGCGACCGGGCAGCAATGATCGACGGGAGTTGAGTCAACTGTTTCGTTGCAAGGCCGATCTGCGTTTTATTTTATTGACCGATCTGTTGGATCAGGGTTGGGACCAGGCCACCGAGTTGCCCGGCACGGCCATTTGTCTCAAAAAGCCGATCAATGCGGAACGGTTGGTGGCCGCCATCGAATGGCTGATCACCAATCAGGGCAGCCATCATGCCCAGCCCCATACGGCTCCCGTGCGTGGGGGGGCTCAAGTCGATCCTTTGTCGCATCAGGGCGGGGAGTCGGTGAGTAGCGAGGGGTGTCTATTGATCGTGGATGATCAGCAGGCCAATCTGGTGGTAACCCGTGGCATGTTGATCAATATCGGGTATCGCCCGGAGCAGATCATCACTGCGATCAACGGTTATGAGGCGATAGAGTTGGTGAAGGAGCGCGCCTTTGACCTGATTCTGATGGATTGCCAGATGCCGATGATGGATGGTTTTGCGGCCACATCGGCCATCCACGCGCTGGAAAGAGAGTTGGGCAGGACCGCCGCCCCGATCATCGCTTTTACTGCCGACATTACTCCGGAGAGTCGAGAAAAAATTCGCGCCAGTGGAATGGATGGTTTTCTTTCCAAACCGATGAGCATGGCTGATCTGCGTGGTCAATTGCGCTATTTTTCCCTGCTCCGTCCCACTGCGCCTGTTGACTCTCCCCAGGAAAGAGAGTCAATCGAGGTGCCAGCGGGAGAGCAGGCTTTGGATGCGGTACAGCCGGAACGTATCGATATGGAGGCTTTATTGCGCTCCATGCGTTCCATCGGTCTTCAGGAAGAAGATTTTCGCGAAGTGGCTGATCTGTTGGCAGAGCAGTTCCTGGAGTTGTTGAGTACCATGCGGCGGGATATTGAACAGACCAGTTATCAATCGGCGCGGGCTACTGCGCATGTGGTCAAGGGCAGCATGGCCAATACCATCTTTCCCATTCTGCAAAAACCGACCCGCTCCCTTTACGAAGCGGTACGGGATGAAAACTGGGAGGAGGCGCACACGGAACTGGATCGGGTAAGCCATCTGTTCAAGCCCATTCAGGAGGCTTTGATGGCCTATTTGACCAGCAGTGCAGAGGACAAAGTGGGGGTTGCCTGAAGAGGGTTTCCGCTCTCAGTTGCGAAGCCCCTGCATCCGCTAACGTGGTTGCGATACCCTTCCTTTATCCTGTCAATCTTTCCAAACAATTGCAGGGGTCTGGGGACCGTCACGGTCCCCAGTGGGGTGCAGGGGCAAAGCCCCTGCATGAGATGCGCGTTTTCCCAAAGCCCATTTTCGCAGAAAATGGGCGCAACGCGCACAAAACCGCCCCGCAGGGGCGACCTTGGGAGGGCGGCAGCCCGACTCGCACGGTTATGTTACGGAAAATGTTTGGATAAGAAACCAGAACTTGTGGATATGTGGATTTTTGTTTGACACATGGCCAGGACCGTTTTTTTTCGAAACCAGAACGTCCGGATAGTCAGCTTTTTGCTTGATACAAGGCCAGAACCGTTTTTTTTCGAAACCAGAACGTCCGGATAGTCAGCTTTTTGCTTGATACAAGGCCAGAACCGTTTTTTTTCCAAGCCATGCCCGATTTGGCCAGCTTTCGGTCGGGCTGCCGCCCTCCAGGAGTGCCCCTGCGGGGCGTTTTGGGCGCGCTGCGCAAATTTCCTGCGGAAATTTGCTTCGGTAAAAGCGCGCCCTTACATGCAGGGGCTTCGCCCCTGCACCCCACCGGGGACCGTGACGGTCCCCGGACCCCTGCAATTGTTTTAAAAGATCAGAAAAAGCAAGGGCATATCCATCATGTTAGCGCATATGAGGCTTCGCCCCTGCACCCCACCGGGGACCGTGACGGTCCACGGACCCCTGCAATTGTTTTAAAAGATCAGAAAAAGCAAGGGCATATCCATCATGTTAGCGCATATGAGGCTTCGCCCCTGCACCCCACCGGGGACCGTGACGGTCCCCGGACCCCTGCAATTGTTTTTTTTTCGCGAAAGCATACCCGTTATACGGGGGGGGGTGCCCCCCCCTGGGTTCGCCTGCTCTGGAAATGCACCGGTTACATGTCCGGGAAAAAGATCTCCGTCAACTTTTGCCGATTCTGTTTGATCAAGGCACTCTCCTGGCCTGGAATGGGCCCGGCCGCCTCCTTGGGCTGCGCACTTGCCTGTTGTAAATTGGTCAAGTTTTGCTGCATCTGCTCCAACATCCGCTGCTTTTGTGGCGGCGGAACGGTGGGATTGTCACGCAACTCCTTCATGCGCGCCTCAATCCACTGTTTCTGTTGTGCCTGCATCTGGGCATGCCGCTCTGCCATCTGGGCCTGCCGATCTGCCGGAGCGGCATTGGGAGAACCATTGACATTAGCCCCACCCTGAGGCTGGGACTGAGGCTGGGGCTGGGGCGCGTTGAGCATGCTCATGGAACGATCCAAATTGGCCACAATCTCCTGCTTCTGCTGCGGCGGAATGTTCGGATTGCTCATGACCTGCTTTTTTTGATTGACCAACCAATCCTGCTGTTGCTTGCGCATCCGCGCCTGCTGTGCCTCCGGGTTGACCGCCTCTGTCCCGGGCTCCACACGATCCAACTGGGCCAACATGTTTTGCTTCTGGGCCGGAGAGAGGTTGGGATCCCGGATCACCCGCTCCCGCTGGGTCTTCCACTGGGCCTGCGCCGTTTCGAGAGAAGAACGGGTCTGCTCCTGCATCTGTGCCTGCCACTTCTGTTGACTCTCTGCCATCCGGGCCTGCATCTTTGTCCTCTGCTGCTCCAACTGGGCCTTGATGGCATCCTGCCTTGCTTCAGACTGACTGGTCATCAGCCCCATGTTGATGTGGTCCAGGAGATAAAAAAAACGGTCCGCATCCCAACCCTTTCCCTGCAAAAATTTGATAAATGATTGATCATAACGCATCCCGGACATTGCCCAGGGGGTGTTTCCACCATACCGTTGCCCCTTCTCCGTCAACCATTGGGACGCAGACGGATAATCCACCACAAACCGATTGAATTCCGCTGCATCAAACGGTTTCCGGGTTTGGGAAGGCTCCGCATTGGCTACTCCGGAAAAAGTGAGGAGCGCAGCCAACAAGGATCCAACGAAAATTCGGGTTTTCATCGTTCTGTTTTCCTTGAGAAATTGAGTTGTTACAATTGTCCCACCCCCTTCCCGCCCGCTTCCGGTCCACTGCACAGGCGCGAAAGATGAACTTGCCAAGGGATCTGATTGCGGCTAATCTTAGCTACCTTTCAGTAAGTATACAAGCCACGCTTTGCATTCTTGTCAGATTTGCCATACCTCAGGAGCCTTTTATGTCCCACGATAATTTTCGCACCCTTGTGGTCGCTGTTGACTTTACACAAGACAGTCTGGCGGCTGTAAAGGAGGCGTTCACCCTGGGTACAGCGTTGGAAAGCCGCCTGCATCTGCTGCATGTCGCCTATGAAGCCACGGTAAATCCTGACCTGCAATACAAGAAGAAAGAGTTGAAAAAGGCTCTGCGCCCCGTGTTGGAGGTGGCGGCCGACACCATGAAGGCCTTTGTCAAGGAGCATGATCTGGCCAAACAGGCCAAACAGGCCAAAGTGGGATTGGAGACGCTGGTCATCCATGGCCAGCCCGCCAGTCAAATTGTCCATACCGCCAAAAAGCTCAAAGCAGACATGATTGTTCTGGGTTACAGCGGCACAACAGGCCTGGCCAACCTGCTGCCGGGCGCAACCGTCGAAAAGGTGTTGCAATTGGCCGAGGTACCGGTTCTGGTGGTGAAAAAACGATGAAAGAGAGCTTCCTGCAAGAGCAGATTCAGGAGAGTCTGGCAGTAAAACAACGCCTGTTGGATGATCCCCTCTGGCTGGCCACCCTGCAACAGGTGTGTGATCTGGCCCTGCGGGTCTATCAAGCCGGTGGCAAGCTGCTGATCGCCGGTAACGGCGGCTCAGCCGCCGATGCCCAGCATATCGCGGGGGAGCTGGTCAGTCGATTCTATTTTGATCGGCCCGCACTACCCGCATTGGCCCTGACAACGGACAGCTCCATCTTGACCGCCATCGGCAACGATTATGGCTACGAAATGGTCTTTGCCCGCCAGATTGAGGGTAACGGGGTTGCGGGAGATCTGTTCCTGGCCATCAGCACCTCTGGAAACTCTGCCAGCATCCTCAAGGCCATAACAACCGCCCGACAACGGGGACTCCATGTGGTGGGATTGACGGGAGCCTCCGGTGGAGCCATGGCCCCCCTGTGTGACCTCTGTCTGAAACTGCCATCCAGCATCACACCGCGCATCCAGGAGGGGCACATCCTGGTGGGACATCTGCTGTGCGCCTATATTGAACGGGGCATGTTTGGCTCCCAGGATCCCAACGCCACCCCCTCCCAATAGAGAAAAAAAAACTGGGGACCGCAATGGTCCCCAGCGGGGAGAAACATCTGTTCGCACACATCCACCGGGAGAAAACAGATCCCCCGGTCTCCATGTCAGATACAGACCGTCATCACTGGCACTTGTTCAAATCGGGACGATCCGCCGCACAAAAATTGTTGCCTGCCGCATTCGCCTTGCCCGTTGCATCGAAACCACCCACCAAAGCCTGACCACCAAAATCCGCGGTGATCTTTTTGTACTTGGTGATGTCCAACCGATCGTTGTCACAGGCCTTGAGGGCGACCGCTGCACAAGCCTCCTTGCTGGCAGCATCTTTCACAGTCTTGTCGCACGCAGCTTTGCCATCGCATTTTTTGAAAGATTCCGCTTCTTTACCCTGACATGCGGTCCGCTCATAATGGATGACGCAATCTGCATAGGCTGCCCCAGCCAAACCAACGGAAGCAAACACCAATCCGGCCAACACTCCTTTAAGTTTCATTCAATCTGCTCCTTGCGGTCAATGATTAAGTGATGACACCCACCCACAACATGTTTTGCGCAGGCAGTATAAACGGCTCCGAATCGTAATTTCAACTTTTTTTGCAATAAAGCAAAGTTTAACTTGCCGTCGGTCGACGCTCTTGCTGTTGCCACCCCCCCTGGGGATTCTGGGTCCAATATTCCATGTTGCATCCCAGATTGCGATAGTGTCGATAGCGTGCCCGACTGGCCTCCAGCACAGCGGGGGCAGAGCCCGGGACAAAATCCACCAACAGATCAAATGACATGGGATCTGCCACCAGGCAGGGGGCCGCCAACAAAAGCACGGTGGCCTGGTTGCGCGTATCGGGTTCCAGGCTGATCAGGATGGGTTGCAACACCGGATCGGCACCATTCCACAGCCCGTGGGGCAAAAAAGGGTGGAGCGGCGTGGTCCAGAGCAGTTGATCCAACCGCTGGGCCTGCTCGCCATCTTTTGCCAACAGGCACAGACGCAGGCCCCTATCCCACGCCTTGCCCACGATACCCACCAGGGCCGCTTCCAACGAAAGGGTGGCCAACTGATAAAACCGCACCGTAGGCGGTCCCTGGTGGGTGCGTGCCATCCCACTACATCCAATGGGCCTGTATGAAGCGGTACAAAAACCGCACCCCCACCCCTACCGCCCCCTTGGGTACGTGGGGACGGCTGCCGCTCATGTCGTAGGCTGTACCGGCAATATCCACATGGGCCCACGGCTGGTTGGACTCCACAAAGCGGGAGAGGAAGCAGGCAGCCGTAATGGCCCCCGCCTCCCGTCCCCCGACATTTTTAATGTCGGCCACCGTTGACTTGATCTGCTCCTGATACTCTGCAAACAGCGGCAACGGCCAGAGACGCTCGCCGGAACGGTCCCCGGCCTTTTCCAGTTGGCGGCGCAGGGGATCGTTGTTGCTCATCAGACCGCTGGCCTGTCCACCCAGGGCAACCGCGCAGGCCCCCGTCAGGGTGGCCAAATCAATCAGGACGGCCGGTTTGAACGAGGCGGCATAATGCAGGGCATCGGCCAGAATCAACCGCCCTTCCGCATCGGTATTGACCACTTCCACAAAAATGCCCTTGGCCGTTTTGATCACATCGCCCGGTCGTTGAGCGGTTGCAGAGGGCATGTTTTCCGCCGCCGGCACAATACCCACCACATTGATCGGCAACGCCATCTCTGCCACCATCTGCATGAGGCCGAAAACGGCTGCCGCCCCACACATGTCAAACTTCATATCCACCATCCCCTCCCCGGATTTCAGGGAGAGGCCGCCGGAATCAAAGGTGATCCCCTTGCCGATCACGGCCAGCACGGGGCGATCCCCCCCCTGGCGGTACTCCATGACAATCAACCGGGGCGGGGTATGGCTTCCGCTGCCCACCGCCAGGATGCCGTTCATCCCTTTTTTGGCCAATATTTTTTCGTTATGCACCGTGGTTTTGATGTGCGGCAACCGTTCTGCCAACTGCTGGGCCTCCTGGGCCAACGTCTCCGGATTCAGCAGATTGGCCGGTTGATTGCCCAGATTGCGGGCCAAAATCACCCCCCGCGTCACCCATTTCATCGCCAGCAACCGTTTTTTTTCCTCTGCCGCCTCTGTCGCCTGCACACCCAGAAAAAGCCGTTTGAACGGATGATCCTTGAAAGCCTCCTTGGACTCTTCAACCGCCTTGCTCTTGAAATGGTCAAAGCGGTAATCGGCCAGCCAGGCCCCCTCCGCCAATGCCTCTACCACCGGAATTCGCGTCCGTTTTTGTTTGGGCTTATGATATGTATCCAGCGTGATCAACAGATGGCAACTGGTGATGCCAGACTTGTGGCAAAGGGTTGTAATATGCCCTCCCAAGGCCCGAAAGCTCTCTGTCGTCAGGGACTCCTTTTTGCCCATGCCCAGCAGCACAATCCGGGAGACCAACAGACCGCTGTTGGCTGGGGTGGGAAATGCGATGGACTCCCCCAGACTGCCCCGCAGCCACTTTTCCGCGAGCCGTTGTTGGACTTCGTGGATGACAACTTTACCACACAAAGAGAGAGCGGCCTGAGCCTCTCCCCCCTCATAGACCCCTATGATCAAGGCGTCCCCTTTCCAACCGGGCACAACCCCCGTGGCAATCTCCACGGCGAGCGACTGTTCTATCTTGTTCATGCACTGTCCTTTATCGATTCACAAAGCGGGCCCTGGAGTGCCAACACCCCGGAACGCCCTGGTACACTGCCCCACACCACCGCGTGGCAGGGCAACACACTATTCTGCAGTCGGCTGTGCAGTGCGGCCAGGGTACCGACCGTGATCCCTTCCGCCTGCCAGGCCTGCAACAATTTTTCCATCACCGGCAACAGTTTCATCCCTTCCAGCTCGGCATGCAAGGTATAGACATGGCCCGCAGGTTGTGGTGTGCGGCTGCGTGCCAGCACCGGTTCATGGACTGTCTGGGCATCCACCCCATCCACGCCCAGCAGTTCATCCAGCGTCGGCAGGGTGGTGGGCAGTTGGGGCACGGTGAACCGTCGCCCGGCCAGCATCGGCAGAAAGGGGTGGCTGCCCCGGGTATCGCTGCCATAGGGCAGCCCCCAGCTCTCCTCCATGGCCAACAGGTGGTGATTCAACTGCCAGCCTGCTGCCCCGTGGGTGGTGGGGGGTTGACCCAGAACTTTTTCGTGAATCTCCCAGGCTTGTTGCAGTGCCTGTTGGGTCCATGCTTCCCCCTGTTTGGCCACCTGATCTTGCCAGGCCACGTGGTCGTAACAGTGGATACCGGTTTCGTGACCGGCCTGGCAACTGGCGCGCAGGATGGTGGCGGAGCGTTCGCCAATCATGGGGCCCGGCAACAGCAGGCCGTACATCAAGGTTTTGATGCCGTAGTGGCTGAGTACCGAGGTGCGGCTCACCTTGCGCAAAAAGCCGCGTCGGAAGACGCGCCGCAGGGCACGGCCGGTATGGTCCGGTCCCAGGCTCCACAAAAAGGTGGCCCGTACCTGGTAGCGGTCAAACAGTCGCAACAGGGCGGGAACCCCCTCCTGGGTGCCCCGCAGGGTATCCACATCCACTTTCAGGGCAATGTGCATGATGTTCTGGTGGTCCAACCATTCTGGTTTGAGAGATAATCCTTTCAAACGATTGCAGGGGTCCGGGGAGCGTCACGCTCCCCGGTGGGGTGCAGGGGCAAAGCCCCATATGCGCTAACATGATGACGATACCCATGCTTTTTCTAATCTTTTAAAACGATTGCAGGGGTCCGGGGAGCGTCACGCTCCCCGGTGGGGTGCAGGGGCAAAGCCCCTGCATGTAACGGGCGCGCTTTCCCAAAAGCCCATTTGCACAGCAAATGGGCGCAGCGCGCCCAAAACGCCCCGCAGGGGCACTGCTGGAGGGCGGCAGCCCGACCGAAAGCTGGCCAAATTGGGCTTGGCTTGGAAAAAAAACATTCCTGGCCTTGTATCAGAAAAAAAACTGAATATCCGAACCTTTTGCTTTCTTATCCAAGCATTGTCAACAACATAGCCGTGCGAGTCGGGCTGCCGCCCTCCCAAGGTCGCCCCTGCGGGGCGGTTTTGTGCGCGTTGCGCCCATTTTCTGCGAAAATGGGCTTTGGGAAAACGCGCATCTCATGCAGGGGCTTTGCCCCTGCACCCCACTGGGGACCGTGACGGTCCCCAGACCCCTGCAATAGTTTGAAAAAATACAAACCGTGACGCTCCCCAGAGCCCTGCAATTATTTGAAAGAGGATTAGCTGTTTTCCTGGTCCAACTGGTCCTGATCCAACAGAGCCCCCGCCCGCTCCACCTCGGTGCGATAGGTGGCAAAAATACGCCGCAGCGCAGTGGGCAGATCCACCTGGGGCTGCCAGGCCAAATCCTGGCAGGTGTTGTCAATCCAGGGCACCCGATGCTCAATATCCTGATAACCTGCACCATAATAACGAGTCGAGTTGACCTCCACCAGCTTGACCCGACGCAAACCCTGACGATATTCGGGAAATTCGGCGGCAATCTTCAGCATCAACTCCGCCAACTCCCGGATGGAGTGGCCATTATTCGGATTGCCAATATTATAGATCTTACCGCTGGCAACCCCGTTGGGATTTTTGATCACCCCCATCAAGGCATCAATCCCATCGGCAATATCGGTGAAACAGCGTCGTTGCGCACCGCCATCCACCAACTGGATCGCCTCCCCACGGGCAATATGGCCCAAAAACTGTGTCACCACCCGGGAGGAGCCCTCCTTGGGGGTGTGCAGACTGTCCAGACCCGAACCGATCCAGTTGAAGGGGCGAATCAGGGTAAAATCCAACCCCTCCTCCATACCGTAAGCCCAGATGACCCGATCCATCAACTGCTTGGCACAGGAGTAAATCCAGCGTTGCTTGTTGATCGGTCCCAACACCAGAGGAGACTCCTCGGGATGAAAGGCGGCATCCTGGCACATTCCGTAAACCTCGGAGGTGGAAGGAAAAATCAACCGCTTGCGATAGCGGACACAATCGCGGATGATGGGCAGATTGGACTCAAAGTCCAGCTCAAACACCGCCAGCGGATGCCGCACATAAGAGGCCGGCGTGGCAATGGCCACCAGGGGCAATATCACATCACACTTTTTGACATGGTATTGCATCCACTCCCGATTGATGGCAATGTCCCCCTCAAAAAAATGAAAGCGGGGGTGGGCCATCAGGTCGGTGATATGGTTTGAGTGCATATCCATGCCATAGACATGCCAATCGGTGCTGTCGATGATGCGTTGCGAAAGATGGTGACCGATAAAACCGTTGACACCAAAAATCAGTATATTCAAGAGGTCACATTCCTTATCCAAAAAAGTGGCAGGGGATGTTTCCCCCGTATGCACCAACGTGCAAATCAAGAAAAATTCAGTGTATAAGGTGCATCACCCAACCATTGGCAGAAGGCTGCACGATCCAACACAAGCCCATCCCGCGTCAACCGCCGCAACTGCAACCGCTGCCCATCCAGACAATCCACATAACACCCCCCTCCCTCTTCCCAGTAAATACAGGGCCAGGACGCAGCGTGAGAACGGGCCGACTCCGCCCGGAAATGGCTCAACAACACCTCAACCCGACTGCCCGCCAACACAAAAAAGGCCCCCGGATAGGGAGGGGCCACCGCCCGAATCAGGTTGTGAATCTGCCAGGCAGAGCTGCGCCAATCGATGCGCCCATCCTCCGGCCGCCGCCGACCAAAATAGCTGCCCTGACTCAAATCCAACGGCGTGGCCACCGCCGTACCCGCCAACAAGGCAGGCAACACCCCCAACAACAACCGCTCCCCCGCACAAACCACCTTCTGAAACACCTGATGCGCCGTATCATTGGGCAAAATGGCTACCGCCTCCTGCGCCAACAATGCCCCGGCATCCGGCTTCTGCACCATGGCATGCAAACTGACCCCCGTCTGCGCCTCCCCATGATAAACCGCCCAATTGATCGGTACCCGTCCCCGATATTTGGGCAACAGGGAACCATGCAGGTTGTAAGCCCCCCGCGCCGGAATCGCCAACAGCTCCAGGCCCAACATATGCCTGTAATAAAAAGAGAAGATAAAATCAGGCCGACAACCCCTCACCTGCTCCACCACCAGCGAATCATTGGGATTATCCGGCATGATAACGGGAATGCCTTCCAGGGCAGCCAGATCGGCAACACTGTCAAACCACTGGTTTTCATTGGGATCATCCCCATGCGTCACCACCAGGGGCACATGCACCCCCTGGGCCAGCAGCAGTGCAAGACCCCGCACCCCGACATTATGATAGGCAAAGAGAACCGCCGTGGCCGCTTTCATGCGGGAGGCACAGCGGTCGGCTGGGGCTGCTCCAACACCTTGTGAATCAGATAGCGGGGGCGTTGCTTGGTCTGGTGGTAGATGCGTCCCAAATACTCTCCCATCATCCCCATGCCAAACAGGGAGATGCCGATCAGAAAAAAGGCGATGGCAAACAGGGTGAAAACCCCCTCCACCTCGGGACCGATCATCAGGCGACGCAGGGTCAGATAAAACACAAAAACCAGCGAGGCCATGGCAACCGCAATGCCGGTCAGGGAAAAAAAGCGCAACGGAGCCGACGAAAAACCGGTCATCAAATCAAAATAGAGCTGAACCAGGGCAAAAAGGGAATATTTGGACCGCCCCGCTGCCCGCTCTTCATGCTCCACCACAATTTCCGTGCTATTGGCCGCATACAGATAGGCCAGGGCGGGAATAAAGGTAAAATATTCCTGCGAAGAGAGCAGCGGCTGAATCACCTCCCGATGATACCCCCGCAACATGCAGCCCTGATCCGTGATACGAATATGGGTAATCTTTTCCCGCATCCGGTTCATCAACCGACCCGCCACCTGCCGCCACAGGCGATCCTGCCGCTTGCGGCGAATGGTCCCCACATAGTCATACCCCGCGTCCATCTTATGGACAATGTTAGGGATCTCCTCCGGCGGATTCTGCAAATCCGCGTCCAGGGTGATGATATAATCGCCCCGGCAGTGGCCAAAACCGGCCATGATGGCCGCGTGCTGCCCAAAGTTGGTCTTCAGGATGATCACCCGGGTGGTGGCCGGCATTTGCTTGAACTGCTGCTGCAACAGACGCGGGGTCTGGTCACGACTGCCATCATCGACAAAAATAATTTCATAGGAACGCCCCAGCCGTTCCATGACGGCATACAGCCGCTCGAAGAGCAACGAGAGAACCGACTCCTCGTTATAGACCGGAATCACCACCGAAATTTCTGGATCAGACATGGTCACCTCGACACCCCCCGGCAAAAACAGAACAGAACCGCCAAACCACCCTCTACCCCACCAGCACCTCCCGAATCGCCTGCACCACCGTATCCACATCGCTCTCCGTCATTCTGGGGTAGATGGGCAGGGAGACCACCGTCTCACCGATCCGCTCGGCAACCGGGAACTGCCCGGCCCGGAAGCCAAAGGTTTCGGCAAAATATTGGGTCAAATGGACCGGCCGATAGTTGACCATGGTGCTGATGCCCCGCTCCTGCAACGCCTGCACAAACCGATCCCGTGCCATCCCCTCTACCAGCACCGGCAACAGGTGGCGCGCATGCACCGCATCGCTCCCCGGCGGCCACTCCCCAAAAAGCCGCAAACCCGACAGCTCCGCCAATTGGCTCCGGTAGCGATCCGCCAACGCCTGTCGACGCTGGAGATTGCGCTCCAGCCGATCCATCTGCGGCAACAAAATGGCGGCCTCGATGTTGCTCATGTTGTATTTCCAACCCATGAGGGTCATGTCCCAGTGCTGATACCCTTTTTCCGTCCGTTCCGCCCCGGTCCTGGTCATGCCGTGCAGCCGCAACAGCTTCAGCTTTTGATAGAGGGCAGTGTCATTGGTCGCCAGAGCCCCCCCCTCCCCACAGGTGATGTTTTTGGTAGCGTAAAAGCTGAAGCAGGCGGTCTGGCTGACCGCGCCCGGACGCAACCCCTGGTAGTGCCCTTCGAGACAATGGGCCGCATCTTCGACAATAAACAGGCCATGCTGCTCCGCCAACGCCCGCATGGCAACCATATTGCAGACCCGTCCATAGAGATGAACCGGCAGAATGGCCTTGGTGCGGGGGGTGATGGCGGCGGCGATACGGTCACAGTCGATGTTGCCGCTCTCTGGCTCCACATCGACAAAAACCGGCTGCGCCCCGGCCTCCAGAATGGCGGTTGAGGTGGCAATAAAGGTCATGGGGGTCGTGATCACCTCGTCCCCCGGACCAACGCCCAACGCCAACAGGGAGAGATGCATGGCCCCCGTGCAACTGGTTACCGCCAGGGCGTGACGACACCCCAGATAGTCTGCCAATCGGCTTTCAAAACGGGCCACCGTCTCCCCCGTGGTGAGCACCGGGTGACGAATGGCCTGCGCCACCGCATCAATCTCCTCCTGACCCAGGTCGTGGAGAAAAAAAGGCACTTTAAAGTTCATGAAACAGGCAACTCCCCTATGGAAACACCGCGTTGCAGGCCATACTGTCATTAATCAACAAGATGTAGGGGATTTTCCTGCCCTTTGCCCCTACGGTCAAGGAATTATCGCCTCTGCCCCCATCGACCTGTGTAAATGGTGGGCAGGCGGGCAAGACAGCTCTTGTGCCCGGCCATTATTTTCTGTATTCCCCTATCTATGGCTGAACGAAATGGCAGGCTGCCACTGGCGTTGCTCCAACAACATTGTGAATATATGAACCGTATCTCCCGTTATCTGTTCCTGGAGTGTGCCGCCGCCTCGCTGGTTGCCCTGGTGGTGCTCTCCTTTATGGTCATGCTGCCCCATGTATTGCGGTTGGTGGATCTCTGGGTCAATCGGGGGGTTTCGGTGGCGGTGTTGGGCACCATGATCTCCCTCTCCATCCCCAAAATCCTGGTCACCGTGATTCCCATGGCCCTGTTGGTTGGCACCCTGTTGAGCATGGGACGGATGGCACAGGAGAGTGAACTGGTCATCCTCAAGGCCTGTGGCATCAGCCTGTTGCAGATGATGCGGCCCATTGCCCTGCTGGCCGTGATCTACGCCGGCTTTGCCCTGATGTTAAGCATGGTCTGGTTGCCCCATGCCTTTCACCAGTTTGCCATTCTGAAAAAGGCGTTGGTCTCCGCCACCACCTTGGCCCTGAAACCGCAAACCTTCAACCACACCATCCCCGGTCTGACCATCTATGTGGATGAGCAGGATGTTCAGAACCGTCTGTTGAAGGGGCTTCTGATCCACGATCAGCGCAAACCCGAGGCCCCCATCACCCTTACCGCCCGGCGCGGACAGATTCAACCCATGCCCGGCGGTGAAACCCTGCTGTTTTTGCAGGAGGGTGTACGGCACCAGACCACCGACAAAAACCAGTATCGGGCCCTGCTGTTTGAAACCTACCAAATGGATCTGGGCATCGTGCTGGAGTTGAAAACCCAGGATGTCAAAGAGCGGTTGGATGAGTTAAGTCTGGATGAACTTTCCCAGGTGATGCAGGAGGGATCCGGCAAATCCTATGATGCCCGGATGGAGTGGCACCGGCGTTTTTCCTTCCCGGTCGCCACCTTTATTCTGGGGCTGTTTGCCGTCCCGCTGGGGTTGCAGCAGTCCCACCGCTCGGGGCGCAGCTATGGCCTGGTGGTTGCCGTCCTCACCCTGATCCTCCATTTTGCCCTGCTCTCCCTGGGCGAGACCATGGCCCGCAAACAGTTGCTGGGGCCCATCGGCGGTTTCTGGTTGCCCAATCTGGTGATGGTGCTGTTGGCCGCCTACCTGATCCAAGCCACCCATCGCTGCCAATCTTTCCGGTTGGCCGTCTGGTTGTCCAACACGCTGGCCCTGCTGCCACAACGACTGCTCAGCGCAGCCAGACCTGCGGAAAAATAACCATGCCTCTGCTCTTTCTCTACTTGTTGCGTCTTTTTTTGCTGGAATGGCTGCAGATTGTCGGGCTCTTCATCGGCCTCTTTTTTCTCATCGACGGTCTGGAAAGCATTCGGCGTTTTTCCCTGAAGGCCAACTTTAACTGGGGAGAGATGGCGACGATGATACTTTGCCGTCTGCCCGATTTTATCACCCTGTTGCTGCCCTCCATCACCTTGTTGGCGGTCCTGCTGATTCTGGCCCGGCTCACCCGATTCAACGAAATCACCGTCATGCGAGCCAGTGGTGTCTCCATCCACCGCATCCTGATCCCCTTCATGCTGGGTGGCCTTTTGATTGCGGCCGGCCAGCTCATCCTGCAAGACCAGATGGTCCCCTGGACCAAGCGGGCCGCCTATCATCTGGAAGAGCATCTCCTGGGACAGAGCCCCTCTCCCACCCAGGTTGAGATGGATAATGTATGGCTCAAAAATGACCGCCAACTGATTCATCTCCGGCAAGTGTTACCGAATGAGCAGGTGTTGTTGGAGGTTGCCATTTTTATCTGGGATGCCGAGCAACATCTGACCGGCCATATCCAGGCCCGCAGTGCCCGTCTGCACCAAGGCCAGTGGGTATTGCTGCATGGCATTCACTATCAATATGGCAAGCAGGTGACGGCAGAAAAATTTGCCGAACGGGTCTGGCCGCTCTCCCTGAGTGCCGAGCAGCTCAACCGTACAGCCGTCAACCCCGATTTTCTCTCCTTCGAGCAGCTCAATCAATTGATTGAACGCACCGAGCGGGAGGGGTATGATGGCACCCGGCTGCGGGTTTTGTTGCACAGTCGTCTCTCCCAGCCAGCCACCACCTTGGCCGCCATTTTGTTGGCTTTTCCGTTCACTCTCCGTTTGCCCAGGCGTGGGGGGGTCTCCCGCTCTCTCCTGCTTGGCCTGTTGGTCGGTTTTTTCATGTTTGTCGTCGTGGATCTCTCCCAGGCGTTGGGGATGGGCGGTCGGCTGCCACCCGTGTTGTCCGCCTGGGCACCGGTGCTCTTTTTTACGGGTATCGGGGGATTTTTATTGATCCATCTGGCAGATCCAAAAAATCAGGGATGACCGGCCCTCCCATCCGTTCACTATTCATGAAATGGTCCCATGCAAAAACTGATTCAACACATTTTTCCACCTGATCCACCCGTCACCCCCATGACCTTCACCCGCCTGCCGGTGGTACATCGCTATTGGGTCGGTGGTTTGATTGCGGCCCTCTTTGGCTTTGCCTTGGGGTTTGTCTTATGGGCTTGGCAGCAGGGCGTTTTGCCCGCGCTGCCCACCTATCCACACTTCAAGCTCTGGCACGCCCGGATTCAGATCCTGTTTTTTTTGGGCTCCTTTGTGCTGGGGTTTGCCCTGCAATCCGGTCCCCATGTGGTGGGCGGTCCGCCGCCACCCTCCCGGCCTCTGTTGCGTTTGACGCTTCTGTTGCAGGCCGGTTTTGTCCTTTCGCTGCTGGCGCAGGAGTGGCAAAGATATCTGGGCAATCTCATGATCAGCCTCTCCTACCTGGCTGCGGTTTACTATCTGGCACGGCTTGCCATCCAGGGCGACCCGTTGCGCCGTCTGGCGCGAGGCATCCCCCTGGCACTCTCTTTTATCCCCTTGGCCATCGCCCCCTGGTTGGCTCTGGACAGTGCCGATCTGGCCTTGTGGGTGTTGTGGTGCGGACCCATCACCAGTGCCCTGGTGGCGGGGCAACAGTTGATCAACAATGTGCTGGGGGGCACCCTTTTGCAGGGCACCCTGGCTCGGCTGTTTGCCTGTGCGCTGCTGGTTGCCTGGTTGTTGTCCACGGTGGCGGCCTTTGGCGTCGGTGGTTCCTGGCAAAGGGCTGGTATGGCCTGGTTGGTGGTGCTGATTCTGCTGGCTCTGGGCACCGGTCTGCTGCGCGTGGTCAGGCAGGCCGGTTTTGTCGCCATCAATGTCACCCTGGTGCTGGGATTTGCCTCAGCCTTTCTTGCCGCCGCCTGGCTGGCCAGTCCAGGGGGATCGTTCACCCCGGATGCTGCCGTTCATCTGTTGGGGGCCGGCATGTTGACCACCTTGATTTTGGGGGTGGTGACACGGGTCATCCGTTTTTTTGTTGGCGTGACCGCTTTTAATGACCGTCTGCTCTGTTATCTGCTGTTGCTCTGGAACGCTGTTGTTCTGGCCCGTGTTGCCACTGCGTTGGGTGGGTCGATCTCCCATCCTGTGTTGCTGCTGCTGATGGGAAGCGGCAGTTTGATCCTTGTGCTGTGGTCGTTCCGGCTTGCCCCTGGTTTATGGCAGGTGCAGAAAAACATTCCACCGGCGTTGAGCGGCAAAAAAACAGGCTGAGCAGCCATTTATGCTGCTCTCTCCCTGCGACAATCTGTGTTGAAAGGAGTTTCCCCTTCCCATGAAATGGCTGTGGCGTTGTGTGTGCGGGTTGGCATGTTGTGCCATGGTTGTTCCGCTCGGCCCGACGCAGGCCCGGGCCGATGCGAACATTGCCATTGACTGTGCCAAACCCATGGGCACTGTGGAGGAAAAATATTGTACGGGCGAGGCCTATCGCGCGGCCGATGCGGATTTGAATCAGAGTTGGGCCACCTTTACCAGCGGTCTGGAGCCGGGTTTCAAGCAGGCTCTGATCGAGGCTCAGCGGGCCTGGGTTACCTATCGCGACCGCAACTGTGATGCGGAAACCTTTCTCGCCCGGGGTGGAACGGGCTATATCAGCTTTTACAATCTGTGTCTGGAGCGGATGACCCGACAGCGCACGGAGGTGTTGCGCACCCTGTTGGAGCCGAACTAAATGGTTGTTTTTCTAATCTTCTAAAACTATTGCAGGGGTCCGGGGACCGTCACGGTCCCCGGTGGGGTGCAGGGGCAAAGCCCCTGCATGTAACGGGCGCGCTTTCCCGAAAGCCCATTTGCGCAGCAAATGGGCGCAGCGCG
>PEAG01000064.1 GCA_002753505.1 Magnetococcales bacterium HCHbin5 | reverse complement strand
GTCTATCTTATACATATAGACCATCGCATAGACGTGTGCCCACACCGATGATTACCAGATTTTGAAAGATCAGAACCCGCACTCGATGGTGCAAGGTGGCCTCCATGGCCGAGAAGGATGAATATAGAGAAACACCCCCCGACTGTCAACAGAAAAACATCGCCCCCCTCATTTTTTTTCGAAACCTGAAAAGGTTTTGCAATTAATTCTTTTGATTTCAATCATTTAAATCAATCGCAGGGGTCTGGGGAGCGTGACGCTCTCCGGACCCCTGCAATCATTAACAGGCAACACTAACCGGATTGCCCCTCATCCGGCTCCAACAGATGACGCAAACCATTTGAAAAACTTGTTATTTTTTGAGAAGTCAACTTTAACCCATACAGATCCCGCACATAAAACACATCCACCGCCCGCTCCCCATAGGTGGCTATCTTGGCGGTACGAATCTGAATGCCATGCAACTCCATCTCCCGGGTAATCATGAACAACAGCCCCACCCGGTCCAGCGAAGTCACCTCCAGAATGGTAAAGGTCTCCACACTGTCATCCACCTCAATGGTCAACGGCACCCGAAACGTACGCTGCCGCCGCAAATCGGTGTCGTTGACGGTCAGCGTGGGATTGGGCCGCACCGGATCCAACAAAAATTCCGTCAAACGCTGCTCCAAACGCTGTATCTGCATCCGATTCTCCAGTGCCTTGCCCACCGCACTTTGCACCACAAAAAAGTCCAACGCCATCCCATCTTTGGTGGTGACAATATCCGCAGACAGGATATTGACGCCCTCCATGGCCAACGCGCCGGAAATCCGTGACATCAAACCGGACTGATCCGGCGTATACATCAGCAGCTCCGTGGTATCCGATACCGGACTGTTCAGGAACATAATGGCCAGTTGACGCTCTTCACGGCCAATCAACTGGGTGGCATGACGGGCAATGGTGTTTGCCTCATAGTAAAGAAAATAGCTCTCATCGAAACGGTCCAGGTAGGCCCGCACCTGCGCCGGCTCAATCGCCGCCTTCTGGAAACGGTCCGCACGCCCCATCGGACCCGCCAACAGAGACAACACCGCCTGCTTCTGCACCTCGGCCTGCTGGGCCATCTCATCCGGTTGAAACGCCCCCCGCTTCAAGGCACTCACGGTCAGATTATACAGACGACGCAGCAACTCCGCCTTCCAAAGATTCCAGGCGTTGGGCCCAACCGCCCGAATATCCGCCACCGTCAACAGCAATAAAAATTCCAGCCGCCGCTGCGTACCCACCTGCCGGGCAAAACTCTGCACCGTGTTTGGATCCGAAATATCGCGCCGAAATGCCGAACGGGAAAAGTCCAGATGCCGACCCACCAGCCAACTGACCATACTGGTCTCCGCCTCTGTCAATCCCAACCGCAAACAGACCTGCCGGGCAATCACCGCCCCCTTCAGTTGGTGATCCCCCCCGCGCCCCTTCGCAATATCATGCAATAGAACAGCAAGATACAGTATAATGGAACCCCGCTCGTAAAAGTCCAGCTGCGCCATCAGGCCCGTACAGATGGGCAACTCCTGACTGAATTTGCCCGCCTTGATATGGCGCAACGCCTCTACCGCCAGGATGGTATGCTCATCCACCGTGTAGATATGAAACAGATCGTGCTGCGGTTGACCAATGATACGACCAAACTCCGGTATGTACCGCCCCAACACGCCACAATTGTTCATCCGGCGCAACACCCAGGCTACCGCCCGCTCCCCATTCAACATTTTTACGAACAGTGCCGAAACCACCGGGTTTTTGCGAAAGGCATGGTCAATCAAATTGACGTCCCGGGCCACCAACCGTAAGGTATCCGGATGAATGGACTTCAAATGACGCTGCCCCACCTCGAACAGCTTCATCAGACGTACCGGATTCTGCCGGAAAGCCTCCGGGTCCGAAACAACCACCTTGTCCCCATGCAGATGAAAACAGTCCTCCAACGGCCGCCGATGCCACCAGTAAAGGGAACGATACTCCTCCTGGTATTTTCGCAAAAAAATCCAGGAAAGGTTGCTGACTTGCCGGGTAACCTGATAGTAACGGCGCATGAACTGCTCCACACCCCGCATGGCGGCGCGGTCTTTGTAACCAAATTCTGCTGCAATATCCAATTGATGTTGAAATGTCAACCGGTCATCCCGACGCCCGGCCCGATAGTGCAGAGCGTTGCGCACCCGCTTCAGAAAGGATTGGCAACGGATAAAGGTACGGTACTCCTCCTCGGTGATGATCCCCGCAGGAATCAGCTCCCGCACCCGCTGAACATGGTAGCGGTACTTGGAGATCCAGGAAAAGGTTTGCAAATCCCGCAATCCGCCGGGATTCTCCTTGATGTTTGGCTCCAGATAAAACAGCGAGTTGCCAAACCGCTCATGCCGCTTGGTCTGCTCAACCAGCTTGGCCCGCAAAAAAGCCTCGGGGCCCCGTTCCAAAACCTTGGCGAAAAGGGTGTCATGGTAGACGGTAAAAAGGGCGCGATCGCCAATCAAAAAACGGGATTCCAACATGGATGTGCGGATTTCCACGTTTTGGCGCGCCAGTTGCACGCACTCCTGTACGGTGCGGACAGCATGCCCCACATCCAGCCCCATATCCCACAGGCAGTAGAGCATCTGCTCCACCCGTTGGGAGATCGCATCCTGTGGTTTGGCGGCAGCAGGGTTTGCGGTGGCCGGTCGAACTGTGGCCGTGACAGCACCCTTCTTGGCACTGGTGGCAGCAAAGTCATTCGGCAACAAGAACAACAGATCAATATCGGAAAAAGGAGCCAGTTCGCCACGGCCATAACCACCGGTCGCGACAACGCTGAAGGTACCCTTGCCATCATCGTGGCCATCATGCACGAACAGGTAAAGCCGGTGCAGCAACAGATCCATCAGATAGGCGTGACCCTGGGCAACATGCTGACCAGAGGCTCCTTCCAAATGGTTTTGATGCAGTTGACGCCGACCAGTCGCCAACGCATTCTGCAACAGCTCCAGAAATGCCTTGCGCTGGGCCGTCGGCTCGGTATCGGTGGCGGCATGGCCGGCCGGAGCGGAAAAGAGGGCGGCCAGAGCCTCATCCAGAGCCTCATGGTCGAGAATGTCGCTTTTTTTGAAAATTCGCACGTCAGTTCCAGCAAAATGGTAATGTTTGCGGTACAATGGAGCCTGTTGCCGCAGGGTGGATACGGGTGTGGGTGGCTCCCCCACGATAATCAATGTTCAGCGACCTTGATAAAGTGACCCTTTGCATGGTAACTTCCTCAGGTTAAGAGTGTGCTGGAGCTGTTTTCAGTGCCCTGCGCGAACGAGAGCATACCCGTGTCAAATCAAACTGGACACTTAAGCAACAGGGTTATTTTTGGGGCATCGTGACTCATGTTCAGCAAATTGCTAGGAATTTTTTCCACCGATATGGCCATTGACCTGGGAACGGCCAACACCCTGGTCTATGTCCGGGGTAAAGGTATCGTACTCTCAGAACCTTCGGTGGTTGCCATTCATGAAAGCTCCAGAGGCGTTCGCAAGGTATTGGCGGTCGGCAACGAAGCCAAACGCATGTTAGGCCGCACGCCCGGCAACATCAAGGCCATACGACCCATGCGGGACGGTGTCATCGCCGATTTGACCATCACCGAGGCGATGCTGAAACATTTTATCAGCCGGGTCCACAAAAGACGGCTCTTTTATTCGCCCCGCATTATCGTCTGCGTCCCCTGCGGAGCCACCCCGGTGGAACGACATGCCATCCGGGTCTCCGCCGACAATGCGGGCGCGCGCGAGGTCTACCTGATCGAGGAGCCCATGGCGGCGGCCATCGGTGCAGGTCTGCCTGTCACCACCGCCAGCGGCTCCATGGTGATCGACATCGGCGGCGGTACCACCGAAATTGCCATCCTCTCCCTGGGAGGCATCGTCTACTCCCGCTCGCTGCGCATTGGCGGTGACAAGATGGACGAAGCGATCATCACCCATGTGCGACGCAAATACTCCTTGATGATCGGCGAAGGCACCGCGGAAAACATAAAAATCCAGATCGGCTCCGCCATCCCCATGCCGGACAAGCTGGAGGTGGGGGTCAAAGGACGGGACATGATCCACGGGGTACCCAGACACCAGGTGATCACCAATCCGGAGGTGCAAGAGGCCATGTCTGAGCCGATCGGAGCCATCCTGGACGGGGTGCGGGTCGCATTGGAACAGATCCCTCCCGAGTTGGCCGCCGATATTGTCGACCGGGGCATTGTCATGACCGGCGGTGGTGCCCTGGTGCGGGGGCTGGATAAACTGTTGGCACAGCAGACCGGTCTGCCGGTCATCGTGGCGGATGATCCCCTCTCCTGTGTGGCCCTGGGATCAGGACGGGCCCTGGAAGAGTTGGATGCCATGTCTGACATTTTAATGGATCGTTGACTATGGTTAATGTAACCTTCTACAATCGCCCGCAACGGCCCCATCCCTTTTCACCCCTTCGATCCTCCCGGGACGGGGTAATGTCATGATCATGCTCAAACAGCACTCTCGTCAAACCCTGCTCGCCTCCCTGCTTTTGCTGGGGGCCCTGCTGCTCTTCGCCCTGCCGCCGCTGGCCGGATCCAACTCCGTACTCAGCAATGGGCGGGATTTTTTGCAGGAGATCATCCTGGATGGTGCCGGTCCGCTGCTGCGCCTGTTCCAAACCCCCATCGCCGCCTCCCACAGCATTTATAACCGTATTCAGGGTTGGCAGCATATCGAGCAGGAAAACCATAAACTCAAACTGGAGTTGGACCGCCTCAGCTCTCTCAGTGTCCGGGTGGAAGAGTTGTCCATGGAAAATCAGCGGCTGCGGATGTTGTTGGGCATGCGCCCCGACCCCTCCTCCCAGGAGGTGGTGGCCCGCATTATCGGCAACTCCTCTTCGGCTTTTGCCCGCTCTTTTTTGGTGGATGCCGGTGAAGAGGAGGGTATCGCCACCGACGCCACTGCCCTGGGGATCACGGCACAGTCGGGCGGGGGGTTGATGGGACGGGTGGTCCAGACCTCGCAGCATACCGCTCTGATCCTGACCTTGCCCGATTACAACTCCCGCGTCCCGGTCCTGATCCAGCGTTCCCGTGTCCGTGCCATTGTCTCCGGTCGCAACAAGCCGCTGCTGGAGATGGAATTTGTCCCCAAAGGTGCGGATATTCGTCCGGGGGATCTGGTTGTCACCTCCGGCGTTGGCGGTGTCTTCCCCAAGGGGATACCGGTTGGCCACATTCAGGCCATTGCCGCCACCGAGGAGACCGGACTGTTTCATCTGATCAGCGTCAAGCCAACCATCGACTTTGATCGTATCGAGGAGGTGCGCCTGCTGCTGCAAAATGACGCCTCTGCACCAGACAAAGTGGTGGCACACTCACAAGAAAAGGGCTCCATGCCACCCGCAGCAGGGCAGCAAACAGCACGCAACTCCAGCTTGAAGGTGACGCAGAGATAATATCCATGCTGCCCGTCTCTGTTCATCCGGCAAGCAAACTGTCGAGCCCCTGCAACTGGATGGGTGAACTGTGATCTCCTCCTTCATCATTGCCTGGATACCTGCGTTAACCCTCGTTCTGGCTGTGACCCTGCAGGAGTCGGTCATCCCCCTGGAAGCCTGGTCTGTCTTCCGACCCGATCTGGTGTTGATCTGCCTCTTTTACTGGCGTCTGTACCGACCAGACCGCTGTACTGTGACGCTGGCTTTTCTCATCGGCCTGCTGGTGGATACCGTCAGCGGCACCGCACTCGGATTGAACACCTTTTCCAAAACATTGCTGGTGTTGTTGGTCAGCCGCTTTGGCCAGCGGTTGCGCTCGCTTGAATTTTATCACATGCTTTTCGGTATCGTGGCCGTCTCCTTGTTGGATGCGGTTGTCCAGTTGCTGTTGATGGGGCTTGTGCAAGGCGTTTATGTGCGTTGGCCACTGCTCTTGGGACGACCCGTCGCCACTCTGTTGATTGCACCACTCTGCTTCTCCCTGCTGATCTATATTCACCACTGGTGGTTGGAAAATGTTTGATGCAGACCCAAGACGAATGAGACCCATAAAATGCTGGAAGATCAACCCAAGACGTTCCAGGTGGATGCCCGTCGCCGCCTTTTGCTGCTGGGAGGCAGTGTCAGTCTCCTGTTTTCTCTGCTGGGGGGACGCCTCTTCTACCTGCAACTCCTGAAAGGGGGCACCTATCGGGATATGGCGGATGACAATCGCATCAGCCTGCAACTCTTGCCCGCCTCACGTGGACGCATCTTTGACCGGGACCAGCGACTGCTGGTGGAAAACAATCCTGATTTTCAACTGGTGATCATTCCCGAACTGGCCATTCAACAACTGCGCAAACCCGAAAAAGGCGGTAATGGTCTGTTGCGCCTGCTGGAGTTGTTGACCCCCCTGTTGCAACTGGAAGAGAAGGAGATCCAGGCCATCCTCAAACAGGCCAGCCGCCAACGGGCCTTTTTGCCCTTGACCATCCGAACCCACCTCACCTGGGAAGAGTTGAGTCTGATCGAAACCCGGATTCACGCCTTGCCTGGCGTCACCATCGAGGCCCAACCATCGCGCCACTACCTGATGGGTACCTTGGCCTCGCACGCCATCGGTTACATGGGAGAGGTGACCGAAAGCGATCAAAACCATTTCCCGGATATTGACTTCCGACCCGGGGATCTGGTGGGTCGTTCCGGGGTGGAACGATCCATGGAGCCCCGCCTGCGCGGCATGGATGGTCTGCGGGAGTTGGAGGTCAATGCCTATGGTCGCCAGGTGCGGGAGCTGCGGCGGACACTGCCCCATCCCGGCCAGGATATCACTCTCACCCTGGACATGGATCTGCAACAGGAGGCTGAGCGAGCCTTGGCGGAGTCCGCCGGCGGTACAGGGGCATTGGTACTCATGCGCCCCAACTCTGGCGAACTGTTGGTGATGGCCAGCCAACCTACCTATGACCCCAACAAATTTATCAGTGGCTTTTTGCCCAACGAATGGAAACAGCTGATCCAGGATCCCAGCCGTCCTTTGACCAACAAGGCGATCCAGGGTCAATATCCCCCCGGTTCCACCTTTAAAATGGTTGTGGTACTGGCCGCCTTGAGGCTCGGCAAACTGAGCGAAAATGATACCGTCTACTGCCCTGGTTATACCACCCGTCAGGACCATCGCTTTTATTGCTGGAAATTGCGCGGCCATGGTGCCATCAGTCTGACCCAGGCCATTGCCCAATCCTGTGATGTCTTTTTTTATGAACTGGCCGACCGGGTTGGCATCGACGGCATCCACCAACAGGCCCTGCGGCTGGGATTGGGTACACTGTCCGGCATTGATCTGGAGGGAGAACGACCGGGTTTGATGCCTTCCCGGCAATGGAAACGACGGGTCCATAAGGCCGGTTGGTATCCAGGGGAGACCTTGATCACTGCCATCGGTCAGGGGTATGTTCTTTCCACCCCGATGCAATTGGCCGTCATGGTATCAGCCATTGCCAATGGGGGGGCCGTCTATCGTCCCTTTCTGGTCAAACCGGAAGAAAAAAACCAACATCACCCCCCCACCAAAGGCCCCGCCCCTCTCTGGCACAACCATTTCAGGGCAGAGCATATTGCTCTGGTCCACCAGGGCATGGAGGAGGTGGTGCATGGTGTGATGGGCACGGCGCGCACCTCCAAGCTGGAAGGGGTGCGCATGGCGGGCAAGACAGGCACCTCACAGGTGGCAAGGCACCGGCGCACCCAAAGTGGTACACTGTTGCACTCCACCAACCGACGGCTGAAGGACCATGCCATGTTTGTCGGTTATGCCCCAGCGGACAAGCCGGAGATCGCCGTTGCGGTCATTGTGGAACATGGGGGAGGTGGTGGCTCCAATGCGGCTCCAGTCGCCAAACGGGTGATGGATCTTTACTTTGCCAAACAAAAAGGGGAAACCATGCCGCCTCTGCCCACGTCGGAAACAGCTGCACCGGCTACAGAACCCGCCGATGCAGAGCAATCCAGCCAGACAACCGATCCCCACTGAAACCGGGAGGATGCCATATGGTCATGTGTGAAACAAACCCTGCCCTTGAACAACACCGCTTGGCTGCTGTTCAAGGGACACGATTGCTGGCCCAGGAAAAATGAGTGCCCCGATAAAACATGTTGACCAGGAGACTTCCCCCCCGATCCAGCCCGCCGATCCCCGCGCTGATCAAAGGGGGCAACGGACCACACCGGTCGGCGGATTGTTGAGCATTGATGGCACCACGACATTGGGGTGGCGGGAACGCTGGCAGCGTTTTCCCTGGAGTTTGCTGGCCCTGTTGCTCATCACCTCCGCCCTGGGACTGGTGGTACTCTATTCTGCCGTAGGAGGCTATACAGGCCAACAAGAAACAAGTAATATTCAATATTTATTGCGTCAGTCCGGACGTTTTGGCATCGGCCTGGTTTTGATGTTTGTGGTTGCTTTTGCGGGGAGTGAGCGGGTTTACCGGCGTTATGCCTATTTGGCCTATGGTATCTCGCTGGCATTGCTGGTGGCTGTTTTTCTGGCCGGCAGCATCAGCATGGGGGCGCGTCGCTGGTTGGATGTGGGGTTCATGCGCATTCAACCCTCGGAATTGATGAAGGTGACGTTGGTGTTGGCTCTGGCCCGTTATTATCATGATCGGGCAGTGGTGGTGGGGTTTGGTTGGCGGGATTTGGGGATTCCGTTGCTGCTGGTCGCCATGCCTCTGGCTCTGATTCTCAAGCAACCGGACCTGGGTACCGGCATCACCATGGCGGCGGTGGGTATGGTTGTCATCGTGGTGGCCGGCCTCTCCTGGAGGATGATTTTACTTTCGCTCACCTTGCTGCTGGCCGCCCTGCCCGTCGCCTGGGGTGCCCTGCATGATTACCAGCGACAACGCATCTACACTCTATTTGCCCCTGAGCGGGATCCGTTGGGGTCGGGTTACCATATTATCCAATCCAAAATTGCGGTAGGATCCGGGGGATTGTTGGGCAAGGGGTTTATGGCGGGCAGCCAGAGTCACCTGGATTTTTTGCCGGAGCGGCATACCGATTTTATCTTTTCGGTTCTGGCGGAAGAGTGGGGCTTTGTGGGCTGTATCACCTTGATGATACTCTACATGTTGATCACATTTCGCGGTCTGCTCATCGCCAGCATGGCCCATCACCGTTTTGGTCTGTTGACAGCGGTGGGATTTATTACCCTTTTTGCCTTTCAGGTGATCATTAATATTGGCATGGTGATCGGTCTGTTGCCGGTGGTCGGTATTCCGCTGCCTCTGATCAGCTATGGGGGCAGCTCTTTGATCACCTTGTTGTTTTCCATGGGGTTGATCGCCCATGTCGGCATCTATTCCAAGCATCATGGACGCACCATTTAGCGGCATACGTCAGGGGAGAACCGCGATGAAATTGACGACTTTGGCCACCCAGTTGGGACTGGCCCAACCCACCCAGGAGAGCGAGATCATGGGCGTGGCCCCCCTGGAGGAGGCGGGCCCGCAAGATCTCTCTTTTATCAGTGAACGCAAATGGTTGGACAAGGTCAACACTGCCGGTTGTTCGGCAGCGGCCTTGTTGCTGCCGCCGGAGTTGGCCCCTTTGCTGTCGTCGGGGCATCCTCACTTGATTACCCCGACTCCCGCTTTGCATTTGGGGATGGCGGCCACCCTGCTGGGACGCAAAACGCTGACGCTTGCAGGCATTCACCCCACGGCCAGCATTGATCCCACGGCCCAACTGGCGGCTGGGGTGGCGGTGGGGCCGCATGCGGTGATTGAGGCAGAGGTGGTTATTGGCCCGGAGACGGTCATTCATGCGGGGGCGGTGATCCATGCCCGTTGCATCATCGGGGCCCGTTGTATCATTGGCAGCAACAGTGTGATCGGTTTTGACGGCTTTGGTTATGAGTATACGGCTGGCCGGCATCAAAAAATTCCCCATGTAGGGCATGTTCTGATCGAGGATGAGGTGGAGATCGGGGCCAGTACCACCATTGACCGGGGCCGTTTCGGGGCCACCCGTATCGGCATGGGCACCAAGATAGACAATCTGGTCCAGATCGGCCACAACGTGGAGATCGGTCGTCACTGTTTGATAGTCTCCCAGGTGGGTATTGCCGGCTCCTGTCGATTGGAGGATGGGGTGATTCTGGCGGGACAGGCGGGGTTGGTACCTCATGTCACCATTGGCCAGGGGGCTCGGGTTGCGGCAGCCACCGGGGTGGCCGGAGCGGTACCGGCGGGTGTGACCTGGTCCGGTTATTGGGGCCAGCCCCACCGGGACAACCTGGCCCAATTGGCCGCCGTCCGGGGTCTGCCCGCCTTCATGAAAAAGGTCCAGGCGTTCATGAAACAGTGGGAAGAGAGGAAACCATGATCCGCCGCATGAAGATAGGAAATTTTAAATCCTTGGACGATCTTTCTGTCCCAATGAGCAAATTAACCTGTCTGATCGGTCTCAATGGCTCCGGCAAGAGCACATTTTTACAGGCCATGGATTTTTTGGCCCATGTAATCACTGGAGAGGTTGATGCCTGGTTGACAGTCCGGGAGTGGTCCAACCAGGATTTGACCTGCCGTCTGTTGACAAAACGCCTGATCGGATTCCATGTTGAGTTGGCGTTTCCCGCTTCACCAACCGTCTCGTGGAACGGATCCTACAACCCTGCCACGCATCGTTGCCATAATGAGTCGGTGGCAATAGAAGATGACAGCAAAGTTATTTTTTTTTCCAAGCCAGGAAGTTATAGTGAGTACTCGACGGGAAGCGGTTCCGAGAACAAGATCACCTTTGACTATCAAGGCTCCATCCTCTCACGCCTCAAAACAGACAATCCCCACCTGCTGCAACTCAAAACATTTTTTACCGAACTGAAATCCCTGGAACTGTTGTCCCCCCATTTGATGCGCCACCGGGCGCGAACGGCAGCGGATATTGGCCTGGGTGGGGAAAAGCTGTCCGCTTTTCTGTACGGGCTGCCCAAAGAGAACCGGGCCCAGATTATTGCGGCACTGCAAACCCTCTACCCCCATCTGACCGATTTCCACATCAGCAACCAACGACCAGGCTGGAAAAAGCTCTCCATCCAAGAGGATGTTGCCGCAGCCAAACCCATGCTCACCGAAGCCCGTCACATCAACGATGGACTGTTGCGGCAGTTGGCAATTGTGGCACAGACCTATTCCAGTCATCGTTGTTTATTGTTTGACGAAATTGAGAACGGCATGAATCAGGAGATCATCGGCAAATTGATCGATATACTTCTGAAGGCACGCCAGCAGATTGTCATCACCACCCACAGCCCACAAATTCTTAACTTTTTGCCGGACGATGTAGCCAGGGAGTCGGTGCTGTTTTTCTATAAAACTCCGCAGGGTTTTAGCCGTGCCCGTCGTTTTTTCGATCTGCCGCTGACGGCAAAAAAACTGGCAATACTCGGTCCGGGAGAGGTCTATGCAGACACCGACCTGGAAGCGTTGGTCCAGGAGGCACTGCGCCTGGATAACGGTGCCCCATGATGCTCCTGCTCTGCGGTGAAGGGAGTTCTGACATGGGTCACGCCTCCAAACCCGGGCCCATGGCCATTATGGTAGACCAACGACTGGAAACAGAACTGGGGTACTCCTTACTTGAGATAGGCCAAGTAACATTTTTGAGCGAACCAGAGTTGGCTGCGCTCGCCAGAGCACTTTCCAAGCTCCGCAAGCAAAGTATATTGCTGTCTGGGCCTAAACAGCTGCCGGGGATTGCGAGCATCCAGCGATTGGCTCGTGCCATGGGCATGCGTGCACAAGAGTTGGAAAAAACAGAGCAAACACCCGTCATCGCCGTTCTGTTTCAAGACAGCGATGGCACGCGATCCGAACGTTCTGATCATCCCAGGCGGTGGGAGGATCAGCGTCAGGCCATAAAAAAGGGCTTTTTACTGGCTGACGGCTATGAACTGGGCGTCCCCATGATCCCCAACCCCAAGTCGGAGGCATGGTTGTTGTGCGCTTTGAAAGATCCGCCCTATCAACATTGCCTGCAGTTGGAGGGATTGTCCGGTAACGACGATGCCCCGAATGCCCTTAAAAAACAGCTTGCAGCGGCCATGGGCAGGCCATATGACAATGACGAGATGATCGGGTACATTCGGACATCGACGGTAGACATTAACCGCATCCAGGATATGCCCAGTTGTACGGCCTTCAAGGATGACTTGAGAAATGCCTGCAACCACGCTCTCAGGTCAAGCAAACAGACCTGATGGGTCGATCAAACCATGACAGATCATACGAAAGTACGAAAGCTCCCGGTCGGGCTGCCGCCCTCCCAAGGTCGCCCCTGCGGGGCGGTTTTGTGCGCGTTGCGCAAATTTTCTGCGAAAATTTGCTTTGGGAAAACGCGCAGTTCATGCAGGGGCTTTGCCCCTGCACCCCACTGGGGACCGTGACGGTCCCCAGGCCCCTGCAATCACTTTAAAAAAAAGACCAGGAAAGGTGCGGATACGGCAAGAGGTCTCTCCTACCCGTTAAAATCCACCCGATGATTCAGACTGGGTATGCGCTGGCGACTCCGCTCAACCCGCTGCGGATCAATCTCTGCCACTACAAAACCCGGCCCCTCTGGACATTGGGCAACCAGCGCACCCCAGGGCTCCACAATCATCGAATGACCAAAGGTGCGCCGTCCATTGGGATGGGTACCCCCCTGCCCGGCCGCCAGTACATAGGAAAAATTTTCGATGGCCCGCGCCCGCAACAAAATCTCCCAATGGTCCTGCCCCGTGGTCTGGGTAAAGGCCGCCGGCACCGTCAGCAAAGTGGCTCCCTGAGCCGCCAACGCCCGAAACAGCTCGGGAAAACGCAGATCATAACAGATGGTCAAACCGATCCGCCCAAACGGACTCTCCACCACCACCGCCCGCTGACCCGCCACCACCGCATCCGACTCCCGATAGGGGGTTTCGCCCCCCAGGTTTGCATCAAACAGATGGATCTTGTCATACCGACCCTGCACCTGCCCCAGATCATCCACCACAAAACAGCTGTTGGTCATTTTGTCCGAATCCGCCACCCGCAGCGGGATGGAGCCTCCAACAATCCATACCCGGTGCTGCTGGGCAAAGCTCCGCAAAAAGGCCAAACTGGGCCCCTCCTCCGGATCCTCCCGGTGGCAAATTTTTTCCGCCTCCGTACGACCCATGAACGAAAAATTTTCCGGCAACAGCAACAATCCCGCCCCTTGCGCCACCGCCGCCCGCATCCAACCCTCGGCCGTCCGCATATTTTCATCCCGGTCGGGTGTCGAACAGAGCTGAATGACCGCTGCCCGTAACATGCTCATTGGGCCAACAGTGTTTCCAATTTACCCTCCCTGTCCAACTCGTACAGATCGTCGCAGCCACCGACATGTTTGCCGTTGATAAATATTTGTGGCACCGTCCGCCGCCCCCCTGCCTTCTCAATCATCTCCTCGCGCCGTTCCGGTTGCTCGGTCAGATTGATCTCCTGGTAGGTTGCCCCTCTCTTGGTCAACAACCCCTTGGCCCGGATACAAAACGGACAAACCGTTGTCGAGTAGAGGATGACAGTTGCCATAATATGCTCCTTGATTCGGATGGTTAATGTTAAGATTGCGAAGCGGGATCCGTCGTTTCACCGTGGTGAACCGCCGCCAGACAGGTGACCGCCACCCGCCTGGCACCGGCCTCTTTCAAAGCCCGTACCGCCGCACCGGTCGTTGCCCCGGTGGTAAAGACATCGTCCACCAACAACACGGCACGGCCTGCAACAACCGATTGTTTCGCCCGGAATGCGCCGCGCAGATTAACGGCCCGCTGTACCGCATTCAGATGGGTTTGTGGCTGTGTCCTCTTGATCCGGCGCAAACCGTCGGTGCGCAGGGGAACCCGCAAAAATCCAGCCAGCACACGCGCCAACAGAGCCGATTGGTTATAGCGACGCTTGATCAGGCGCAAGGGATGCAGGGGTACCGGCAGCACCAGATCCGGGGATTCCCAACTCAACTCCCGTTGCAACCGTTGCCACAACAACCAACCCAGCAGGCGCGACCATTCGGAGTGATCGGCAAATTTGAATCCCACTGCCCACTGGGCAATCTGCCCTTCATAGTAGTAGGCAAAATAGCTGGCGTCTGCGCTCTTGTCCAGCGCATTCAGGCAGTTGCCGCACCCTTGTTGAACCCCGACCGCCCAGGCTCCGCAGCGCAGACAGTAGTTTTCCGGTTGTTTCGGCAACTGCCGCAGACAGGCATCGCAGAGTTGATGGGGCTGCTCCATCCCCACCCGGCACGACAAACACTCGGCCGGAAAAAGGGCATCCAGCAGTTGGGAGCAACCACGGTATAGTGCATGTATCGGCATAGCGACCTGTCAACGGCAAAACGGCCATGGCGAAAGTGTACATCCAAGCTTTTGCGCTGGCAATCGCTGTTCATTCTCTGTAGTCTCATTGCCATCCTGGGATTGGCAACAAGAGGGCCTCGGCAGGCCAAGGAGAGCGGGAGATGTCGGAACAGGCAGAGCAGCCTTATGCAGAGATTATTCAGCACGCCGAACAACAGCGCGCGCAGGAACAGCAGTTGGATGTCGATGAGGAGACGGTGCAACTGGTGGTTTTCAAGGTCGAGGATAAAATGCTCGCCATCCCCGGTTGTCATGTGCGGGAGCTGGTGCCCGTTGGAGAAATTGTTTATGTTCCGGGCACTTCAGAACTGTTTTTGGGTGTCATCCCAATCCGGGGAGAGATCGCCTCCGTGTTGTATCTGGCCCGGTTGTTGGGCTTATCCACCCATGCTCGCCCCAGAACCCCCAGTCACCGCATTTTGATGGTGGTCAAAGAGGAGATGAGTACCGGTGTGCTGGTGGATGCGGTGGCCGACATTATCCAGACCCCCAAGAGTGCCATCCAGCCCCACCCCTCCACCCTGGACCCACAGATGGCCCTGTTGGCGGAGGGTCAGATCCTGTTTGGCACAGAGCCGGCCCCCGTTATCAGTGTGACTGCCCTGTTCAGGCAGTTGCAAGAGCTCTGCGCATGAACCCTATCTCATCCGATCAGGCGTGTATTCTCCTGGTTTTTGAGATCATGGGGGTACGGATAGGGATGGATGCCCGGCAGATTGCCCGCACCACCGACTGCCATCTCCCGCTGCCGCCAGCAACAAACCGCTATTATTTTCACGAGAGGGTATCGTTTCGGGAACGATTGTCTGACTATCTCGCCCCGGTCATCCTGCATCCCGCGCCCCATTTGGCTTTGGATGGCGTGATCGTTGTCGACCAACTGCAGGCCATGCGCACCATCGACTGCCGCAACATACACCGTCTGCCCCGTTGGCTGGCCAGCCAGCAGACCCCCTTTTGGGGTGTCGCGCTACTGGAGGATGGCTTGGTCTTGTTGGCAGACCTGACCAGGCTGCTGCCGAGGCAGTCGCACGCATAAATATCTTTCAAACAATTGCAGGGGTCCGGGGACCGTCACGGTCCCCGGTGGGGTGCAGGGGCAAAGCCCCATACGCGCCAACATGATGACCACGCCCATGCTTTTATAATCTTTTCAAACTATTGCAGGGGTCCGGGGACCGTCACGGTCCCCGGTGGGGTGCAGGGGCAAAGCCCCTGCATGCAAGGGCGCGCTTTCCCGAAAGCCCATTTGCGCAGCAAATGGGCGCAGCGCGCCCAGAACGCCCCGCAGGGGCACCCCTGGAGGGCGGCAGCCCGACCGAAAGCTGGCCAAATTGGGGAGGGCTTGGGAAAAGAGCGTTCCTGGCCTTGTATCGAACAAAAAGCGGAAGGCCCGAAAGTTCTGGTTTCTGATCAGGATATTTTCAATGACATAACCGTGCGAGTCGGGCTGCCGCCCTCCCAAGGTCGCCCCTGCGGGGCGGCTTTGTGCGCGTTGCGCAAATTTTCTGCGAAAATTTGCTTTGGGAAAACGCGCAGTTCATGCAGGGGCTCCGCCCCTGCACCCCGCCGGGGACCGTGACGGTCCCCGGACCCCTGCAATCGTTAAAAAAAAGACCGCAACCACGTCAGCGCACATAGGGCTCTGCCCCTGCACCCCACTGGGGACCGTGACGGTCCCCAGACCCCTGCAATCGTTTGGAGCCTCACAAACCCGACAATCAATGGGCGTGATGATGGTGCATATCCGCCGCCGTATCCCCCTTGACCGCACGCACCTCCGCCTCTCCTACCCACTGGGAACCATCACTCAGGTGCAACGCCAACGGCACCTTGTCCCCAGCCCGCAGCGGCCTCGGTCCCTGGGGTGCGATCAACATCAAATGATAGCCACCCGGCTTGAGCGTCACTTTGCTGCCCGCATCGATGACCAGACTGTCCCTCGCCACCATGGTCGACACACCAGCCCGCTGCATGCTTTCATGAAACTCCACCTTGGCAAACATCGGACTGCTGGCCCCCACCACCGTCTTGCCCATCGTGCCCGTATTGCGGATCTCCATGTACGCCGACAAAGTCTGCATGGCAGGCGGAGCCTCCCGCACCCAGGGGTCCACCACCTCAATACTCCCCGCCCACAACGAGGCCACAGGCAAAAGCCACAACATCACACTCAACCAACCCATATTTTTTTTCATGACCACCCTTGCTCCCATAAAATAGTGCCTCTTTTTGCCGCAAATAATCCCAGCCATCTCTCCCCGCATGGGATCATGGATGTTGTTCCCCTCACGTTTCGAGTATACTGCTGCCGAATATATTGTTCAATCGTCCATCTCCGCCGAACAACCGGTGCAGCCCCGACGTTTGTTCCATGACTGTCAAAAACCGGACCGTTTGACAAATTGATGACGCTTTTGGAGAACCGCATGCAGATCACCACCCATCAGGAACGCAACCGTTTACTGGCCGCCTGGCAGAGGCTGGACCAGGAAGGACAACGTACTGTACGCCTGTTCGCTGAATTTTTAAGCCAACAAGCGGGAGAACAACCACCAGAACCGATCCCTCAGGAGCCCGTTGCCATCCCCAGACCCGACAAAGAGTCGGCTGTCCTGGCCTTGAAACGGTTAAAAAAATCCTATCCCATGATTGAAGCCGACTTTGCGCTGCTGGAAGAGGCTTCGCAGTTGGTGCTGAAAAAGGTGATGGGTGCAACAGACGCAGAGGTCATTGTTGAATTGGAAACGTTGTTTGCGAAACGATACCAACAGTGGAAAGCAGAAGCTTGATCCCCCCTGCCATACCCCTTCAAACAGTTGCGGGGGCCTGCCTAGGCCCCCGCAACTGTTTGACATTTAACAAATAAAAACCTGCCTGGCTAATAATGACCATCCGGCGCAACAACACGACCCGACAAAGGAGGCGCAACCGTCAAATCCGCCGGAGTCTCCCCACTAACCTGCAACCGTTCGATCGCCATTAACACAAGCAGAACAACCAGCACCAGCAACAATCCCCGCCCCAACACCCGCTCCCAGGCCGCAGGAATAAAACGCCCCCCCACCCCGCCACGCCCGGGAAACAAAGCCCCCCACAACAGACGGAAACCATAAAAGATGGCCCCCATCGACAAGATTCCCAACATCAATAAAATAGCTATGCGCATCACTTGAACGGAAACCAACGATAGACAACGTTTCTGCACGACGGCAACCGGGAAAAAAACCTGGCAACAAGATCCATACCTGTCTGTTTCCATCCATGCAAGGGCCAAAAAAGAGTTGCCCACGACCCGATCCGATGTCGTGCCGTGGGCAAGGGAACATTGAAAAAGTGGCATGATTCTGGCTTAAGAACAAGCAACCCCGGTAGCGACACGATTACCGGCGCAAGACCACGACAGGAATCTCCTCCGAACCGGCGGTCACATTCCTGGCCTGATAGCGCGCGCCCGTATGACGCGAGGAGACATAGGGAATCAACCGGGAAGAGTGGGTTGGCTCCGCATCGGTCACCGCATGAATGGTTGTGGCATCCGTGCGAGCGTAGCCCCGCTTGACCGTATGAACCGCCTTTGGAGCGGGCATCGGCCTGGGAGAGTGAAGCCTGGGAGCATCCTCATCGCCCTCTTCATCGTCACTCCCCAACAACCGCACAATGCGCTGATGCGCAGTGGCCGCCACGGAACGCTCCTCGAACTGATTTTTGCGATGGTGACGGATGCTCTTGGGGGAACGGTTACTCCCTGGCACCGTTTTTGCGAAGTAGCTGAGAACGTCCTTGATGTAACGCTTGGTCTCCGGGAATGGCGGAATACCACCAAAGCGGCTGACCGTGGCAGGTCCGGCATTGTAAGCCGCCAAAGCCAGGGAGATGCTTTCAGGGAAACGTTCCATCATCTGCCGCAAGTAGCGCGCACCGCCCCGTAAATTCTGCTCCGGGTTGAAGCGGTCCCGAACACCCAGTGCCCGTGCCGTGTCCGGCATCAGTTGCATCAACCCCACCGCGCCCCGCGTCGAAACGGAAACGGTGTCAAATTTGGATTCGATGGCAACGATCGCCTTCAAAAGATTGGGATCCACCCCCTCCTGTTGAGCAACTTGACCAATCAAGGCACTCAACTTGGGCGGATTGGCCCAGGAGGGCGAAGCCAGCAGCCCGATCAGCAACACAACCCCCAACAAAACGAGAAGGCGACGATCAGAATAAAAAGATCCCCCCCATCTGTCTGCCGCAAGGTGACGAACCCTGGTGCGTGGCACGTCTGTGACTGAAAAAGTCATTGCTTTCTGAGTAAGTACACAGTTTGACATCATGTATTCTTTCTTTAAGTAGGCCATAAAGTTTCAGTCTCTCCTGGAGGTACCCAGGCAAATCGAACCGCATTCTACCAGTATTATTTTGTTTTGAAAAGAATTTTTTATGGTTTATCGAAATTTTATCTGATTGGCTATCAAAAGTCGCCAAAAAGGCCTCATCCACCGTGTAGAAAGTTTGGTGGATACAGGGTCCGATAACGGCTTGAATATGCTCGCGACGCGCCCCCCGTTCAAGCATGGCATCCAGGCAGGATTCCAGCACGCCCGCCAATCCGCCACGCCAACCGGCATGGGCGGCTCCAATGACACGGGCCTCTGCATCCGCCAGCAAGACCGGGGCGCAATCTGCTGTCAAAATGGCCAACACCACACCCGTCTGCTGTGTGACCCAGGCATCGGCATCCACCGCTGTCGCGGACTCTTCTCCCCCTTGCTCCACGGTCGTCGTGCCGTGTACCTGGTTCAGGTAGCAGATCCTGTCTATGCGTTCCCCCCACAGGGAGGCGACCTTGGCCCGATTCCGGGCAACCGCTGCCGCATCGTCTCCCACGTGGCCCCCCAGATTCAAACTGTCATAGCTTCCCTGACTGACCCCACCCCGTCGCGTGGTAAAGAAAAGCTGTACTCCGGGGAGATCTGCCAGACCGGTCAATCTTTCTGGCAAAAGCAGTGGAATAGTTACTTGATTTTCGCTGGAGCATTCTGTCATACTGTCGCACTTTTTCTGCATGAGCCGATCTTCCTTGCTCCGGCCATTGGGACCGGGGCTGTTTTGTTCCGCAATAGTGGGCCACCCGAAGGGTGATACCCACCCTTCGGAACTGTTTTATCACACGAGCCAAAAGGAGGCACTGTGGCTTTTTACGAATCCATCTACATTCTACGTCCCGACCTCACTACCGAAGAGGTGGAACAGATCAACAACCGGGTTGCCGAAATTATCGCCTCCCAGGGGGGCAAAATTCTGGAAACCGAGTTGTGGGGTCGTCGTCAACTGGCCTATCTCGTCAAAAAGACGAACAAGGGATTCTATGTATTCCACGTTGTGGAAGGGGGTGGGCCCCTGGTGGCCACCCTGGAGTCCTGGCTGAAGATTAACGAAGATGTGTTAAAATATCAAACCATCTCCGTTCGCAAGCCCAAGACGGGCCCTTCACCTTTGGTGCCGTTTGAGGACAAACGCCCAGAGGGAGAGGCCCCGGAGAGTTTGCTGGAAACAGACGAGGAAGAGGCTGCTGCAGCCATTAACGCCTTCGAGAATGTGTAGTGCCGAAAGGCTCCGCCACCCAGCCTGCCCAAGCCAACCATGTGGTGTTGGAGGGCAGGCTGGCCAAGCTGCCGGAGTTTCGTTTCACTCCGGCGGGAAGATTGGTGGCCCACCTGCAACTGGAGCATGTTTCTCAGGGTGGTGAGGGAGATCCCCCACCGCGCATTGAGTTGCAGCTCCCCGTGCTGGCCCTGGGCCCGTTGGCAGAGCGGTGTCGTCCCTTGATCCCAGGGGATGCGCTGCATGTAGAGGGCACCCTTAACCAAAAACGTTGGATCCGAGACGGCAAGGTTCGTTGGGGACAAACCGAGTTGCTGGCCCATCAGATCAGGCCACTGGACTCAGCAGAGTTGCTCCACCCTCCCCCGGCAGGGATGCACTCTGACCACCCATGACCGGACGTACGGATTTATATTGCTCACCCACTATCAAGGATTGTATGTATCATGTCTGACTATGCTGCTGCCGAGCCGTCCAACGCCGCCTCCCGTTCCGGTGAACCGGGTGGAGAGGGGGCCCGGCCCTCTGCCGGCTTTCGCCGCCCTTTTCTGAGACGGCGCAAGGTTTGTCTTTTCTGTGCCGACAAAACCGTGGCGATCGACTATAAAGATCCGAAATTGCTCTTGCGTTTTATCACAGAGCGGGGAAAAATGGTGCCCAGCCGTATCACCGGCGTCTGCGCACCCCACCAGCGGCATCTGAGCAAGGCCATTAAGCGGTCACGCAACATTGCTTTGTTGCCTCACCTGGTCTCATAGCAATCGCGGACCTGATCATCGTCTTGACGGTTCAGCACCGTCGACCAAGGGATGCTCAGGGCCGCTTTGGGACAGTTATGGTAAATAAAATTACGACCCATCCGGTTTCAGCCGGACTTCTGTCCGCCGGGCTGTTGTTGTTGCCTCTATGGTTTCCGCTCCTGACCCCTCTCCAAGCCGTGCTGCCGTTGCCCGTGTTGTTGGTGAGCTTGCGGGCCGGTCACCAGGCTGGTTGGCAGGCAGTAGCCATCCTGATGGCCAGTGCCTGGGCGGTCGGGGCCGGATTGCTCTTTCCGGTTGTGGTGTTCTTGCTGTTTGCGGCTTTTCCGCTGTTGGCCGCCTGGTTGTTGCGGGGTGGGTGGCGCATCAGTCAGTGTGCGTTTGTCGCTTTTCTACTCGGCAATCTGATCCTCCTCGCCATCATGGCCTGGGCCATGCTGGGAGGGGTGGATCTGCCGGCGCAACTGGCCCAGGGCATGAACGGGTTGAAGGATGAGGTGTTGACCAGCCTCACCAGCCGGGGGATGAGTGCAACGGATCTGGCAGAGTTTCGAGATAATCTGGACCAATTCATCACCCTGATCAGCCTGCTGTTGCCGGTCATGGTGCTGACGGGTTGGTTTTTGATTCAAGTGGGTAATTTGCTGCTGGCCCGTACCCTCTTGAACCGTTGGGAGGCGTCGCACCTGGTCGACGAGGATCTGGCGGCCTTGCGGCTGCCTTTTGGCTTGGTTTGGGCTGTGATCGCCATGGCACTGTTGGCTTTGCTGACACACGGCTTTTGGCGTCACCTGGGAATCAACTGGGGTATATTTTTGGCAGTGCCCTATTTTTTCCAGGGGTTGGCTATCATCCAGCGGGCTTTTCAGTGGTATAATGTTAGCGGGTTTATGCGAGGCATGCTCCTCACGGCCCTGTTTTTCTGGACGGGGATGGTCCTGCTGGTACTTTTGGTCGGGCTGTTTGACACCTGGATTGATTTCCGTCTGCGCTTTTTTCACCACAGAGAAGGGGAGACCCCTTCTGGGAGATGATTCACCATGGAATTGATTTTGTTGGAAAAAATTGGTAAGCTGGGGGAGTTGGGGGCTGTTGTCAAGGTACGCAATGGCTATGGGCGCAATTTTTTGATTCCCCAGGGCAAGGCTCTGCCAGCCACAGCGGTCAACAAGGCACGGTTTGAGGCCCAGCGGTTGGCTTTTGAAGCGCGTCAGGCAGAGGTCAAGCAGACTGCGGAGACGTTGGCGGCCCAGATTCGTGAGGTAACGGTGGTGTTGGATCGGCCGGCCGGATCAACAGACAAGCTGTTCGGTTCGGTTACCAATGCGGATATTGCCAGCTTTTTCCAAGAAAAGGGGATCACTGTTCCCCGCAGTACCATTGATGTGCCCAAGCCGATCCGCACCTTGGGAGATCATATGGTGCGTATTCGTCTGCATCCCGATATTGTGCCAGAGGTGACGGTATCGATCACCCGTCGGACCAATCGGTAACCTTTTTTCATGCCTGGAGAAAATCATGCCACTCTATGACTACAAGTGCGATGGCTGCTCCTTGCGTTTTGAGGTGGACCATCCCATGTCAGCCGAACCGGTTCAGGTTTGCCCGGAATGTGGGGCCCAAAAGGTTCGCAAGTTGTTGACCACTGGGGGCATCAGCGTCCGCACCAAGTCGTTTGGACAATCTTCTTCCCCGCCGCCCATGCCCTCCTGTGCCACCGGGGGATGTGGGGGTGGTATGTGTGGAATGTAGCCGTACCTGCTTTTCAGCTTTTCGAACCATGGCCACGCTTTTTCTAATCTTTTCAAACTATTGCAGGGGTCTGGGGACCGTCACGGTCCCCAGTGGGGTGCAGGGGCAAAGCCCCTGCTGAATTGCGCGTTTTCCCAAAGCAAATTTTCGCAGAAAATTTGCGCAACGCGCACAAAACCTGCCCCGCAGGGGCAGACTCCTGGAGGGCGGCAGCCCGACTCGCACGGTTATGTGATGGAACGTGTCTGGATAAGAAAGCAGAAGGTTCGGATATTACGCTTTGATTGTATTACGCTTCCTGTTTGATACAAGGCCAGGAACGGTTTTTTTTCCAAACCAAACAACCTTCTGCCCGCTCTCAGTCGGGCTGCCGCCCTCCAGGAGTGCCCCTGCGGGGCGTCTTGGGCGCGCTTTCACCGAAGCCCATTTGCTGCGCAAATGGGCTTCGGTGAAAGCGCGCCCGTTCATGCAGGGGCTTTGGTAGAGTAGAGTGCAGGCGCGGTGGCTTTCGCCCCGTTTCCAGTACCCCCTCATCGAACCGTGCGTACGGTTTTCCCGTACACGGCTCTCCGACCATCTTCTTTCGTCAGCATGCGCACA
>PEAG01000063.1 GCA_002753505.1 Magnetococcales bacterium HCHbin5 | reverse complement strand
ATAACCGTGCGAGTCGGGCTGCCGCCCTCCCAAGGTCGCCCCTGCGGGGCGGTTTTGGGCGCGTTGCGCAAATTTTCTGCGAAAATTTGCTTTGGGAAAACGCGCCGTTCATGCAGGGGCTTTGCCCCTGCACCCCACCGGGGAGCGTGACGCTCCCCGGACCCCTGCAATCGTTTTAACAGAGTGAAAGAGGACAGGCATGACCATCATATGATGAGGCTCGTCCGCAATCCGTTCAGGCAGGCAGGGGGTGTTGGGCGGGCGACCCGTCAGCCTCTGCGGTCGACACCTGCCCGGTGAGCAACTCCCTGAAAATATCTTTGACATGACTCATATGGGTGTGTCGCACCCCGTTGGTCCCGGTAAAAACCAACCCCCGCTCCATATCCCCCTGCTGCGCCCGATGCAGCGCATGGGCAATGCAAAAGGCATCTTTTGCCTCCCGACAGGTACAGGACTCCAGACAGGTCGCAAAACATTTGCTGGATACCTGCCCACCCTGAAAAAGCGTACGGGTGAAACGGGTGTTCAACGCCCGCCCCGGCAACCCGGCCGGCGAGTCAATGATCACCACATCACTCGCCTTGGCATCGATGAAAGCCTGCTTGAAATGCTGATGCGCATCACACTCATGAGTGCAGAGGAAACGACTGGCCATCTGCACCCCCTTGGCACCCAGGGAAAGGGCATGATCGATATCCGCCCGATCCCAAATACCCCCCGCCGTGATGATGGGAATCTCATCCCCATACTCCGCCCGCGACCACTCGGCCAACTGGGGCACCACCCGATCACTGGAAAACTCGGCATCAAACATCTGATTGCGCCGAATGCCCAAATGGCCCCCCGCCGTGTTGGGATCTTCAAACAGAATGGCATCCGGCAACCGGTGATAAAGCTTGCGCCAACGCTGCGCCAACAAACGGGCCGCCCGCAAAGAAGAGACAATGGGAATCAGGGCCGTACTGGGCCGACTGGCCGCAAACTCCGGCAACCGCAGCGGCAAACCGGCCCCCGAAATGATCATATGGGCACCATGCTCCACCGAGGTGCGCACCATGGCCTCAAAATCCCGAATGGCAACCATGCAATTGGTGCCAATAATACCGTTGGGACTGGCCTCCTGGGAGAGACGCAACTCGTCGATCAGAGCCTTGATGTTGGCCTGGTAATAATCCTTGCCCTTTTTGTAATACTTGGAAGCCAAAGAGAGGGCGACCGTGGCAATAATGCCCACCCCCCCCTCATTGGCAACCGCACTGGCCAGACGATTGGCAGAAACACGCACCCCCATCCCTCCCTGAATAATGGGAACGGGTATGGTATAAGCCCCTATTTTCAAGGCGGGCAGCGGGGGCAAAACGGCGGCAGGTGCGGTCATGGCGGAATCCACTCTCAAATGTTTGGGGAGAAAAATTTAACAGCTACTACGTCCATCGGGCCCAGGACGGCTTGCAGACAGTGACGGCCTGCCCTTGCACAAACAGGGGTTCCTGCTCTCTGTTTTCCCACTCGGCCGTGCGCAGCAGGGCCAAGGCGACATCGGCGACCGGAGCGGTGCTGGTGATCAGACCCACCTCCTTGCCGTCGGCTTTGTGGATGATGTGACCCGGTTCCCACGCGGCCCCCGGCACACAACGAACCTGGAACAACCGCTTTTTGAGGGTACCCCGGTGATGGGTGCGGGCCGTCGTCTCCTGACCCACATAACAGCCTTTGCCAAAATCCACCCCGTTCATCTCCAGTAGACCCGCTTCCAGAGGCAAAGTTTCATCGGGGATCAATTCACTGCCCCCCCTGGGCAGAGCATGGTGGAGACGATAGGCCTCCCAGGCAGACCAACCCGCAGGCGGCAAGAGCGCAGAAAGCCTTCCGCGCATGGTAAGCCATTGGGCAGCCGGAATCAACAGTCGCCAGCCAAATGACCCATGGCGGGGATCGCGCCAGAGGGCAAGTTCCGGCTCGGGGCGGAAGGTGGCACCTGGCGGGGCTGCGTCCACCGCCAGTTGGGGAAAAAGCTGGCTGACCACCCGGTCGGCCTGGGGACCGATGAGGCCCAGCAGTGCAAACTCTGCCCGCGCATCGCGGATCTGCACCTTGGCGCGCAGCTTGTAGAAGCTGATCTGCTGCAACAGCTCCGGCAGTCGATCCGGTTCGGTCAGCAGCACGGTCTGCTCCTCACCCCCGTCGTGATGGTGTACGGTAAAATCCCAGAGAAAACGGCCCTGGGGGGTCAACAGGGCGGCATAGAGGGTGCGGTCGGGGGCAAGGTGGCGCATCTGGTTGGTGGTCAGGCCGCCCAGAAAGTCGATCCGATCCTGGCCGGTGAGGGCCAGCTTGCCCATGTGGCTGAAATCCACCCAGGCGGCCTGTTCCAGCAGGGTTTGGTACTCCGTTGTCTCATCACCAAAGTGGGCTACAGTGGGCTCGCCCCGATCGGTGGTGGGGTGAATGGTGGTGGCCTGGGACAGGAAAGAGGGGGAATAAAACCGTTGCACGGGGAAAACTCCTTGTCAAGGCATGGGTGTGGTACGCACAATGAGGCGCAGGTGGTCTTCATCCTGATAAAAACCAAGGCGGCGATCCGCCGCTACGACCGGATTGTGAGAGGTATATTTGTCATGAATACATTTCGTTCTGCCTGGGTTCAAGGGCGTACGGGTAACGTTACTCAGATGCATTATGCTCGGCAAGGGGTGATCACCGAGGAGATGGTCTATTGTGCCAGGGAGGAGCGGTTGGAGCCGGAGTTGGTTCGTGCGGAGGTGGCGCGTGGACGGATGGTCATTCCTGCCAACATAAACCATCTGGAGTTGAAGCCGTTGGCCATCGGCATCGCCTCTCGATGCAAGATCAATGCAAATATTGGCAACTCCCCCATCTCTTCCGGGCTGGATGAGGAGTTGAACAAGTTGCGCCTAGCCATTCAGTATGGGGCGGACACGGTCATGGATCTCTCCACCGGCAAAAAAATTCCTGAGATTCGGGAGGCGTTGATCCGCCACTCCCCGATTCCGTTGGGGACGGTGCCCATTTATGAGGCCATCGAGCGGGTACCCGATGTGCGGGAGTTGACGGTTGACACCATGTTGCAGGTGATCGAGGAGCAGGCCCGGCAGGGGGTGGACTATATGACGGTTCACTGTGGGGTGGTATGGGAGGTGTTGCCGTTGATCGAGTCCCGCATCACCAAGATTGTCTCTCGTGGGGGGGCGTTGATGGCGCAGTGGATGTTGTACCATGATCAGGAAAACCCTCTTTTTACCCATTTTGACCGTTTGTTGGACATTTGTGTCCGTTATGATGTGACCCTCTCTTTGGGGGATGGGTTACGTCCCGGTTCGTTGCATGATGCTTCGGATGCGGCCCAGTTTACCGAGTTGCGGGTATTGGGTGAGTTGACCCGGCGGGCCTGGGAGCGGGATGTGCAGGTGATGATTGAGGGGCCGGGTCATGTGCCATTGGATCAGATCGAGATGAACATGGAGCAGGAGCGGCAGTTGTGTCACGAGGCCCCTTTTTATGTGTTGGGGCCGTTGGTGACGGATATTGCGGCGGGTTATGATCATATCGCCTCTGCCATCGGGGGTGCGGTTGCGGCCTGGAAGGGGGCTTCCATGTTGTGTTATGTGACGCCCAAGGAGCATTTGGGGTTGCCCAATGCCGAGGATGTGCGCAATGGGATTATTGCCTACAAAATTGCTGCCCATGCGGCGGACATAGCCCGTCATCGGCCCGGGGCCAGGGATCGGGATGATGCCATGAGTCGGGCCCGTTATGGGTTTGATTGGAATCGTCAATTTGAGTTGGCGTTGGACCCGGAGCGGGCCAGGGAGTATCATGATGAGACGTTGCCGAATGAGGCTCACAAGACGGCGGAGTTTTGTTCCATGTGTGGTCCGCGTTTTTGTGCCTACAAGTTGTCCCGGGATGTGGCGGCCAAATATCAGGGGGTGGCGGCCAAGTTGATGCCGGATTTTTGTCCCGAGTCGGGGGGAAGTGCTGCGGTCGGTGATGCGGCCTGACGATACGCTTTCCTGTGCTTTTAAACTATTGCAGGGGTCCGGGGACCGTCACGGTCCCCGGCGGGGTGCAGGGGCGGAGCCCCTGCTGAACGGCGCGTTTTCCCAAAGCAAATTTTCGCAGAAAATTTGCGCAACGCGCACAAAACCGCCCCGCAGGGGCGACCTTGGGAGGGCGGCAGCCCGACTCGCACGGTTATGTTGTGGAAAATGCTTGGGTAAAAAACCAGAACTTTCGGAAATTCAGCTTTTTGTTCGATACATGGCCAGGAATGGTTTTTTTTCAAACCCTCCCAACTTTTGCCCGCTCCCGGTCGGGCTGCCGCCCTCCAGCAGTGCCCCTGCGGGGCGTTTTGGGCGCGCTGCGCCCATTTGCTGCGCAAATGGGCTTCCGGGAAAGCGCGCCCGTCACATGCAGGGGCTTTGCCCCTGCACCCCACCGGGGACCGTGACGGTCCCCGGACCCCTGCAATTATTAAAAGATAAAAAAAACAGGGCTATCGGCCTTTGTTCCCCAGCGTCCACCCCTGTTGTTGCAGATACTCCGTGACCCTCCTGGTGTGGTCTCCCTGAATTTCAATGACCCCCTCCTTGACAGTGCCACCAGAACCACAAGCGGTTTTGAGCGACTTGCCCAACTGCGCCAAAGCAACCGGATCAAGAGCCAACCCCTGAACCAAAGTGACCTCTTTGCCCTTGCGACCCTTGGTCTCCCGGATGACACGAACAGGACCACCGACCGGAACAGGTTGACCACTGCGACAACAACACTCCGCCACCGGTCGACGACAATCGGGACACATTTTGCCGTGTTCGGTGGAATACACGATGCCACTGGTAGAATTTGCCATGCAGAAAAGTCCATTATCCCGTCAAGAACAACCACATTGACCTGACAACCAGGCCCCAATCATGCCAGCAAACAGCCGAAATGGACAGGGATCTCGCCAGCCAAAAAATTTCCCCCAACACACTCCAAATTTTGTGCTATGCTCTGACAGGTTATTGGGACCTGCAAGGGCACCTCCGCAACATGAGCTGCCCTCATCACACACAACAACACCGCTGGAGAGATCCATTCCATGGAACTGCAACATATCGGCTTTCCCACCGACATTCTGCTCATTTTTGTCGGTGTCATCACCTTCTACATGGCCACCGACATTCACGCCCACCACCAAAACCGTACCATGACCCTGAAGGAGGCCAGCTTTTGGTTTCTTTTCTGGGTGGCCGCCGCCCTCTGTTTTGCCGGCTACCTGTGGGTGGGCTACGATCCGGCCTGGGCCAAACTGTTTCTGGTGGGGTTTGTGCTGGAGGAGTCGCTCTCCTTTGACAACGTCATGGTTTTCATGGTGATTTTTGCCTCCTTCAACATCAAGGATGTGGTGCTGCGCCGGGTGCTGTTTTACGGCATCCTGGGTGCCATCATTTTTCGCCTCGCCTTTGCCTCGATCGGTACCGCCCTCTACGCGGCCTCCCCCTGGGTTGGGCTGCTGTTTGCCGCTGTGGTGGCCTGGACCGCCTGGAAAATGCTCACCGCCGGCGAGGCGGATGACTCCCTGGAAGACTATTCCCACCATTGGTCGGTGCGGTTGACCGAACGGTTCATGCCGGTTTTTCCCCGCCTGCACGGCCAGGATATGATCCTCTCCCGCGAAAAGGCGGAAGAGTTGCAAAGCCAGGATCCCTCGATCCAACTGAAAGCCCAGGCGGCCCGTTATGCCACCCCTGCCCTGCTCTGCACCATGGTGATCCAGGCCACCGATATCATGTTTGCCTTTGACTCGGTTCCGGCGGTCATCGCCGTCACCAAAGAGCCGGTCCTGGTGTGGGGTGCCATGATTTTCGGCGTCATGGGGTTGCGGGCCATGTTTTTTATCCTCTCCAGTCTGATGAGATTTTTGGTCCACCTGGACAAGGCGATCATCGCCCTGCTCTTTTATATCGCGGCCAAACTGGCCATCGAGGCGGGCAACACCATCATTGCATGGCCCAACATTCACATCACCCCCGGCCAGAGCATGATTGTTGTCTTTTCCATCCTGGGGATGGGGGTGTTGGCCTCCTGGTTGCTGCCCAAAAAAGAGTAGCGGCGCATGTCCTGGGAGTATGGGAGTATCATATTCATCTACGGCATGGTGGTGGGCAGCTTTCTCAATGTCTGCATCTACCGCCTGCCGCTGGAAAAAAGCGTCATTCATCCCCGTTCCGGCTGTCCGGCCTGTGGTTATCTGCTGCCCTGGTATGACAACATACCCCTTTTCAGCTGGCTTTGGTTGCGGGGCCGCTGCCGCAGCTGCCGGCAGGCGATTGCGGTACTCTACCCGTTGGTGGAGCTGGCGGCGGGTCTGCTGGCACTGCAGGTGGTCAACCGTTTTGGCCTGAGTTGGCAAAGCCTGTGGATCGTCCTGCTCGGCTTTGCCTTTCTGGTCTTGATGGTCATTGATTTTTATCACTATATTCTGCCCGATCTCATCACCCTGCCCGGCATCGTGCTGGGGTTGGTGGTGGCGGGGTTGTCGGTAGAAACTCCCCCTCTGGCCACGCTGGAAAGTGCCCTGATTGGCGTGGCGGCCGGTGGGGGTGGGCTGTGGTTGTTCGCCTATCTGTTTGAAAAAATCACCGGCAAGGTGGGAATGGGGATGGGGGACATCAAGCTGTTGGCGATGATCGGGGCCTGGATGGGTTGGCAAAGTCTGCCCTTGACCCTGTTTGCTGCCGGCTTGATGGGATCGGTCGTCGGCATCAGTTGGATGGTCATCTCCGGGCGGGACCGTTCGCAACCGATTCCGTTCGGTCCCTATCTGGTGCTGGGGGCCTGGCTTTATCTGTTTTATGGGCAAGAGATATATCGTTGGTATCTCTCTTGAATTACGATCTTCTGAACGATTGCAGGGGTCCGGGGACCGTCACGGTCCCCGGTGGGGTGCAGGGGCAAAGCCCCTGCATGAACGGCGCGTTTTCCCAAAGCAAATTTTCGCAGAAAATTTGCGCAACGCGCCCAAAACCTGCCCCGCAGGGGCAGACTCCTGGAGGGCGGCAGCCCGACGCGCACGGTTGTGTCGTGGAAAATATTTGGACAAAAAACCAGAACTTTCGAGTTTTTAGCTTCTTGTCTGACACAAGGCCAGGAACGGTTTTTTTTCCAAGCCACCCCCTATTTTGCCCGCTCTCAGTCGGGCTGCCGCCCTCCAGCAGTGCCCCTGCGGGGCGTTTTGGGCGCGCTGCGCCCATTTGCTGCGCAAATGGGCTTCGGTGAAAGCGCGCCCGTTCATGCAGGGGCTTTGCCCCTGCACCCCACCGGGGACCGTGACGGTCCCCGGACCCCTGCAATCGTTTTAAAAGATTAGAAAAAGCATGGGCGCAGCGCGCCCGTTCATGCAGGGGCTTTGCCCCTGTACCCCACCGGGGACCGTGACGGTCCCCGGACCCCTGCAATCGTTTTAAAAGATTAGAAAAAATATGGATAGGGTCATCATGTTGGCGCACACTCCGGTGGAATGCAGGGGCTTTGCGTGATGGGAAAACTTTTTTTGCTGGCCGTAACCGGTTCGCTGGGATGTGGCAAAAGCCGGGTCAGCCGTTGGCTGGCGGCGCAAGGGGCCCACCTGTTGGATGCGGATCAGGAGGCCCGTGCGGTATTGCAACCGGGCAGCGCAGGCTGGCAGGCGGTCGTGGACCAGTTCGGCCCGGCCATATTGGTGGCAGCAGCGGACTCCCCTGCCCCCCGCCCCATCGATCGGCGACAACTGGGAGAGGCCGTCTTCCGGGACACAGAGGCGCGGCGCGCATTGGAAGCCATTGTCCACCCCCGCATCTATCAACGACAGGCGTTGCAACTGACCCAGTGGCAACAGGCGGCACCGGCCAACCAACGGGTCATGGTGGTGGCCGAAATTCCCCTGCTGTTTGAAACAGCCAGTGCCCACCGCTACGATTGGACGCTGGCCCTCCTCTGTGGGGCCGCACAACAAGAGCGGCTCGCGGAACGAACAGGCATGTCGGTCGAGATCCAACAGGCGGTTATCGCCCAACAACTGCCCGAACAGGAAAAAGCGGCCCGTGCCCACCAGACCATTGACAACAGCGGTCCCTGGTCCGCCACCACAGCACAGTTGACCGCCGTGTGGACAGAACTTTTGACGCGACCGCTGGACCATTATGCATGGCCTCATGGTTGGCCAGAGGCGTCCCAATGATCATGAATCGCGCACAAACCTGAAAACATTAAAAAAATGTAGATATACCCCCCGTCTTGACGCCTACGCTGCTGCTCCCCGCCCCCCGCTCGCGCCATCCACCACGCCCAAAGAGCCCCCCCCAAAAAACAACCCGGAAAGAAGAACAAAAATTGTGAAAATTTATGTTTGACATTCATGAGAACCCCGTTTACCCTTGCGCTCGGTTGGTATGTACTCCCCGGCTGGTGACCTCTTCGGTTACTCCGGTTGCGAACGTCGCTGTTTTATAGTGAATCTTGTCCGCCACAACAGACGGACGCCCACCCCAGCTCAAACAACAACGTTCCACTCTTTTCAGCCAACGATTATCCAGCGGCTCCCTCGCGCTGGCCGACAGGTTCCCTGAACAAACTTTGCCAGCGGGTGAGGCGGTTGGCTACCCCAAAGGCTTTCGTGGTATTTTCTCTATTGCCCATTTTTTTTTCGCGTTGCAATTCCGCAGTTTGAACTTTCTGAACGCCATAGTCTGGTTCTCCTGCGCCTTGTGGAATGCATGGACTCTTTTGCCTACCGGCAATCCGACTCCCCGCATTCACCCGTGTTGTTCAACCCACAGAATGATCTAATACCCCCATGAATCTGAAAGCCCTGAAATCTGAAAGCGTTTCTGCACTGACCGCCCTGGCCGTCGAGAAAAAAATAGAAGGCATCAACGGCATGCGTCGGCAGGATTTGATCTACGCCCTGCTGAAGGCGGAAAGTGCCAATAACGGCCAAATCTATGGCGAGGGGGTGCTGGAAGTGCTGCCGGACGGCTTCGGCTTTTTGCGCGCCCCGGACATGAACTATCTGCCCGGTCCCGACGACATCTACGTCTCCCCCTCCCAGATACGCCGCTTTGCCCTCCGTACCGGCGATGTCATCGATGGACAGATACGGGCTCCGAAAGAGAATGAACGCTATTTTGCCCTGCTGCGGGTGGAAAAAATTAATTTTGACGAGCCGTTCAAAACCCGGGACAAAATTCTTTTCGATAACCTGACCCCCCTCTACCCGGATGAACGGTTGATCATGGAGGTGGAAAATTGTCCTGAAGAGGATGTCGGTACCCGCATCATTGACCTGGTCTGCCCGATCGGCAAAGGACAACGGGGGCTGATCGTCGCCCAACCCCGTACCGGCAAAACCATGCTGATGCAGAGCATCGCCCACTCCATCTCCCACAACCATCCCGAAGTGATCCTGCAAGTGCTGCTGATCGATGAACGGCCGGAAGAGGTGACCGATATGCAGCGGTCGGTGCGCGGCGAGGTGATCTCCTCCACCTTCGACGAACCCGCCACCCGCCACGTGCAGGTCGCAGAGATGGTGCTGGAAAAGGCCAAACGACTGGTGGAGCATAAACGGGATGTGGTCATCCTGCTGGACTCCATCACCCGGCTGGCGCGCGCCTACAACACCGTGGCCCCCCCCTCCGGCAAGGTGCTTTCCGGTGGTATCGACGCCAACGCCCTCCAACGACCCAAACGCTTTTTTGGGGCGGCCCGCAATATCGAGGAGGGCGGCTCCCTCACCATCATCGCCACCGCCCTGGTGGATACCGGCTCCCGCATGGACGAGGTGATCTTTGAAGAGTTCAAGGGCACCGGCAACATGGAGCTGCACCTGGATCGCAAATTGGTGGAAAAACGTACTTTTCCCGCCATGGACATTGCCAAATCCGGCACCCGCAAGGAGCAGTTGCTCATCGATCGGGACGAACTCAACAAGCTGTGGCTGCTGCGCCGGGTGCTGTTGCCCATGGGTCCGCAAGATTCCATGGGGTTTCTCCTGGACAAAGTCAAAGCAACAAAGAATAATGCAGAATTTTTCGCCAGTATGAACAACTGACTCATTTGGGAAACGATCACCATGAAAGCGGACATCCATCCAGACTATCACGAAGTAACCTATACTTGCTCCGGCTGCAACAGCAGCATTACCACCCGTTCCACCGGCAAAGACCTGATCGTCGGCGTCTGTTCCTCCTGTCACCCGTTTTACACCGGCAAGCATAAGCTGGTGGACACGGCCGGGCGGATTGAACGGTTCAAGCGCAAATATGGTATGGCGGGGGCCTAGGCCCCCTGGCCTGGGGAGCGGTTTAATCGCCGCTCCCCGGCTGTTTTTACGGCATCTTTTCTGAGCCCTTCTGCCCGTGCCGCTGTTCCCAGGATAATAACCACTGTTTGGTGGTTATGCCTCCGGGTGCGCTGAAGCCGCCCAGGCCGTTGGCGGCCACCACCCGATGACAGGGCAACAACAGCGGTAACGGGTTGGAACCAACCCCGCGCCCGACCGCCCGGGGGCTGCTCTGCAGCCGTTGGGCCAATGCCCCATAGGAGAGTGTTTGCCCAGGGGGAATGGCGGCCAGTTGTTGCCCCAATCGCTGCTGGAAAGGGGTGCCTTCCCAGACCAGAGGGAAGGGGACAGGCCGAAAGTGGCCGCTGAAATAGTCGGCCAGCCACTCTCGTACCTGCGCCAGCAGGTCGGGGTCAACCGGGGAGAGGGCTGTTGTGGACGGCCCCTCCCAGTACAGTGCGGTCACCGCTCCCCCTCGGGTGCGAATGGCTGCAAATGTGGGCGCAAGAAAAGAGCGCAGGGCAGCAGGCATATTGTGCAGGACAGCACTGGTTGCTTGGGCTTCATCTCCCCTTTGCTCCACCCGTTTTATCACATCAACATCTTGTTTCATCCTGGTCTCCCCATCGATGCCTGATCACTCTCTCGCCAAAGATCACCCCGTCAACAGCCGCGAACCTTTGATTGCCTGGTTGGAATCCGGTTGCAAGCCCCGCTCCGAATGGCGGGTCGGAACAGAGCATGAAAAATTTGGTTTTTACAAGCAGGGTCTGGCTCCGCTTCCCTACGAAGGGGAGTCCGGCATCCGTGCGGTATTGGAGGGGATGGCCAGTCGTTTTGGTTGGAGCATAGTGGCTGAGCAGGGCCATCCCATCGCGCTGATCAAGGCGGGGCATGGGCAGATTCTGGCCAGCATCACCCTGGAGCCGGGTGGACAGTTGGAGTTGTCGGGGGCCCCGTTGCATAGCATCCACGAAACCCAGGAGGAGATCAACGACCATTTGCAGCAACTGGGTGAGGTATGTGCCGCCATGGATGTGGCGTTTCTGGGCGTTGGCACCCAACCCAAGTGGCCTTTCCCTGCCATCCCCTGGATGCCCAAGGGGCGTTACCGGGAGATGCGGCGTTATTTGCCGACCAAAGGGGTGCTGAGTCTGGACATGATGGCCCGCACGGCCACGGTGCAGGCCAATCTGGATTTTGGCAGCGAGGCGGACATGGTGCAAAAGTTTCGTCTTGCCATGGCGTTGCAGCCGTTGGCAACGGCTCTGTTTGCCAACTCTCCTTTTATCGATGGCAAGCCCAATGGTTTTCTCTCCTATCGATCGGAGATCTGGCGGCATACTGATCCGGACCGTTGTGGTTGGTTGCCTTTTTCGTTCGCGCCGTCGTTTGGGTTTGCCCGTTATGTTGAGTATGCGTTGGATGTGCCCATGCTGTTTTTATATCGTCATGGTCATTATCAGGATGCCGGGGGGATCCCTTTTCGGGCCTTTCTGGCGGGCAGGTTGCCGGCGTTGCCGGGGGAGTATCCCACTTTGGGGGATTGGGAAATTCATCTTTCGACGCTGTTCCCGGAGGTACGTCTGAAGCGGTATCTGGAGTTGCGGGGGGCGGATGCGGGCAATTCGGCCACCTTGTGTGCTTTGCCTGCCCTTTGGAAGGGTTTGTTGTATGATGATGAGGCGCGGGAGGCGGCCTGGGCGTTGGTGGCCGACTGGTCTTTGGAGGAGCGGGAGCAGATTCATCAAGCGGTGCCACGGCTTGCCTTGCAGACTCCGATTCCTGGTCGGGCCACCTTGCGGGAGTTGGCGCGGCAGGTGTTGCCGTTGGCCAAGGCAGGGTTGGCCAGGCACAATATTCGCAACGAAAGAGGGTGTGATGAGACCACTTTTTTGAAGCATCTGTTCCAGGTGATGGAGAGTGGTGTCACGCCGGCCGAGCGGTTGCTGGAGGCTTATCAGCAGCGTTGGAGCGGTTCGGTGGATCCCCTCTTTCGTGAACAGGAGTTTGAATCTTTTTATGCCGATTGTGAATAGGGGGAGGAGCGGAAGCGAAGCCCCGTACGCGCTAACGTGATGACCATACCGCTTTTTTTAATCTGTTAAATAAAACGATTGCAGGGGTCTGGGGACCGTCACGGTCCCCAGCGGGGTGCAGGGGCAGAGCCCCTGCTGAACGGCGCGTTTTCCCAAAGCAAATTTTCGCAGAAAATTTGCGCAACGCGCCCAAAACCTGCCCCGCAGGGGCAGACTCCTGGAGGGCGGCAGCCCGACGCGCACGGTTATGTCGTGAAAAATATCTGGATAAAAAACCAGAACCTTCGGATATTACGCTTTTATGTCGTGAAAAATATCTGGATAAAAAACCAGAACCTTCGGATATTACGCTTTTATGTCGTGAAAAATATCTGGATAAAAAACCAGAACCTTCGGATATTACGCTTTATTGTATTACGCTTTTTGTTTGATACAAGGCCAGGAATGTTTTTTCCCAAACCCTCCCAAACTTGGCCAGCTTTCGGTCGGGCTGCCGCCCTCCGTGAGTGCCCCTGCGGGGCGTTTTGGGCGCGCTGCGCCCATTTGCTGCGCAAATGGGCTTCGGTGAAAGCGCGCCCGTTACATGCAGGGGCTTTGCCCCTGCACCCCACCGGGGACCGTGACGGTCCCCGGACCCCTGCAATTATTTTAAAAGATTAAGAAAAGAAAACAATCTTTTACTCCTTTTTCACCCCCGCTTTGAACTGCTCTTCCAACACGGAAAGCCGCTGACTGAGCTGGTCAACACGCTGCTGACCGCTCTCCAGATTGGACACCCGCTGCGTCAACTGCTCGTACGACGCCTGATTTTTTTCCAACCACCCCTGAATAACCTGCAACTGATTCGAGATCCGCTCCAACGGATCCCCCTCCTTTGACTGGCTTTTGCGACGACCACCAGCATCGGGCAATCGCTGCGCAACGGAATCGGTTGCCACCGGTTTTTGCACCACACTGGCCACCGCCGGGGTACTGGCCACCGCCGGGGTACTGGCCACCGCCGGGGTACTGGCCACCGCCGGAGCCGCCGACAACTGCGGCGATGTCATGGTCTTTTGTTGCGCCATCGGTTTTTGCCACTCCGCAATATGGGCCATCCGCACCCGGCCCGCCTCCAGAGCATCAAGCCGAGCCATCTCGACCGCAACCGGAATGACAAGCATCCCCCCAACCTTCAGGCCATTCATGTTTTGCAACTGAAACTGCTCCGGATTGCGCTGCCAAATGGCAACCTGGGCCTGCCACTCCGAAACATTGGCCTCTTTTGCAAACCGCCGCGCAATACTGCTCAAGGTCTCTCCCGACCGAACCGGACCATAACGCTTTCCCTGGCTGACGGCAGCCTCCTCCCCCCCCCGTACCGCAGCACCCACCGTCTTTGCCTCTTGCTTCGCATCCCGCCCTGTCTGCTCCGACCGCTCGGAACCGGCAGAGGCAGAAGGAGAGCCGGCAGCCGCCGAACCCACCTCGACCGGACTGGGCTGAAGCCGGAAAAAGGGAAGATAACTGCGCTGATTGGAGGTAACATGCAGCAGCAGCAACAGGCCCTGCTCGCCAATTGCCAGAGGCCCGCTGCTCTCCAACCAGACAAAAGTCTGCTCCCCTTGCTGCTTGAGCTGGGCAGTGATCTGGTTCATCAAGGCCGGACGCGGCACCTTGACCAACGCATAATCACTGTCCGAACCCAAAGCCAGGGATTTTATCTTTTCACGTTCTTCCAACAGGAGTTCGGCACTGGCCTGAAAAGGCTGACCGGGTTTGCTGAGAATCTGCAGCTCCCCCAGGGAGAGGGAGTGGCCGACAGCAGGCACACCCACCACGCAGAGCAGGGAAAAAAACAACAGGACAAAGCGCATGACCCATACTCACAATAACATTCAACCGGGGAGGGGATTGTAGTATGGCATGACGTTACTCTCAAGGAATTTAATGACCATTAATTATATTTTTATGTGATATTGCTTGACAATTTATCACGAGCGCGCGCCCAGGGATCGGCAGGCAGCTGACAACCAAAGGTCGTCGCCAATGATGCGTGCAAATGATAGCCACTGTCCAATCCGCTTGTTTGACAGAAAAACCAAATTCCAGTCTCATGCGTTCAGCAAAATGCATACAAAACCTGACCAAAACCACTTGACAGCATTGAACCGTTTTTTTTATAACTTGAGTAAGGCATCACTCTGACCGATCCTTTTTATCTGCGCGGGCAGGTCGGTCGCGTGCTGAAAAGATAAGGTGTTATTGTTTATGTTTCATTCACAGGCGAGGGGTATAACGGCATGAGGAAAATTATTCGTCAAACGACTCTGTTGGCAATGGCCGCTTTGGCCTTGTCGGGGTGCGGCGGCTTGCAGCCTTCCGTTGTGGCCTCTTTGGATGATGTCACCTCGGAATCGGATGTCGAGGGCAAGCACGGCTCTCTGACCCAATCCAAAAGTATTGCATTGAATGGCCTGCTGCCCACGTTGCCGGGGGATTTGTGTTACCAGAAGACCAATCGTTCCATCTCCTCCAGCGTCTGTTTTGCGCCGGGGAAAGAGACCAAAAGTTTCTACCGGACCCGCACCATGGGAGACAAGATTAAAAATCCCGACAAGGTGATTGCAGCGGTCCGCGACAAGATTGCGGGCATGGTCCATGCGGCAGAGCAAGCTGTGGAGGCCAAGTTGGCCCTTGCGCAGTTTGATGTGGCCCAGGCGGAGCGGGAACGGATTCAACGGGCCGCGAAAGAGGCGGTCTCGCCTGCACCTCCGGGACGGGACGCGCTGCTGGATGCGGTCAGAAAGGCGGATGAAACCTACGCCAAAAAAATCGAGGAGGCTGAAAAGGCCATCACGGACTCCGGCACCATGGTATTCCGCTGGCATGCCCATGCGGAAACCCTGGCCAGTGGCAGCCTGGGTACGGTGGCGGGTGCCAGTGTGACCCGTTCCAAGGATCGATCCGGTTTTGCGATCGTTGTGGGTTTGCGTGCCTCTCAACTCTATCTGGGAGGCGACATTCAAAACTCCGATGCGGCCTGGCCCCAACTCGCCGATCGCACGGGAAAGAGCAGATCTTCTGTTATTCCCACGACCGTTTACCAGGCCAAGCGGATCAGTTATTTTTCCGAAATGGAGCGGTTGACCGCCTTCCAGGCTCAGTTGACGGCGACGGTTGATCAGTTGTCCGGTTTGGTGGGTAATCCTGCGCAGTTGGCCATGCTGGAGTTGGACCTCAAATTTTCCGCCTCCCGCATGTACAAGGTGGGCAATGCCGCCCTGTTGGGTGGGGGCAGCATTCAAGACCGTACGGTTCATTGGGATGCTGTGAGCACGGGCCGCACACCCGGCAATTGCGGGTGTGCAAAACAGTGCGATGGCTACGAGGCCATGCTCAATCGACAGCTGGGTGATGTGAATAATGAGGTGTGTGACGTGGACAAAAATCCCGATTACTGGCCCACATTTTATCAGGTCGGTACCCAGCTCAAGGATTTGCGCGCGTTGATGGATTCCACCGCCGCTACACCCTGATCCCTGGCTCCCCATCGGGGTGCAGGGGCAAAGCCCCATATGCGCTAACCTGATTGCAGTCTTCTTTTAAACGATTGCAGGGGTCTGGGGACCGTCACGGTCCCCAGTGGGGTGCAGGGGCAAAGCCCCCTATGCGCCAACCTGATTGCAGTCTTCTTTTAAACGATTGCAGGGGTCTGGGGACCGTCACGGTCCCCAGTGGGGTGCAGGGGCAAAGCCCCTGCTGAATTGCGCGTTTTCCCAAAGCAAATTTTCGCAGAAAATTTGCGCAACGCGCACAAAACCTGCCCCGCAGGGGCAGACTCCTGGAGGGCGGCAGCCCGACTCGCACGGTTATGTTACGGAAAATGTCTGGATAAGAAAGCAGAAGGTTCGGATATTCAGTTTTTTTTCTGATACAAGGCCAGGAACGGTTTTTTTTCCAGGCCATGCCCGATTTTGCCCGCTCTCGGTCGGGCTGCCGCCCTCCCAAGGTCGCCCCTGCGGGGCGTTTTGGGCGCGCTGCGCCCATTTGCTGCGCAAATGGGCTTCGGAGAAAGCGCGCCCGCTCATGCAGGGGCTTTGCCCCTGCACCCCACCGGGGAGCGTGACGCTCCCCGGACCCCTGCAATCGTTTGAAAAGATTAGAAAAGCATGGGATCCCGACGGTTGAACCACTACATCACCGGCTCGGAATAGATGGGAAAGCTGCGACACAACCGCTCCACCTCCTGCCGCACATCCATCTCCACCGCCACATCCCCCTGGGGCGCATCCGCCACCGTATCCAGAATACGCACAATCATCCGCCCCACCTCACGAAACTCCTCCGCCCCGAACCCCCGACTGGTGGCCGCCGGAGTGCCCAAACGAATACCGGAGGTGATAAAAGGACTCTGCGGATCATTGGGGATGGCGTTCTTGTTGCAGGTCAACCCCACCTGCTCCAACGCATGCTCCGCCTGCTTGCCGGTGATGCCCCGCGAAGTCAAATCCACCAACATCAAATGGTTTTGCGTCCCACCCGAAACAATCCGCAACCCCCGCTCCACCAAAGTCTCCGCCAGAGCCCGGGCATTGGCACAAACCGCCTCTATGTAAAGCTTGTACTCCGGCGTCAACGCCTCCTTGAAGGCCACCGCCTTGGCCGCAATCACATGCATCAACGGCCCCCCTTGAATGCCAGGAAATATCTTGGAGTCAATCTTTTTGGCCAAATCCTCCCGATTGGTGAGAATCATCCCACCCCGCGGACCACGCAACGTCTTGTGGGTGGTGGTGGTGACAATGTCCGCATAAGGCACCGGCGAAGGATGCAAACCGGCCGCCACCAAACCCGCAAAATGGGCCATATCCACCACCAAAGCCGCCCCAACCGCATCACAAATTGCCCGAAACCGCTGAAAATCAATGATCTGACTGTAGGCAGAAGCACCGGCTACAATAATTTTTGGCTTGTGCATCTCCGCCAACCGCGCCACCTGCTCATAATCAATCTGCTCCGTGGCCGGGTCCAAACCATACTGCACCGCATTAAAAAGCTGACCGGAAAAATTGGGCCTGGCACCATGGGTGAGATGACCCCCATCCGCCAATGACATCCCCAGCAAAGTGTCACCCGCCGAAGCCAACGCCAAATAGGCCGCCATGTTGGCCTGCGAACCGGAATGGGGCTGCACATTGGCAAACTGACTGCCAAACAACTTTTTGGCCCGGTTTATCGCCAACTCCTCCGCCTTGTCCACAAAGGCACAACCACCATAATACCGCTTGTGCGGATACCCTTCCGCATATTTGTTGGTCAATACACTGCCTTGCGCCTGCAACACCGCCCGACTGACCACATTTTCCGAGGCAATCAACTCAATCTGGTGCTGCTGCCGATGCAACTCTTCCGCAATGGCACTGTAAATCTCTGCATCAACCTGTTGCAGATTCCAATCGCTCGCCGTCTTTTTGGCGGCAAGATTGGCCGAGGACTTTTTGGATGAAAGTTTTTGTTTGGGCATCACGCTTCTCTTGAAAGGTTAATTTAATCAGCAAACGACAGCTCGTCCTGTGCATCCATCTGGCTGATACGCCGCTGGTGACGGCCACCCTCAAAGGGCTCCTTCAACCAGACCTCCAACACGGCCGCAGCCACCCCACTACCGATGGTCCGCGCACCCAATACCAATATGTTGGCATCATTATGCTGCCGCGACAACCGTGCCGTATATTCATCATGGCATAAGGCAGCCCGAATGCCCGAATAGCGGTTGGCCGCCATGGACATTCCCAATCCGGTGCCACAGATCAACACACCTCGCTGCGCCTCACCGGAAAGCAAAGCGGTACACACCCGCTTGGCATATTCCGGATAATCCACCGACGCCACCCCGTCGGTACCCAAATCCAAGATTTCCAAGGCCGGGTTGCGCTCCATCTGCTCCAGCAGTTGCTGTTTCAGCACCGTTCCGCCATGGTCATTTGCAATGGCAATCACCATCTTTTCGTTCTCTGTTCCTGCGTTGGAGAAAAATCATAACGGCTCCATGGTGTCCCAAACCTGGCACTGGGGACACTTCCAGGAGATGTCCTGGGATTTGAAGCCACACTGGGCACACTGAAAGACCGGTTGCCGGGAGGTCAGCAGATCCAGGCAACGATTCGCCACCTCTACTGCCTCTTCCAGTTGCCGACTACGCTTCAACAATAAAACCAACCGGTGGGCCAGAGGGGTGGCAGCCGGATGCAGCGTCACCCCCCGGCGCAACAGTTGGGTGGCCTCCTCCAACCGCCCCTGCTCCTCCAACAGGTTGCTCCAGCACAAAATCAGACGCGCAGAAGCGGACGGGGAGGCCACCGCCTCGTTCATCATTTTGTGGAATCCCTTCTCATCATTCGCCAAGGTGAAGGCTTTTTGCAACGCGCTGACAAGCAGAAAAAAGTGGCTGGGGCGGGTCTTGCGGACCGCACTGAAATTTTTGATGGCAGCGGCAACCTCACCCCGCTCCAGTTGCGCTTCCCCCAACAGACGATAGGCCTCCACACAACCCGGATAGACCTTGATGGCCGCCATGTACGGCTCCAGTAAAGGCTCCGGCACGGCCGCCGAACCGGCTTTGCCCTCCGCATCCCGTTGGGCCTGCCCGGCCCGCAGCAGCAGATGTGCCTCCCGTCGCGGGTCGGCCTGACCACTGACCCGCTTCAAACTGCGCAACACCTCCAGAGCCAAATCCCACCGACCTTCACTCTCATGCAAAGCCTGCAACCCGGCCAACGCCTTGCGATGGCTCGGGTCCACCGACAATACCCGCCGATAGGAGTCCACCGCCCGATCAAAAAAACCGCCTTGACGATAATCTTCAGCCAGGGCAAACAGGGCGGCGGTACGGTTGGAATCGGAGAGATCCGGTCGCGCGATAATATTCTGGTGAATGCGAATGGCTCGACCCACCTCCCCCCTGGCCCGAAACAGGTTGCCCAGGGAAAGATAGATCTCCACCGTCTCGGAATTGATGCGAACCGCCTGGGTAAAGGCCTCAATGGCCTTGTCCGGTTCATCACTGAGTAAAAAATTGACCCCGCGAAAATAGAAGGTCGCCTCTTCGTGCTGCACCGAACCCGACGATCCCCCCTGGGCATTACGCAGGCGCAGATCCTTGTCCCGCCCGATCCGATACCCCGCACGAAACAGCACCGTGCCCACCGTCAACACCAGAGCGGTCCAGCCAATCAGATTGGCCAGTTTCATCGGTTTGGTCTGTAACTAGACATGAAGATCATTTTCCAGCGGTTGGTTGCGCAAGTTGGCCAGTTCCGCTTCCAGCTTTTGATTTTGAAAGTGGAGTTGATCGCTCTGTTTGCGGTGGTTCCAGCGACTGCTCCAGGCCGAAATGGTACCGGCCAGAAATCCCAAAAAAAGTGGCACAAAGGCCAACACAAAGAGAGGAATATCTGCAAAAGACCACCCACCCGGAAACTGGACCGTGACCTCTCTTTGGTTGCCCGCCGCAAACAGCACAGCCAAAACAGCTAACAGCAGCACAAACAATACGTTAAGCCATCCAATCATGACCTGCTTCACTCTCCCATGACCATCTGCATGAATGATCTTGGCCCCGTGGGGTGGTTCTCCCCCCGGCTCCCGATCAACCCAGGACCGGGGGGGGGGGAGCCCCCCCCGGTGGGCGACAGGAAAACCCTCCCTGTTATGGCAAAACCCGGTGCATCAATGGTCCACGCGCTCGCGCAGGGCCTTGCCGGCTTTGAAAAACAGAACCCGTTTGGCATCTACCATCACCCGCTCCCCGGTTTTTGGGTTGCGACCTTCCCGGGAACGACGCTCCTTGAGACCAAAACTGCCAAAGCCTCGCAACTCAACTCGGTTTCCCACCTCCAGTGAGTGACCGATGGAATCGAATACAGTATTGACAGCCGCCTCCGCATCCTTGCGAGACAATTTCAGTTGCTGGGCTATCATGCTGATTAACGCTGACTTGGTCATGGTAATCCCTCGCTAAAAATTAAGTGCCACTTCCCGATCTCTTTTCCAACGCCTGCGACAAAGCCTCGCCAAGACTGCTGGTGGCGGAACTGGTATCCGCTGCATATTCCTGAATGGTCTTCCGCTCCTGAGCCGCTTCCAACGCTTTGACGGAGAGGCTGATTTTGCGCTTTTGCCGATCGATCTGGGTGATCTGCACCCGCACGGCACTGCCTGGTTTTAACGCGGTTCCCTCTGGATCATCGCGGGAAAAGTCTCCTTTCCGCAGCAGGCCCTCCACCTGTTCGGCCAGCAACACCACGACACCGGTTGCAACCGGCTCGACAACCGTGCCCAGGATCTCTGTTCCTTTCGGATGTTCATCGACCCAGGCGGTCCAGGCGTCCGGGCTGGCCTGTTTCAACCCCAGGGAGATACGCTCTTTTTCCGGATCCAGAGAGAGGACGATAGCCTCCACCTCCTGGCCCCGTTGAAACTCTTTCAGGATCTCTTCCCCGGCCGCATTATCCCAACTGACATCGGAAAGATGCACCAAGCCGTCAATATCCCCTTCCAGGCCGATAAACAGTCCGAATTCGGTGATATTTTTAATCTCACCGGTGACAGTCACCCCCACCGGATGTTTTTCCGCAAAGGCCACCCAGGGATTTTCCTGGCACTGCTTCAGCCCCAGGGAGATGCGGCGGCGGTCGGCATCGACGTCCAGCACCATGACATCCACCTCGGTGCCCACCTCCAGAATTTTGGAGGGGTGCAAATTTTTCTTGGTCCAGGCCAGCTCCGAGACATGGGCCAACCCCTCAACCCCCGACTCCAGCTCCACAAAGGCACCGTAGTCGGTAATGTTGGTGACCACGCCACGGAAGCGGGTTCCCGGCGGATATTTGGCACCAATGCCCTCCCAGGGATCGGTTTGCAGCTGTTTCATCCCCAACGAAATGCGCTGGGTATCGGCATTGAATTTGATCACCTGTACCGCCACGGTATCCCCCACCGCCACCACGCTGGAGGGGTGTTTGACCCGCTTCCAGGACATGTCGGTGATGTGCAGCAGGCCGTCCAGGCCACCCAGATCCACAAAGGCACCATAGTCGGTGATATTCTTGACGATACCGTCCAGAATCATCCCCTCGTGCAGGGTCTCCAGCAGGGCACTGCGGGCACTTTCACGCTGCTTCTCAATCACAGCCCGCCGCGAGACAACAATATTGCCCCGCCGACGATCCATCTTGAGAATATCGAAGGGCTGATCCTCCTCCTGCAGGCGGGCAATATCGTGCACGGGGCGCACATCCACCTGGGAACCCGGCAAAAAGGCTGCCAGCGAGTTGATGTCCACCGTATAGCCGCCCTTGACCTTGCCCATGATACGGCCGTGGACAATCTCCTGCTCGTTGAAGGCCAGTTCCAGTTTCAGCCACGCCTCTTCCCGTTTGGCCTTCTCGCGGGAGAGAATGGCCTGACCATTCTGGTCTTCGGATCGTTCCACAAAGACATCAACCTTGTCACCCACACCGACGGCCAGCTGGCCGTTGGCGTCAAAAAACTCCCGGATGGTGAGACGTCCCTCGGACTTCAGCCCGACATCAATGACAAACTCGTCCCCTTCTCGCTGAATGATGGTGCCGGTGACCACCTGGCCCTCTTTGCCAATACCTTGGCCAAAAGATTCATCCAGCAGGGTTTCAAAGTCTTCATCTTCAATTTCGTCTAGTAACAGCGTGTCAGCAACCACTTAAATCCACCTTCGGTTAGTTGGTTATGGGGGGATTCCCAAAAAAATTTGTACCATTCAATAATCTGGCACAGCGCGTCTGAATCCTTGCAAAGAAAGCGGAATCGCGCCCTGCCCTGCTATAATAGCCCATGGGTCGATTCAGTACACTCAAAATCCGCTTTTTTCAAGGAATTTTTTATCAACTGAACCACTTGGTTGATGCTTTGTGTCAAAGTCAGTTCGGTGGTATCCAGCAGGATGGCATCGGGAGCGGGTTTCAGGGGGGCGTCCGCCCGGCCCGCATCCCGTTGGTCCCGCTCGGCCATGGCATCATAAATCTCCGAAAAACTTGTATTTTTACCTGCAATTTCCAGCTCGCGCAGTCGGCGGTTGGCCCGTTCTTCCAGGGAAGCGGTCAGATAAATTTTCAGGTCGGCATCAGGCCAGACCACGGTGCCGACGTCGCGGCCGTCCAGGATCAAATTTTTCCCTGCTCCGTACTGGCGTTGGAAGGCCAGCAGTGCGCTGCGTACGGCTGGCATGGCGGCAATCCGGGAGGCGGCCTGGCCGACGGTTTCGTTGCGCAGGGCGTCGGTTACGTCGTCGGTGTCCAGGAAGGCCCGAAAAATGCCGTCGCCCATGTTGCGGTAGGAAAAGGGCATCTGGGCCGCCTGGGTAGCCAGGGTTTCGGGGTCGTTCAAGCCCTCTTGCAGGGTCAGCAGTCCCAGGGCGCGGTAGAGGGCTCCGGTCTCCAGGTAGGCCAGTTGGCACTGGCTGGCGGCGGCCCGGCAAACAGCCCCTTTGCCGGCTCCGGCGGGTCCGTCCACGGCCACCACAAAGCGGTTGCCCTTGGCGATGGTCTGTTGTGTTGTTGTCATGGCACCGGTTTCCAATATTTCATCTCATTATCCAAACAATTGCAGATTTTAATCTTTTAAAACAATTGCAGGGGTCCGGGGACCGTCACGGTCCCCGGTGGGGTGCAGGGGCAAAGCCCCTGCATGCAAGGGCGCGCTTTCCCAAAAGCCCATTTGCGCAGCAAATGGGCGCAGCGCGC
>PEAG01000062.1 GCA_002753505.1 Magnetococcales bacterium HCHbin5 | reverse complement strand
AGGGGCAAAGCCCCTGCATGTAACGGGCGCGCTTTCACAGAAGCCCATTTGCGCAGCAAATGGGCGCAGCGCGCCCAAAACGCCCCGCAGGGGCACTCCTGGAGGGCGGCAGCCCGACTGAACGCTGGCCAAATTGGGCATGGCTTGGAAAAAAAACCGTTCCTGGCCTTGTATCAAACAAAAAGCGTAAAACAATAAAGCGTAATATCCGAACGTTCTGCTTTTTTATCCAAGCATTTTCCATAACATTACCGTGCGCGTCGGGCTGCCGCCCTCCAGGAGTCTGCCCCTGCGGGGCAGGTTTTGGGCGCGTTGCGCACATTTTCTGCGAAAATGTGCTTTGGGAAAACGCGCAATTCAGCAGGGGCTTTGCCCCTGCACCCCACCGGGGACCGTGACGGTCCCCGGACCCCTGCAATCGTTTATAAGGAACAGAACAGAACGGAGAGGCGTAGATACTCACGGGGTTTAAGAAGCCTCGTTTGAGCGGGCAAGCCATGCCATCAATGCCTTGTAAATGGGCGCGAAAGCCAATCGCACCTTGGCCAATTGTTGCAGGGCCTGTTCCCAATCCTGATCCCGTACCGCCTCATGCATTTTTCTGGTCTCCCTCTGCATGGTCGGAAAAACGGTGTGGATCATGGAACCACGCACCACATGAGAGACTGCACGGGCCTGTTCATACCGCGCCTCCCGCAAATCCAGTTCCAGGGTGTTCAACAACTCTGGCAGTTGCTCCGTTATCAACTCGGCGATGGAGGGGATATCCTCTTCCCCCAATCCAAGAGCCTGCAAAGCGGTAATCACCGACTGAACATCCGTTCTGTCCTGGACGGCGGGAGGGGCGGGAACAGAACGAGGCATCTCGGCCTCCATGCCCCCAAGATACCGCTCCAACAACCGCTGGAAATCCTCCAGCAAGGTGGGTTTGGTCAAAAAATCATTCATGCCCGCCAACAGACCAGCCTGCCGGTTTTCACGGCTGACATCCGCCGTAAAAGCAATAACAGGCACCGCCGGCAACCCCTGTTGCTGTTCCCAGGCGCGAATATGCTGAGTGGCTTGATAACCATTCATGACCGGCATCTGACAATCCATAAAAACCAGATTGAAGGGGGTCTGTTTGAACCGGTTGATCGCCTCCTCCCCGTTGAGAGCTGTCATGCAACGGCTCCGATCACAACCCGCCTGCACCAGCATACCAAGAGTCACGGTCAAATTGGCAACCTGATCATCCACAACCAGAATGTTGGCCATGCGATAACCGGCGCGTGTGGACGGGCTTGACGACTCTTCAGGCTGTGGTTTGCTGCCATCCTCCAGATGCAATAACGTGCTGAGCATGGCATGGAGTTGATCCAGGCTGAACGGTTTTTTCAGACACAAGGTGTCCCCGGGAAGCTCGCTGGCCTGGTCCAACCCTTGATCCAACCGATCAATGAGCAACAAAAATGCGGCACCTGGGTGGGTGCTGGTACACTGGGACAATGCCTGAGGGTTGAGGGGTTCGGGACGTTGATTGATAATCACCAGGGCGTAAGGCTCGCCCCGCCTAGCCGCCTGGGCCATCTCCCCGCACGCGGTTTCCAACTGGTTGACATCGGCAAAATGTACCCCCCAGGCCTGCAAGGCATTATGCAGCAAAGCCAGTTGCAAACCCTGGCTGCCCACAATCAGAACCCGCACCCCCCTCAACACACTCTGATAACGATCAGCGGGCAACTGGCTCTGCTGCAACAGTCGGACCGTGAAATAAAAACTGCTGCCTGAATCAGCAAACAGGTTGTCATCCACCCCGATGCTGCCCTGCATCAAAGCGACCAGGCGTTGACAAATGGATAACCCCAACCCCGTTCCCCCATACCGGTGGGGATCCCCGGCGTGGGCCTGGGCAAAACGTTCAAAAATATGCTCCCGCTCCTTTTCCGGTACCCCAATGCCGGTATCCCGAATTTCAAACAAAAACTCAAGCCACTCTCCCTCCCGGCAGACCAGTCCGCCATGAAACTCCACCAATCCCCCCGGCGGGGTAAATTTGATCGCATTGCCGATCAGATTGGTCAATATCTGGCCCAGTCGATTGGGATCACCCCGTACGGCAACCGGCAACTCCTGCGGAAAAAAGGAGGTCAACTCCACCTTTTTGGCCGAGGCCAACGGCGACATGTTGAAAGCAACGGTATCCAACAGGGTGCGCAGATCAAAGGGGATCAGATCCAGTGTCAACTGGCCGGCCTCAATCTTTGAATAGTCCAAAATATCGTTGATCAGGTAGAGCAGCATTTTGCCGGAACCCAGGGCCAACTGAATCTGTTCCCGCCCGCTCTGTGTTTGGGGTGAGGCGTGCAACAACTCCAGGACGCCAAGCACAACATTGAGAGGGGTGCGTATCTCATGGCTCATGGTGGCCAGAAAATCGCTTTTGGCCTGGCTGGCTGCTTCGGCCTGCTGGCGGGCCTGTTGCAGCTGATTGATCTGGGCATGCTCAATCAAAACGGTCAGCATGTCGGTGACCGTACGCAAAAACTCCTCTTCAAAGGGGGTGATGGCGTGATTCTCATCCACATACAGGTTGAGGACACCCAACACCTTGCTGCCCGACAGAATCGGCAAACAGTAGTGCCCGTGGGAAAGCTCCTCCTCGGTATGGTTGGCGTGGACATGGTAGAGATCCCACTGACCTACATGCAGTGCCACACCACTGGCCGCCACGCGACCACACAAACAGTGGCCGAAGGGCACCTGGGCACAGGCGATGCAGAAGGTTGTGGGCAGTGCTTCGGCAGCCACCAGATTCAAGCTCTGGCCCGCCGCATCGGCGAGAAAAATGGCTCCCTTTTTTTGCATGGTCAGCCACGGCACTGCCAGGATGGTCTGCAGGCTTCGCTGCAGCTGTTCTGCCAACAGAGCCCCTTCCAAAGCCAGACGCAACAGGGCACTGACCACCCCTTGGGCCTGTTTGGAACGTCGCTCCTCGGCTTCGGCCTGCCGGCGTTCCTGTACCTCACGCCGCAGCTCCGTTGTGCGCAGATAGATCTGTTGTTCCAGGGAATAATTGACCTGGTGCATGCGCCCTTCAATCAGCTTGCGTTCGCTGATATCCAGACAACTGCCGGAAAACCCCATGAAAAAGCCGTTGCCCGCAAATCGGGGCAGCGCGGTTTCGTAGATCCAACAATATTCTCCACGTCCATTGCGCAGTCGAAACTCCTGGGAGTAGGGGTGCCGTTGCACAAACGCCTCGTTGGAAAAATATTGATAGCGTTCCACATCTTCTGGATGCACGCCATGGAGCCAACCATTGTTCAACTCCTGTTCCAGCATGACACCCCGGAAAGTCAGCCAGGATTGGTTGAAAAAGATGCGTTCATGAGAGGGATTGGAGAGCCATAACAGGCCGGGTACGGAGTTGGCGATAAAGCGGAACTCGTTTTTCAGAATTTCAAAATATTCCTGGTTCAGTTTGTCAAGATTCAGGAATGTGAAGACGGCAACCAACTCCCGTCCAAGGGTATTGGGGCTGATGGTGACGCAAAAGCGGGTATAAAGTCCGCTCTGCATCAGGGTTTGCAGGTGGATTTCGTGAATGCGCTTGTCCTCTTTGGGTATCCAGTCCAGGGCCTTTTGCATCAGTGGACGGTTGTCTGCGTCCACAAAATCCAGGGGTGTCTTCTGGATCAGGCTCTCCCTGGAATACCCCAACATGGCACACAAAGAGTCGTTGACCTCAATGATCTGCTGGGTTCTGGCATCGATGATCCAGAACCCCTTCAAATCCGAGTGAATAATATCGGAACAGAGCTCCTTGTTGCCTTTTTGGCGGGAACGGAGAAAAAAATATTGGGCATGGTGTTGCAGGCGCGCCACCATCTCCACCGTGCTGGGCAACTTGACCAGATAGTCATTGGCCCCGGCGGCAAAGGCCTGGGCCTTGACATAGGGATCCTCCTCAGAGGAGAGCATGATGATGGGCAGTTGGGCAAAGGCGCGGCGATTTCTGAATTGGCGGATCAGGGTCAGGCCGTCCATTTCCGGCATCAGCAGATCGGTCAGGATCAAGACCGGACGGATCTGCTCCGCCATTTGGATGGCTTGGAGTGGATTTTGACAATAGAACAGTGCCAGGTTGGTTTCAGGGGTGATAATCCGGCGCAACAGCCGCTCGGTAATCTCCTCATCATCCACCAACAGGATACGCGCAACCGGTGAGTCTGGTTTGACGGTTTCCTCCATTCATTTCCCTCGTACAGTTCGTACCGCATGAGTACAAGGGAGATGGTACACTATGTACCATCGGAATGTCAAAATCATCTCATAACATAAGTGAAAAAATATTCTTTCCACAACATCGCAGTGGCCTGGAGGGGAGCATCCGGTGATTTTCTGATTTTCAACTCTCGCCAACAACAGTCAATTGGGTTACTCTGTGGAGAGAAGAGGGCAAGTGATGGTTTGCCATGGGAAGAAGAGAGAACTCCGCAAAATGGCGACGCTGTGTTCAATCAGGAGGTTTTGTTATTAAAAAGATGGTGCAATTACCTGCGCAGACGGATTGGATCGGTTGATTTCTATGCGGCCGGATCAGACGACATCGGATGCCCAATGGGTCAACTCGGCCTATGGCCTGTTGCATGGCCACGATAGCCTGCTCAAGGCCAGTGAAGCTCTGCTGGCGATGACCAAGCCCTGGGGTTCTGCGGAGGCGTGGTGGTCGCTGTTTGCCAGCCAGATCACATCTCCAACGGCTACACAATGCTCGGTATGCCAGTTGGGACAGCGATTGGGTGTTGTCACAGCCAGTCTGATCACCCCTGCTGACAGCTCCTCCGAACGTTCAGTCACCCACCGTACTTTTGAAGTGACTTTTGCCGGTCATCCCCATCTTTTTCAAACGTTGGATTCCGACGACTCTTCTGGTGCCGGTGCGTATGCCCTTTCGCAAGCCGACCTGCTGCTGATCCGGGATATTACCCATGATCAGCAGCAGCGGGAGATGGTCTGTCAGGAGATCAGGCAGTACGAATCCATCTGCAATTTTATTCAGGATGTCTATTACCAGGTGGATATGCGGGGCCATTTTCTTTTTATCAGCCCCTCTTGTGAAAAGTTGCTGCTCTACCAACCGACCGAGTTGCTGGGCACCCGTCTGGCCGATCTGATCGTCACCCCGGAAGCGTTCCAGGAGTTGCTGGACATATTAAAAAAAACCCGGGTGGTGTACGACTACCATGTGTTGCTCCACTGCAAGCAGGGTCGGCATATGCCGGTTTCGCTGACTGCCAAACTGGTGTGGGATGCGGATGGGCAACCTCGGACGATCGAAGGTATTTTTCGCGACGTCTCCGAGCGGGAACGCCTGGGTACCCTGCTGGAGGAGCGGACCCAGATCTACCAAAGATCTCTGACCCACCTGGAAGAGTTGAAGGTGGCCATGGATCACCACCTGCTGGTCAGTATTGCCGATCCCGATGGCAATATTATCTCTGTCAATGACACCTTCATGGCGGTCAGTCGCTATGACAGGTCGGAAATTCTGGGGCAGAATCACCGGATTTTGAACTCCGGCTACCATCCGAAATCTTTTTTCAAGGAGATGTGGCGTACCCTGCTTAGTGGTTCAGTCTGGCGCGGCGAAATACGCAATCGAAAAAAAAATGAAGATTTGTATTGGGTTGACTGTTCCATCATTCCCTTCTTGACCCCTTTGGGTCACCCCTTTCAGTATATCTGTGTTGCCAGTGAAATCTCCCCGATGGTTCGCAGTCGACAGCGTCTGGAGCGCAACCGTGCCTTTTTGCACCGCGTCGTCCATGCCATGGGGGAGGGGGTGATTGTGATGGACCTGCAGGGGCGTCTGCTGAGCCTCAATCAGGAGGGAGAGCGGTTATTGGGTTGGCGGGAATCCGAACTGATCCATAAAAATGTGCATGAATCCATCCACGCCAAACGACCTGATGGAACCCCTCTGGCGGCCGAAGAGTGTCTGGTGCATCAAAGCCTGTTGGGACGGGTCTTTCGGGTGGACAACGACCATTACATGCGCAAGGATGGCTCCTTTCTTCCCGTCTCTCATGTCACATCCCCTCTGCGGGATGAGCATGACATTATCGGTTCTGTCGATGTTTTTCATGACAACAGCCGTGCCCGCAAACGGATGCAGGAGTTGACCCAGGCCCAGGAGTTGGCACTGGAGTCCGCTCGCCGCAAGTCGGAATTTCTGGCCAATATGAGCCATGAAATTCGTACCCCGATGAATGCCATCATCGGCATGAATGACCTGCTCATGGATACCCCCATGAATGAGGAGCAGGAAGAGTTTACCGAAATCATTCGCGATTCGGCCAAGTCGTTATTGTCACTGATCAACGATATCCTGGACTTTTCCAAGATTGAGGCAGGCAAAATTGATATTGAGGAGATCCCTTTTTCCCCGGTGACGGTGGTGGAGGGGTGCGCGGAGTTGATGGCCGCCCAGGCTTATGAAAAAGGGTTGTCGTTGATGACTTTTATTGACCCGGAGATCCCGGATACGCTCATCGGGGATCCGGGTCGCTTGCGACAGATGATACTCAACCTGATCAACAATGCCATCAAATTTACCGCCGAGGGTGAGGTGGTTGTCCGGGTGCAACCCTCTCCCTCCGCTGCTTCGGTATTCGAGGACAACCACAAGGTTGTGCTGCGGTTTTCTGTCACGGATACGGGCATCGGCCTGCCGGAGGAGGTGAAAGAGCGTCTGTTTGAGCCCTTTACCCAGGCAGATCGATCCACCAGCCGCAAATATGGTGGTACCGGGTTGGGGCTGGCCATTTCCAAACGGTTGACCGAACTGATGGGGGGCACCATCGGAGTGGATATGGCGCGTGACAAAGGGACCACTTTCTGGTTTCACATTCCGTTTCCCCCCAGCCAACAGCTTGTTCAACCAGAGGAGCGGCTGGACGCCTCTCCTTTGCACGGTCTGTCCGTTTTGACCTTGTTGTCCAGTCCGACCGATCAGGAGATCATAGGCGGTTATTTTGCTGCCTGGGGATTGATCCATCGCGGTCATCTTTTGGCGGATAAAGAGCGGGGGGTGCCGATTCAGGCTGTGACAGGGACAACGCCCCCTTTTGCGGTGGCGGTGATGGCCTTGGCATCTTCCGACATCCACAACCCCTCTTTGCCTCTGTTGCATGCCATGGCGGATTCGGTTTCATCGCCCCAATTATCCCTGCCGACGGGTGTGGCAACCCACTGGGTTGCGTTGTTGGACAGCGAAGACAAGCCCTTGCGTGAATTTGCCTTGAGCATTGGATTTGCCAGTTGTCTGATCAAGCCGGTACGGCAGGCAGAGTGGTTGCAGACCCTGATTCGCCTTTTGCAACCTGTCGCAGTGGATGCGTTGCCGGCCCCATCGCCGTTGTGGTCCCCCGAATTGGCTGATCAACCGCAACCCGACGCCTATGATGCTTTGGAATCGGGCAAGCTGTTGCTGTTGGTGGAAGACAACCTGGTCAACCAGAAGGTGACGCTGTTGCAGCTTAAAAAATTGGGTTATGCCGTACATGCCGTCAGCAATGGTCGGGAGGCGGTGGAAGCGGTTGCCAATCTGCCCTATGCCCTCGTTTTGATGGATTGCCAAATGCCGGTGATGGATGGTTTTGAGGCCACCCATGCCATCCGCAAAATGGAACAGAGTGCCCTGCGCCATATACCGATTGTCGCCATGACCGCAAATGCCATGACGGGAGACCGGGAACGCTGTTTGCAGGCCGGGATGGATGACTATTTGAGCAAACCGGTTGCGCCGGATACCTTGTTGAAAAAGTTGCAATATTGGATTCCAAAGGGTGCCAGCGAGCTGCCTGCCATCGAAATTCAGCAACTGCGCCAGCTTTTTGGTGAAGATGATGAGATGGTGCGGGAGTTGTTGCAACATTTTCCCGCCTCCGCACGGGAGTTGTTGGATCGCCTGTGGCGGGGGATTCGGGAGCGGAATGTCCCCTTGCTGAACGATACCACCTTTGAACTACAGGAGGCTTGTGCCAATATGGGGGCCACGGGCATGTCCGGGGCTGCCCATACGCTGGAGCGGTCCGTTGCCAAAGGGGATTGGGAAAAGGCGACCCTTGCCATGGAGCAACTGGAACGGGTGTTTGGCAAAGTGGAACTTTATGTTCAACAATATACCTCTCCTCACCGATAAGGAACCGCTGTGCTGGAAAGTGGACAATATGCCGATCAGGGAGGTCAAATGGTACAGTTGGTGACGAAGATTCAGTCGCTTGTTCAGCAGTTGCTGGTTTCACCGCTGTTACCCGATCAGGAAAACCCTTTGCGACGGCTTGAGGAGGCTACCAACAGTCTGGTCACCCTCGTATCGGCCTCTTCTGCTCTTCCGTCTGCCGTACCCGCTCCATACCTGGCGACCTCCGTTGGTCAGGAGAACGGGCAAGAGAGAAGGGTGGCGGCCGATTCATCCTCGCTGGCTGAGGCGACCGCTCCACCGTACCCGCTCAATATTTTACTGGTGGAGGACAACCCGTTTACCCAAAAGTTGATGAAGGGTCTGTTGACGCGACACAACCATCAGGTCACGCTGGCCACTCATGGTCAGGAGGCGTTGACACTTCTCAAGGAGGCCCATGCCCAGACCCGGGCCTTTGACATGGTGTTGATGGATATACGCATGCCTGTGCTGGATGGTTTGGAAACGACGGTAGCCATTCGGCAATGGGAGGCAGAGTGTTGGGAAGAGGGGTCGCAGGCGGATGATCGGTTGCGGGAGAGTGCCAATCGACGGTTGCCCATCATCGCTGTGACTGCCCTGACGGGTGATGAACACCGGTCGCGTGCGCTGCAAGCGGGCATGGATGGCTTTCATGGCAAGCCGGTTCAGGCCAACCAACTGTTTGCCGAGATGGGGCGACTGGTTCCGGTCCTTTCCGGCCGTTCGCCTGCTGTGGAGGATGGGCTCTCCTTTTCGGAACCTTCCCAGTCGGGGGTGGATGCGGATATGATGCAGATTGAGCTGGATATGGATGTATTGCTCAAAACCGTGGAAAACGATTGGGCTCTGCTGGGTGAAATCGTTGATTTATACCGCATGGATGCCCCCAATCAGCTGCAACGCATCCGCAGTGGCATTGAGCGCAATGATGCCGAACAGGTGCGGGAGGCAGCCCATTCTCTCAAAGGTGCGTCTGCTGCGTTTGGTCATCAAACCCCCACCTATGCTCTGGCTTTCCAGTTGGAGCAGGCCGGGCGCAGCAGGGATCTCCACCGGGCGGAAGAGATGCTGGAGCAGTTGCAACGTTCGATCACGGCGTTGGAAAAGGCGTTGTGCGCGGAGTTGAGCAAGAACAAAAAATCTTGACCCGTTCAGGCAGATGGCAGGTGAGCGGGTTGGACATATACTTCAATCAATGGACCTATCGGTGAAACTGATTCAACCCTTTGCGGGATGGCGGCCCCGGCCCGGTTTGGCGTCGCGTGTTGCTGCTCCCCCTTATGATGTGCTTTCCAGTGCTGAGGCGCGTGCGTTGGTCCAGGATAACGCAGACTCCTTTTTGCATGTTTCCAAAGCGGAAATCAATTTGGATCCCGCTCTCCCGGGGGATGATGCCCTGGTTTATCAGACGGCCAGGGAGCGGTTTGAGCAGATGTGTCGTGACGGGCGGTTGCAGCGGGATGCGACGCCTTGTTTGTATATTTATCGTTTGGTCATGGGGGATCGGAGCCAGACCGGTGTGGTGGCGGCCGCTTCGGTGGCCGCCTATCGTGCCGACCGTATTCGCAAGCATGAGTTGACCCGGCCTGACAAGGAGAATGATCGGACCCGTTTGGCGGCGACCCTCTCTGCGCATACTGGTCCGGTCTTTTTGATTTATCGGCAGACGGTTGAACTGGATGCGCTGGTGGCCCAGATTCAGCGGGGGGCTGTCCCGGACGAATCCTTTCTGGCGGATGATGGGGTGGAGCACAGTTTGTGGGTGGTTCGCAATCCGCAGCAGATAGAGCGGTTGGTGGCCCTGTTTGACAGGCAGCCGCGTTTGTATGTTGCGGATGGTCATCATCGTTCCGCCGCCGCTGCCCGGGTTTGTGCCGAGCGACCCTCTGCTGATCGTTTTCTTGCGGTGCTGTTCCCGGATGATCAGGTCAAGATTCTTGATTATAATCGCGTTGTGCGTGATTTGAACGGTTTGACGCCGGCGGCCTTTTTGCAGGCAGTGGGAGAGCGGTTCACGTTGACCAGAAGTGCAGGGGCGGTTGTACCAGATCGACGCCATCTGTTCGGGTTGTATGTTGAGCGGCAGTGGTATCGGTTGGAGTTGGAGGCGGGGCGGATAGATGAGGCGGATGTGGTTGGTCGCCTGGATGTTTCGCTGTTGGATCGTCATCTGTTGCAGCCCGTACTGGGTATTTTTGATGTGCGGCGGGATCAGCGGATCGATTTTGTCGGGGGTATTCGTGGGATGGCGGCGTTGGAGTCTTTGGTGGATTCCGGTAAAATGGCGGTGGCGTTTTCGTTGTTTCCCACCCAGTTGGAAGAGTTGTTGGCGGTTGCGGATGCGGATCAGATCATGCCGCCCAAGTCCACCTGGTTTGAGCCCAAGTTGCGGGATGGGTTGGTGATTCAGACGTTTGAGTGACCGAATAAACAAGTAAAACGATTGCAGGGGTCCGGGGACCGTCACGGTCCCCGGTGGGGTGCAGGGGCAAAGCCCCATATGCGCTAACATGATGACCACGCCCATACCTTTCTAATCTTTTCAAACGATTGCAGGGGTCTGGGGACCGTCACGGTCCCCAGTGGGGTGCAGGGGCAAAGCCCCTGCATGTAACGGGCGCGCTTTCCCGGAAGCCCATTTGCGCAGCAAATGGGCGCAGCGCGCCCAAAACGCCCCGCAGGGGCACTCCTGGAGGGCGGCAGCCCGACCGAGAGCTGGCCAAATTGGGCGTGGCTTGGAAAAAAAAACCGTTCCTGGCCTTGTATCAAACAAAAATCTGCATATCCACAAGTTCTGGTTTCTTATCCAAACATTTTCCGTAACATAACCGTGTGAGTCGGGCTGCCGCCCTCCCAAGGTCGCCCCTGCGGGGCGGCTTTGTGCGCGTTGCGCAAATTTTCTGCGAAAATTTGCTTTGGGAAAACGCGCAGTTCATGCAGGGGCTTTGCCCCTGCACCCCACTGGGGACCGTGACGGTCCCCAGACCCCTGCAATAGTTTTAAAAGATTAGAAAAAGCATTGGTATAGCCATCATGTTGGCGCATATGGGGCTCCGCCCCTGCACCCCGCCGGGGAGCGTGACGCTCCCCGGACCCCTGCAACCATTCAACGGGATGGAATACCATCCAACCCGGTTGGTTGCTCAGTCTGAGGAGGAGGGTGGTTGGGCGGTCGGACCAACAATTAAAAGTTTGCGCAACGATCGTTTCAGTTTTATCGTTTTGACCCCTGCGTTCCCCTCTGTCGCTTCCCCCTGCAAAAAGGAGGCACCCGGATCGACCAAAAACTTTTTGCGAATGGCCGTGCGACCAATCAACAGACGAAAGCCCATCCGATCACGATTGGTCAAGGTCAACTCAATGGGCCATACCCGATGGCCAATCTGCAACGTGGTCGCCACAACATAACGATAACGCTTCTCGCCACTGGAGTGGCGGATGGCGCGTCGACCGATGACCGGCGCAGTACAGAGATATTCCAATTCATGAGAGTGTTGACGGGGATAAACCTTGAAACGGACAAAAAGCTTTCCTCCACGGCGAAAAGGCTCAATCTCAACACCGTGCAAAGCGGAGGTACGGGCTCCCGTATCCATCTTGGCCTTGATTTTTGGTATGCCCAAGGCCGGCAGGCTGACCCACTCCCGCCAGCCGACACGCGATTCAAGTAATGGTTTCGATCTCTTTTTTTCTGGCTTTGCCGCATGTTCCGGCACGGAACTCTCTTGGGCCGCTGTTGTCATGGGGCCTCACATCTGTGGGGAGGGGATGGCTGCGTGCAGGGGTGCATGGCAGCCCACTCAAGCCTTCCAGGTATAGTTCAATACTTCCTGAACAGAAGAGACGAGAACCAGTTGGGACAGAAACAGGCCCAATACGCTGGGCGGTTGACCATCCAGCTCCATACTGATCAGGTAGGAGTCGGTCGATCGTCCTTTGCCCTGAATGGAGTGACCGTTGATGTCATATTGGGCAATCAATTTTAATACCGACAGCAACGCCCCTGTCCGATGACCCACCGTGAAGGTGACATGCAAACTCTCCCTTCCATCGCCAATGGCCCAGCTGCCGCTCTCCCACTGGCTGTGCTGAATCTTGTTGCACTGGCTCCGATGCACGATCCAATGGGCATCTTCGGAAATGCGCCCCACAATCGGTACCCCCGGTACCGCCAGACAACAGGTGGACCATAAAATATCCGGGCTGCCCAACTCCGTCACCTGGAACTGACCGGTTGCAGGGCGGCTGATCCCTTTGACGGGAATGTCGGGATTCTTTAATGCCTGCTTGATCAAGGTACGGGCACGCGCCGTTTTGACCACATCCAACCATGACCGCTGCGGGCGGGCCTGCTTGGATGTGAGTACCCGGACCACATCCCCATCGTGCAAGGGATGCTCTGGCGGGTATTGGATGCCATTGATTCTGGCACCAATGCAATGCTCTCCCAATTCGGTGTGGACCAGATAGGCAAAATCCACCACCACGGCATCGACCGGAAAGGTCAGACGGTCCCCCTTGGGGGTATAAACATCCAACATGTCGGGCAATACATGGGCATGCACCTCGGACATGCGCAGATCACTGTCACCCAGGGTGGCCAGCAGGCGCATATAACGGTTGGTGTCGGGACCGCTGACCCCCCATTCCGCCAGGATGCCCAGACGGTTGGCCTTGTCGTCCCGTTTGCGTACCACCTGCACGGTGAGCGGATGTTCGTCCCAGATAATGCGGGTGGTCAGGGCATGGAAACCGTTGACGCGGGGAGCATTGAGATAATCGCGAATATGGCGCGGCAATGGACCAAAATGGCTGTGCATCTTTCCCAACACCCGCCAGGCCGCTTCATCCTCTTCCACCAGCAACCGCAACCGATAGGTTGGCCAGCCAATGCGCATCAATTGCCCCGTGCCCGGCTGCTCCGTCAAGACAAAATAGTCCCCCACCGTTCGGGACTCAATCACAAAAGATTCCGCAAGCCCCTCTCTCAACACGACGCCCAACTCCGGGATGATGCGTTCCATCCCGGCCTCGCCCCGTTTCAACATGCCCTCCAGCGTTGCCTTGGCGCGATCATACTGAACCGGCATCAGATGGGGCAGAATACGTTCAATCAAGGCATCAGCCAGGGCAATGATGCCCAGACGACGGGCAACCCCCACATAAATCAGGGCCAGGCTGGCCTTGTTCTTGGCATTGGTCTTGCCGTGGACATTCAGGCTGGCAGAATTTTGATAAACATCAAATATTTTAATGATAAGCACCCGCAAATCCTTGGATGCCGCTCCCAGAATACGTCGATAGGTGGCAGGCAGGTCACCACCACCGGTTTGAATGCTGCGGATTTTTGATAGAGACTTGACAATTTCATATACATGTTCATCGAACTCCCGGAGATGGTGTTCCGCTTCCATCTCTTCCGGGGCATCTTCGATCGCATCGTGCAGGAGAGCAGCGCAAGTGGCTGCCACATCGGTCATCCCCCAGGAAAGACCGTGGTGGGCCACCTCAATGCAGTGTGTGACATAGGGGCTGCCATCCAGTTTGCGTACCTGGCCATGGTGGAAACCTTTGGCAAGTTCCAGTGCCTGCGCCACCTTGACAGTGGCCTCTGCGCCCAGCAGTGCGCGACTCAGATCAAGCAGCGCAGTGGCCTTCTGATCAAGCAACATTTTATGGTCAGGGTTCATCCAATCATCTCTTCCATCGCTCTCCTGTGTTCCCCCAGGCTGCATGATCCAGATCTCTTGCCCAAAAATCAAGCCCTGCAAAAAAATTCCTGACCATTCCCATCGAAAGAAAGTTTCCCTGACAGAGTGAAACGGGTTATAATAATCGGGATTGTCTCACTTTCCGCTTTCATTCTTTAGACCTGCAAGGATGGACCATGTTGATCAGACTTCTCAAGTGGATATTAAAACAGTTTGCTCCCTATGTTGCGGGCATTTTGGTTGGGGTTGGCTTTTTTTTCATGCTGATCTATTTCCTTCCCATGTTGCCAACCGTTTCCGTGTTGGATTGGCCAACAGGGTTGGCCCAGAAGGAGGTCGCCTTGCCCGTGCCGACCCAGGTTCCACAGCGTGTTGCCCCTGTCTCTGAAACCGTCAGCCCCAGTGCAACTGTGGATGCCGCCCCAGCTCCGGCAGCTGCGCCTTCGGTGGCTGCGCCTTCTGTCTCTGCGCCTTCGGCAGCTGCGCCTTCGGCAGCTGCGCCTTCGGTGGCTGCGCCTTCTGTCTCTGCGCCTTCGGTGGCTGCGCCTTCAGTGACGATGTCCGCTGTCGGGCAAGGTTCCCAGAAGGCAGTGTCAGGGGGGGGCGGCGATCCGGTTTTGACGGATCAGGAGATGGGCAACATGCCGGCCGCGTTGGCCACCGAGCAGCCCATTGGGGCTGAATTGGATCGGGATCCGGTAGAGATGGTTCCTGTGACGCCAACGCCGCCCAAAACAACGGCACAGGAGTCACCCGCACAGCGAGTGGTGCAGAATGAGCCGCGGCCGGTGGCACAGAACGAGTGCGGTACCGCTCCCATGCGGCCTGGTCCCAGTATGGATCAATATTTGGCATGTCAGTGGCGGGCAGACTGTTTGAACCGTTTGAGCCGTGCCCGGCAGATGATTGCACAGGAGAAGAGGGGTTGTCCGACCGTTGGCAACGATGCCCAATCGTGTCTGGCCTACTATCATGCCTTGGAAATGCAGTACCACCCATCCCTTTGTGGGGGGTGGTCCGGGGCTCAAATGCCGGGTCGGTGGTAAACTTTTCCACCTGCCGCGCAAAATTTGCCGGTCAAGGTCAGGAGGGGAGGGATCGGCAACAGGGGACCAGGTCAGGAAAAAGCCCCCCCCTTGTACCACTGGGGACCGTTGCGGTTCCCAGTGGGGCTCCGTCGGCGTTTTCGTGAACGGGGCAAACCAGGGAAAGGCAGAGGGGGGGTGACAGGGAGAGCTGTTATGGTGTGTTCTAGTGTACTCTGTGCAGTTTTTCCGTTTCGACCACGCCAACGGCTTCGCCCCATTTTTCCCGCAGCTCCAGGACGGTGGCATCGATTTGATCGAGAGGAATATCCAGGTATTTTGCCATGATGGCGGTTTCCCAATAGGGTTCTCCGCTGTCGCTGTATCCCGTGGGTGGGGGGTAGGGGCCGAAGGTCTCCTCCAGGGCGAGGCGCATCGCCGCACGAATTTCCTGGTGGTCACTGAGGGCCAGACAGGCCCAGGCCGCATCGAATTCAGGGTGTGTCGGGCCGTCACCGACGATTTGCAAGGCATCGCTCAATTGAGGTGTCATGTGGGTCATCATGCTCTTCTGCTCCCGTTGGTCAATGGGGTGCGGACGGTAGCGTCCACCGATTCAAAATCATTGGCTTTGCGTACTCTGCAAAATGTGTGCAAAGATTTGGTTCGCGCAGGAACAATTCAGCAGGAGGAACGATGTCCATTTTTGATGTAGCGGTTTGGAAGGATGGTCGGGTGCGGATGATGGATCAGCGGGCCCTGCCTCATGAAGAGATCTATTTGACCTTCTCTTCGGCCCAGGAGGTGGCCGGTGCCATTCGGGCCATGGTGGTGCGGGGGGCACCGGCTATTGGCTGTGCGGCGGCGTTTGGCATGGCGGTTGAGGCGTTTCGATTGGCAGCCAACGGTCCCCCCGACAATTGGCCTGCGGCCATGGCACCCGGCATGGCGGCTCTGCGTGACAGTCGTCCCACCGCCATCAATCTGGTTTGGGCTCTCGAGCGGTTGCGCCCGCTGCTGGAGGGAGGGGAGCCGGACCGGGTGCCGGATCGGCTGTTGTGTGAGGCAGAGGCGATTCGCCAGGAGGATATTGAATCCTGTCGCAGCATGGGCCAGTTCGGGGCAGATTTTTTACCCATGACCGCCGACCGGACCATTGCCCTGTTGACCCATTGCAATGCGGGGGCTTTGGCAACCGCCGGCTATGGTACCGCCCTGGGGGTTATACGAGCGGCGACCCACCGTTTTGAGCAGGTCAGGGTGTATGCCTCTGAGACCCGTCCCTATCTGCAGGGGGCGCGTTTGACCGCCTGGGAGTTGCTGAAGGATGGCATTGATACCACCCTGATCACCGATGGCATGGCGGGTCATCTGATGAGCCGGGGCATGGTGCAGGCGGTGGTGGTGGGCGCGGATCGGGTGGCCGCCAATGGGGATGCGGCCAACAAGATTGGCACCTACCCGTTGAGTGTTTTGGCCCATCGGCACCAGATCCCCTTTTTGGTGGCCTGTCCCCTTTCCACCATCGATTTGGCGACCGCCACCGGGGCCGACATTCCCATCGAGGAGCGGCCAGCCGAGGAGGTGACCCACTGTCTGGGACGACGCACCGCCGCCCAGGGGGTCAAGGTGTTCAATCCCGCTTTTGATGTGACACCGGCGGCGTTGATTTCGGCTCTGGTGACAGAAAAAGGGGTGGTGACCGCACCCGACAGGGAAAAAATAGCACACTTGTTTGATATGCCCTAAAAAGCGTAATTTTTTCTTACGCTGGACGGTGAGACATGCTACACTTCCCTTGGAAGCGGCTGGATGGGGGCGTTCTGGTACAGGCCGCCAAGATGGGAGGGTGGGTTCTGTTTTGATCACCGCCAATTTTTTACTGTGTAAACAACATGTTGCGATAGACCCTGTCAAACTGGCTCTGGAGTAGGTGTGGCTCTCAATCCCGAAGTACAACGGCGGGCATATGTCCGGGTGGAGGATTTGTTGCTGCTCTCCTGGCGGCGGGTTGAGCCGGAAGAGAGGGCTCAGGTGGCTGTTTTTTTTGAGAGAAATTGTTATTTTCCGCCCCAGCCGGGGGATGATGTGCGGCGGGTGTTGGCAACCCTGAGTGCCAGCCATGAGCTGGCCCAACTCCAGAAGAGTCAGCCGGACTTGGCGCATGTCTTGACGCAGATGGATACCAAGCTCAACTTGGTCCTGCGATTGCTTCACCCGGATCTGAACGGGGATGCCTTGCGGCCTACACGGGTCAGCCTGAGTGGTGGTGGGATCGCCTTTTGGGTGCAAGAGCCCTCGTTAGGGGTGGGTGACTTTTTGGAGGTGCATCTCACCTTGGCGGTGGATGCGCTGGCTGTTGTCCGCTTTTTTGTCCGGGTGATGCGTTTGGGAAGGCCGGATGCGGAGGGGTTGACCCAGGTGGCCTGTCAATTTGATCCTATTATGGAAGATACTCAGGAGCAGATTGTTCAGCACGTGTTCAAGCGGCAGACCAGTCGGTTGCGCCTGCAACGCAGTGAATAAGTTTTGGGGTACCACTTTTTTTGTGTATCCCGTTCGGTAATACGCGCTTAATCGATACAAACGAGAGGAACGAGAACGATGGATCTGGCAACTGTTATTGGACTTGTCGGGGGGTTTGCCCTGATTTTGTGGGCGATCCTGATGGGCGGGCAACTCAAAATGTTTATCGACATTCCCAGTGTGCTGATTGTGTTTGGTGGTACTCTCGCGGCCATCTTTGTCAAGTTCCGGTTGGGGGAGGTTTTTTCCACCGCTACGGTCATCATGAAGGCCTTTTTCAATACACGGCCGGAGGTGGATCGGGTGATCGGCCAGTTGGTGGATATGGCCAACATTGCCCGCAAGGATGGCATTTTGGCTTTGGAAAAGATCAAGTCCGAGGATGTGTTCATGCAGAGTGCCATCAACCATTGTGTGGATGGTGCCGATCCGGAGTTTTTGGAGACCGTTTTGGGGAAGGATCTGGAATATTTGATCCAGCGGCACCAGCGCAGCATCAGCGTCCTGGATAGCATGGCGGAGTTTGGGCCAGCTTTTGGAATGGTGGGAACCCTGATTGGTCTGGTGCAAATGTTGGCCAACATGTCTGATCCCAATACCATTGGTCCGGCCATGGCGGTGGCGTTGATCACGACCCTTTATGGTGCCATCCTGGCCAACCTTGTTTGTATACCTTTGGCGGGCAAGTTGACTTTTTACAGCGAGGATGAGCGGCTGGTTCGGCAGGTGATTATTGACGGTATGGTGGGGATCCAGAAGGGGGTCAACCCCCGCATGTTGCAAGAGGCCCTCAAGGCGGCTATTCCGCCGAAACAGCGAGAGGCTGTCTAATCTCTAGAGGATTGTTGTTCAGCTGAGAGGAGTACCCTGATGGCCGACTCTTGTCCCCCCTGCAAAAAGGGGGCACCCGCCTACATGATGACCTTTGGCGACATGATGTCGTTGCTGCTTTGCTTTTTCGTGTTGTTGCTCTCCATGTCCCAGTTTGTGCGGGTAAAATTTGAGAAGGCGGCGGGTTCATTGAAGGATGCCTTTGGTATCCAGCGGATTCAGCAGATGAACGCTTGGCCCTCCGGCAGTGTGATGGTGGCCATCGAGTTCCAGCAGGAGATTGTGCTGGTCAAGTTGAAGGAAAAGTTGGAAATTTCGATGGCCAATCTGATTGACAACGGTGAGGCGGAGTTGGTGGAGACGGAGCAGGGATTTTTGATCCGGTTTGACAATGATGTGTTGTTTGAGCCGGGTACGGTGACCCTGCGCGGTGATATCAAGCCTCAGTTTCAACAACTGGCCAACCTGTTGTCCACTATGCCCAATCTGGTGCGTGTGGTGGGGCATACCGATGATCAGCCGCCGGCGGCTGATGGGCTTTTCAAGAACAACTGGGCCCGTTCTGCTGCCTATGCGGCGGCGATTGTCCAGTTTTTTTCCACAGAGGGTGGGGTGGAGCCGCAGCGTCTGGAGGTCAGGGGGATGGGGCAGCAGTTGCCCAGGGTCAGCAATGAGACGGAGGAGGGGCGGGTAAAAAACCGGCGCATAGAGATTCTGGTTTCGCGGGAGACCTTGCCGATGGTTGTGCCCCAATCGCCGGAGGGGGGGGCTGCCGGACCGCCGCCCTCTGTTTTGCCGGACGGGGGGGGTGGGAAGCCGTAGCGCGATCAAAAAGGGATAGAAAAAGGGATTGCGGGTCCAGGGGGATCATCCCCCTCTGGTGGGGTGCAGGGGCAAAGCCCCATATGTGCTAACAGGATGACCACACCCATGCTTTTTCTAATCTTTTAAAATAATTGCAGGGGTCCGGGGACCGTCACGGTCCCCGGTGGGGTGCAGGGGCAAAGCCCCATATGCGCTAACATGATGACCACACCCATGCTTTTTCTAATCTTTTAAAATAATTGCAGGGGTCCGGGGACCGTCACGGTCCCCGGTGGGGTGCAGGGGCAAAGCCCCTGCATGTAATGGGCGCGCTTTCACCGAAGCCCATTTGCGCAGCAAATGGGCGCAGCGCGCCCAAAACGCCCCGCAGGGGCACTCCTGGAGGGCGGCAGCCCGACCGAGAGCTGGCCAAATTGGGGAGGGCTTGGAAAAAAAACATTCCTGGCCTTGTGTCAAACAGAGACCCAAAAACCCAAGAATCCAAAAACCCAAGAATCCAAGAATCCAAGAATCCAAGAATCCAAGAATCCAAGAATCTAAAAATCTAAAAATCTAAAAATCTAAAAATCTAAAAATCTAAAAATCTAAAAATCTAAAAACCCAAGAATCCAAAAACCCAAGAATCCAAAAATCCAAAAATCCAAAAATCCAAAAATCTAAAAATCTAAAAATCTAAAAATCTAAAAATCTAAAAATCTAAAAACCCTGGTTTCTTATCCAGGCATTATCCATAACATAACCGTGCGAGTCGGGCTGCCGCCCTCCCAAGGTCGCCCCTGCGGGGCGGTTTTGTGCGCGTTGCGCAAATTTTCTGCGAAAATTTGCTTTGGGAAAACGCGCATTGCAGCAGGGGCTCCGCCCCTGCACCCCGCTGGGGACCGTGACGGTCCCCAGACCCCTGCAATCGTTCAAAACAATTTTTCCTTTTCCTTTTCCTTTTCCTTTTCCTTTCCCTTTTCCTTTTCCTTTTCCTTTTCCTTTTCCTTGCCGTACTCAATTTATGGGGTCAGCCCTTCTCTTCCTCCTCCGCTGCCACATCATCACAGTCTAAATGCGGAATCTGACTCTCCAGGCCGACCACCTTGTCCAACGCAAAGGAGAAGGCGATACCCGTGCCCGGTTTTTTGAAATCACCCTCCTCACGGATGGCGTACAGCACCGCCGCTGCACGCGCCTCAGAGACCACCAGCAAAACGATACTGCGCTGAGTATCCAAAGAGAGACCAAAAAAGGTGAGTGCTTCGTGAATGCCGGTTCCCCGACCCGGCAGAATGGTTGCCCCCGTTGCCCCCGCACCCTTGGCAATATCTACCATCTTGTCTGCCAACTCCGTCGACGTAATAATCACAACCACCTTGAATTTCATGGGCTATCTCCTGTTTTAGATTCGTTTGATTTTGTTCTTCTCCCCAGACCACACCGTTTGGGCAGGGGAGGCGCATTTTTGCGACGGGAAATCGCACGCATGGAGAGACATTCAACCAGTTGGGCATAGCCCATTACCGTCATCATGGGAAAAAGACTGGCAAAGGCGATCAGCCCAAACCCATCCAGAGCGGGATTGCGACCAGGAATGGTGGCCGCCAACCCCAAACCCAAAGCCGCCACCAAAGGAACGGTCACGGTAGAGGTGGTAACCCCCCCCGAATCATAGGCCAGGGCGATAATCAACTTGGGGGCATAATAGGTCTGAATGACAACCACAAGATAGCCAGCAATGATATAGTAGGAGAGCGGGGTGCCGGTCACAATGCGAAACGTACCCAGGGCAATACCAATGGCAACTCCGAGAGCCACCGCCACCCGCAGATGAAACGGCTTGATGGCACCAAACGAGACCTCCGAAGCCTTGATGGCGACGGCCAACAAAGCAGGCTCTGCCAGGGTGGTGGAAAAACCGATCAGGGCGGCGAATAGATAGATCCAACCATAAGACCACCAGGGCGCATCCGCCGGAGTCTCCGCCACGCCGAATAAAAAGTGCGGGTCAGAGAGTTGCTTGGCCATCAACTCCCCCACCGGGAAGAGGGCCTTTTCCAGACCGACAATAAAAAAGACCAGACCGATCAAGGTATACAGAATGCCAATGGCAATGCGTCGCCCGTTGAGGATGGGCTGACGCAGCACCAACACCTGAAAACCGATCATGACAGCCACGATGGGCACCAGATCGGTAAAGGTGGCCAACAGGGTGGTCAAGAGCAAGGTCAGGGTTGCCATCGTTATCCTTGGATGCCAAACAAAAAGAGACCATAACCCATTACGAAAACGATGGGAGTCAGGGAGGCAAAGGCAATCAAACCAAAGCCGTCCACCATGGGATTGCGACCATGAATGGTGGAGGCCAATCCCACCCCCAAAGCAGCCGTCAGGGGAACGGTAACCGTGGAGGTGGTGACCCCACCGGAATCATAGGCGACACCAATAATTTCAGCCGGTGCAAACGGGGTGAGCAGGGTGACAACACAATATCCCCCGATGATCAAATAGTGGACGGGCCAACCCCGCACAATGCGCAGAGCCCCGAACAGCAGCGCAATACCTACCGAAAAGGCCACCACATAGCGAAGATGGGTGGCATAGGTCATCTTTTCGGCCTCGCCGGGGCCAATGAGTTTGGCCACCGAGGCGACCTCAGCCGCCTTGCCCGCAATGGCAATGAGGGCAGGCTCGGCCACAGTGGTGGAAAAACCCATGGCAAAGGCAAAGGCCAGCAGCCAGAACAGGTTACCCTTGCGCACCAGCGCATAGGCCAGGGACTCTCCCAGTGGAAAAAGCCCCATTTCGAGTCCACGCACAAAAAAGGTAAGGCCGAGAACAAGCATCAGGACACCACTCAGCATCTCTCCCAGATCGGGAAAAGGCTTCTGCAACACAAACAGTTGAAAAAAACCAATGACCCCGATAATGGGCAACAGATCCCGAACCGCATCCCGCATCCAGAGGAACGGCAGTATCAGAGGGGAGCGATACAGTGCCCGTATATTCTTGTTATCAAAAGACACCAGACTCTCCTTTCAAAAACTGGAATGGGATACGCATCTGTTCCTCAACCCCGACCGGACTCGATCGTCTCCCGCAGCCGCTGCATGTCATCCTTGTGCCCCAGACAGACCAGGGTATCTCCCGGCCGGATGATGACGTTGGCCTGAGGATTAAAAATCATTTTTTCGTGACGGGGCAAAATGCTGACAACGATGACATTGTAGTCGAAACGAATACGGGAGTCACGCAGGGAAATATTTTCATAAGAGGAGAGGTGCGGCAGGGGAAACTCTTCCATCTCCAGTTCTGAATAATCGGTTTTCAGCACCAGGTCCAGAAAATGGACCGCCGTGGGTCTCAAGGCGGAGTGGGTCAACTGTGAACCACCGATATGGCTGGGAGAGACCACCCGTGTGGCACCCAGTTTAAGCAATCTTTTTTCGGCACTGGCGGTGGCACTGCAGGCGACGATGGTGCAGGTTGGCGAGAGATCCCGCACGATCAGGACCACGGAAATGTTGGTCACCTCATCATTGACCGCAATAATGACCCCTTTGGCGTTGGCAAGGTTTAACCGTTTCCAGGTCAACTCATCCTGCAGAGAGCCCTGAATGGCCAGCCATCCTTCCCGCACCGCCGCTTCCACCCGGTCTGCCCGGTGGTCAATGCCCACAAAGGGTTTGAGTTCGGCCGTTAAATTATTGCATACGGCGCGCCCAACGTCCGACAGACCACACACAACATAATAGTCATTCAGTAGTGCAATCCGATGTTCCATGCGATGTTCCCTCAGATAAAGGAGCCGTTCAGTCAAGGCGGTAATCAGGACCAGGGTGATAAAGGTGGTGATCGTGATGCCTGCGATCACACCGATCATGGCGACCGCCTGTCCCATGACGGTGTGCGGGACGATATCTCCATATCCCAGGGTGGCGACGGTGATGACCATCCAGTAATAAGCGTCCCACAGGGAGGTGATCCGCGGATTGGCACCGCGTTCCACTACAAAAAAGGCGATGGCCACCAGACTCCACAGCACAGCCGCAATAACCAGGATGGAGGTCAACTCCTGGGAGTGGCCCTTCAGGACCGTCTTGACCATGGAAAGCTGGCGCGAATATCGGAACAGTTTAAGGATACAGCAGACCTGCAGGAGGTGTCAATAGCCGCCCAAAATGTACCAGGCATGTTCACCCAAAGTGTACCACCCCGACGACCAATTTTGCCCGGCTCTGATCTGACTTTTTGATCGTCGGGATGTTCACCCAAAGTGTACCA
>PEAG01000061.1 GCA_002753505.1 Magnetococcales bacterium HCHbin5 | reverse complement strand
CCGTCACGGTCCCCAGTGGGGTGCAGGGGCAAAGCCCCTGCATGTAACGGGCGCGCTTTCCCAAAAGCCCATTTGCGCAGCAAATGGGCGCAGCGCGCCCAAAACGCCCCGCAGGGGCACTCCTGGAGGGCGGCAGCCCGACCAAGAGCTGGCAAAGTTTTGAATGGTTGGGGAAAAAACCGTTCCTGGCCTTGTATCAGAAAAAAATCAAAAAAAAAACTGAATATCCGAACATTCTGCTTTCTTATCCAGGCATTTTCCATAACATAACCGTGCGAGTCGGGCTGCCGCCCTCCCAAGGTCGCCCCTGCGGGGCGGTTTTGGGCGCGTTGCGCAAATTTTCTGCGAAAATTTGCTTTGGGAAAACGCGCCGTTCATGCAGGGGCTTTGCCCCTGCACCCCACCGGGGAGCGTGACGCTCCCCGGACCCCTGCAATCGTTTAACAGAAGATCGCAAGCACGTCAGCGCATATGGGGCTTAAGCCCCTGCACCCCACCGGGGAGCGTGACGCTCCCCGGACCCCTGCAATCGTTTAACAGAAGATCGCAACCATTAGAGGAGCATTCAAGCCCCCACACTTTCCTGTGGCAGAACGGCAGATTTGATCCTATACTGAGCGATTCCTCCTACCCTGGGAAACTATACATGGAGTACTCCTTTTTCGCCACCACCGCCGCCGGCTTTGAACACCTTCTGACCGAAGAGGTGCGCAACCTGGGCGGCACCGCCTTGCGACCCGGCCTGGCCGGAGTGGGCTTTAACGGCTCCACCACCGTCGCCATGAAACTTTGCCTGTGGTCCCGGGTGGCCAGTCGCCTGCTGCTGCCCATCGCCAAAGTCCCAGCCTCCCCGGTCGAATCCTTCCATGAAGCCCTGACAGCCATCCCATGGGAAGAACACCTCCCCGGCGACGCCACCCTGGCCGTGGACTTTATCGGCACCAACACCGCCTTTCGCAACACCCACTTTGGAGCCCTCAAAGTCAAGGACGCCATCGTGGACCGCTTCCAGAACCTGGGCAAACCCCGCCCCTCGGTCAATACCGAACAACCCGACCTGCGCATTCACGTGCGGGTCCAGGCCGAACGGGCCCGCGTCAGCCTGGACCTCTCCGGTGCCAGCCTGCACCGCCGTGGTTGGCGAATCTCTCCCACCGAAGCCAACCTGAAAGAAAATCTGGCCGCCGGCATCCTGCTGCTGGCCAACTGGCCCAAGATTGCCGCCGGCGGCGGCCACTTTGCCGACCCCATGTGCGGCTCCGGCAGCTTTGCCATCGAGGCCGCCTGGATGGCCGCCGACATCGCCCCCGGCCTCCACCGACCCCACTTCGGCTTTCACACCCTGCCCTGGTTCGATACCACCGAATGGAACCACCTGCGCACAGAGGCCCAGGAGAGAGCCCGCACCGGATTAAAACAACTGCCCACCCTGCTGGCCTGGGACATTGACCCCCGCGCCTTGAACGCCGCCCGCAAAAACAGCGACGCCGCCGGCCTGCAGGCGCACATCCACTTTGAACAACGCCCGATGGAACAACTGACCCCCGGGGATCTCCCGGATGGCGGACTGGTGGTGGTCAACCCCCCCTACGGCGTGCGACAGGGAGAAGGAGAAGAGGACAACCTGCGCTTTCTCTACCAGCAATTGGGAGAACAGCTCCGCCACTGCTTCCCCGGCTGGCAGCGAGCCATCTTTACCGCCCGGGACGACCTGATCCACAGCATCGGCATGCACCCCGACCAGGATCTCCCCCTCTACAACGGCCCCCTGCCCTGCCGACTCTGGATCTATGGCCCCAAACCCCCGGCCACCACCACCCTGCAACCCGGCCACACCCCGGCCAGTCCGTTTGCCAACCGCCTGCAAAAAAATTACAAGCAGCTGGGCGGCTGGGCCAAACGGTCCGGCATCCACTGTTTCCGCGTCTACGACGCCGACATGCCAGAGTACGCCGCCGCCATCGATCTCTATGGCGAATGGGTCCACATCCAGGAGTACCACCCCCCCAAAACCGTCGATCCCACCAAAGCCCAACAACGCTTTGCCGAAATGGTGGCCGGCATCACCCAGGTGCTGGACATCCCCGCCGAACGGATCTGCATCAAGGTGCGCAAACCCCAACAAGGGCACACCCAATACGAAAAACAGGGGGACGACAAGAGATTGATCGCCGTCACCGAAGGGGGACTGAAATTTTTGGTCAACCTGTCCGATTACCTGGACTCGGGACTCTTTCTCGATCAACGCCTGCTGCGACAACGGATCCAAACCTTGGCCCGCGGCCGACGGTTCTTGAACCTGTTCGGCTATACCGGCAGTGCCACCCTCTACGCCATCGCCGGCGGAGCCCAATCCACCCTGCTGGTCGATATTTCCCATACCTATCTGGCCTGGGCAGAGCGCAACCTGACCCTCAACGGCTACGCACTCGGCCCACAACACCAATTTGTGCAGGCCGATTGCCTGCGCTGGATCGCCGGCCAGAACAGCCGCTTTGACCTGATCCTGCTGGCACCCCCCACCTTCTCCAACTCCAAACGGATGACAGAAGATTGGGATGTCGTGCGGGACTATGGTATATTGATCGCCCGCTGCCGCAACCTGCTGGCCCCGGGCGGTATCCTGATTTTTGTGACCCATGCCGCCCGATTTCGGATGGACCCGGAGCGTCTGCCCGTCGATATGCGCTGCACAGAGATTACCGCGCAGACAATCCCCCTTGATTTTAAACGAAAGAAGGCATTTCATCGTGCCTGGGAATTGCAGCGAAGCCATTGAATTTTTTTAAAGGACTCAGCAGTGATCTCTGCACAACAAGAACACCCCAAGGGGCCTGCCCAAACACCGGTCAGTCGGTGGCATATCACCCTGGGCAAAATACCCGTCATCATCATGCTGATCACCGTCTTGACCACCGCCACCCTGGTCCATCTCTCCTGGCGGCATGCGTTCCACAAAAGCGTCTACGAACTGACCCAACAGATCAGCAACCAAATAACCACGGAAATCGCTTATGAGATCAGCCTGTTGCTGGGCGGTGCCAGCTCCAAGGTACTCTTCATCCACAAGCTGTTGACGGAAAGCGTCCTGGACCTGACCGACAAAAAGGCCCAGGAGGTGCTTTTTTTATCCACACTGCAATCCAACCCCAACTTTTCCTGGATCACCCTGGGATTGCCAAACGGCGATTTTTTTGGCACCCAACGCCAAAGTCCGGAAAAATTGCGCTCCGTGCAACGGATCTGGAATCCTGCCAGCAGGTTGGCCAAAAGTACCGACCGCTATTTTCAACAAGAGGGTGAAACCCTCACCTTCAGCCATAATACCAGCAGCGAGGTACGCTATTTTGCCCCGGAACGGGCCTGGTACCGGGATGCCGTACAGGCCGGCCGGCGGGTCTGGACCGATGTCTACATCTACGCCTCCAGTCAAAAACCGGGCATCGATGTGGCCATGCCGGTGGAAATAAACAACCAGGTGGTTGGCGTCGTTGCCGTCGGCATGGAGTTGGACCAGATTTCCAAATATCTGGCCGGTATCAAGGTGGGCAAAACCGGGGTCAGTTTTATCATCAACCGAAAAGGGGAGTTGATCGCCTACCCGGACGTCACGGAGGTGGTGGTGACGGATAATGTGGGGGGAAAACTGAAATTGGGACAGTTGTCCAATGCCCGCGCCCCACTGTTACGGGTGGCGGCCCAGGCACAAAACGCATGGGACTTGAACAACATACATACAGCGACCAACCGTATCGAGACCGTGAACGAGGAGGAGTACCTGGTCACCCTGGCCCCTTCTGTCAACAGCAACTGGCTGATCGGGACAATCATCCCGGCCCAGGAGTTTATCGCGGAGGTGGATGCCATCCAGAATCGCATGCTGTTGATCGTCGGGGTGGCCATATTGCTGTTGAGTTCGTTGACCCTGCTCTGGGTCCGGGCTTTTCTGGTGCGGCCTCTGGTGGCCACGACCCGGCTGGTTGTGCGAATCGGTCAGGGTGGGGAGTGGCAGGAAAAGGTCACCGCCTCCTCTCCCATCGTTGAAATTCACCAGCTCACCCAGGCCATGCAGCGAATGGGATGGGATCTGCTGGCCATGCGCACCCGGGAACGGCAGCAGGCGGAAACCCGGTTGAACCAGGAGCGCAGCCTGGCCCAGCTCAGCCGGACAATCGCTGCCGCGACCGACCTGGAAACCGCTTGCCAAGCGGGACTCGGCTTTTTGATTCAGATGCTGGAGGCCCAGGTGGGTGCGGCCTATCTGTTGGAAAATGCAACCACCCTGAAACTGGCCGCCCGTTATGCCCTGCCGGAAAGCTCTTTGCCCGCACAGATGGATGTGGCAGAGGAGTGGTTGGGGTCGGTGGTGCTGGAAAAACAGATGCGGGTTTTGAGCCACTTTCCTGCCGACGGCTTTATCGTTCGGACCGGCTTGCTGGATATTGTCCCGCACAGCCTGATCGCGCTGCCGTTGCTCCAGAACGAACACCCCCACGGGGTGTTGATTCTGGGTTGTGTCCGACCTTTGGACGACAGCCATTTTGATTTTGCCCAGCAGGTTGCCGAGACCATGACGATTGCCATTGTCGGCATTCAATCCGTTTTGCGCAATCGCGCCCTGTTGGACCAGACCATTCGGCAGAAAGAGGCGTTGACCCAAAGTCAGAACGAACTGAACCAGACCATCGAGCAATTAAAGCGGACCAGCGACTACAAATCCCAGTTTTTGGCCAACATGAGCCATGAGATCCGCACCCCCATCAATGCGGTGATCGGCATGAGCTATCTGACCCTGCGGACCCGCCTGACCGACAAGCAGCATGACTATATCAGCAAGGTACACTCCTCGGCGCAGGCCCTGCTGGGCATCATCAACGATATCCTCGATTTTTCCAAGATTGAGGCAGGCGAGATGGTGCTGGAGTCGATTCCGTTCAAGCTGGATGAGATCCTGGATAATCTGGCCAACATGGTCTGCCTCAAGGCGGAGGCCAAGGGGTTGCACTTTTTGCTGTCGCGTCCCAAAGAGGTGCCCAACCATTTGCTGGGGGATCCCCTGCGGCTGGGGCAAATTTTGACCAATTTGTCCAACAATGCGGTGAAGTTTACCGAAAAGGGCGATGTGACCGTGCGCGTGGAACAGTTGCAGCGAAAGGGTGAGCTGATTGAACTGCGCTTCAGCGTGGAGGATTCTGGCATCGGCTTGACCCAGGAACAGATTGGCAAGCTGTTCAACCCCTTCTCCCAGGCCGACACCTCCACCACCCGCAAATATGGGGGCACCGGTTTGGGGCTCTCCATCTGCAAACATCTGGTGGAGCAGATGGGAGGAAACGTGGCGGTGACGAGTACGGTCGGCAAGGGCAGCAATTTCCATTTTACAGCCTGGTTCGGTTGCCAACCGGAGTCTGAGGAAGAGTTTCCGATTCTGGATGCGGATTTCATGAATATGCGGGTGCTGGTGGTGGACGACCATGAGCGTTCCCGGCAGATATTCATGGATATTATCGAATCCTTTTCCTGGCGATGCCATGGGGTGGATTCGGAACAGGATGCCATAGCGGCGATCGAGGAGACCATGACCAATCCAGTGGTTGAGCCCTTCCGGTTGGCCATTGTACACTGGAAGATGGCCACCATGGATGGCCTGGTCGTCTCCCGACGGATCAAGGAGATGCCCAATCTGACCAATCCGCCGCGCATTTTATTGGTGACTCCCTACAATCGCGAAGAGGTGATCCCCAAAGAGGAGCGGTTTTTGTTGGATGGTTTTCTCTCCAAGCCGGCCAACCCCTCGCACCTCTTCTCTGCCATCATGACCACCTTTGGCAAGCTGCCACGGGGAGAGCGCAAAAACAGAAAACTGGATCTGACCCAGAATACGGAAGCCGCCCAAAGGATTGCCGGGGCCAGGGTGCTGCTGGCCGACGACAACAAGATCAACCAACAGGTGGCCACCGCCTTGCTGGAAGGGCATGGTCTGCTGGTGACGGTGGCCAGCAATGGCAGAGAGGCAGCGGACGCCGTCAAAAAGGGCTCTTTCGACCTGGCGTTGATGGATATTCAGATGCCGGAGATGGATGGGTTTCAGGCAACGCAGGAGATTCGTCAGTATCCCGGTGGGGACAAACTGCCCATCATTGCCCTGACCGCCCATGCCATGGCAGGGGACCGGGAAAAAGCCCTGCGGGCGGGCATGAACGATCATCTGACCAAGCCCATTGATCCTGACAAGCTTTTCAAAATGTTGGTACAATGGATCGTGCCCAGGGAGGGAGGAACCCTCTCCCCGCCCACGCCGGGTCAACCGGACCGTCCCCAGGAGACAGGGCTGTTGCCCGACCAGTTGCCCGGCATCGACATCAACACGGGACTGAAACAGGTGGTGGGCGACCGGGTGCTGTTCAAAAAGTTGCTGATGGAGTTTTACGAAGATTATCAAAATGTTATCATGATACTCCGCACCGGGATCACCGAAGGCAGGCGAGAGGAAATTTTGCGCCTGATCCACACGGTCAAGGGTATTTCCGGTTCGTTGGGGGCCCATGATTTGCATCATGCCGCCCGGGAGTTGGAAAATGGGATCAAGGATGGAGAGACCGATACCTACGATCTGCTGATGGGTCAGTTTGAGCAGAGTCTGACCCCGGTTTTCCAGGGTATTGCCACGTTGCACGAGAGTGCGCCGCCCGCAGGCGGCACCACGGAACCGGGGTCGGAGTCGGACGGTGCAGTGGCGGATGCTGCCAAACTGCAACCGATTTTTCAAGATCTTGCCCGGTTGTTGCAGGCGGGCAATTCGGCGGCGGAAGAGAAGTTGGCGGAGTTGGTCAACCATCTGGGCACGACCACCCATGCGCCACAGTGTCAACGCATCCAATATTTATTGGAAGAGTATGAATTTCAAGAGGCTTTGAAGGATATGACCGCACTGGCCGGCCTGTTGGGGATCGATATTGTGGTGGGAGAAGGGTGATGGAGCGTCAGGGCAGAGTGCTTATTGTGGATGATGAGCGGTTCAACATTACCGTGCTGGTCAATCTGTTGCGGCCCTACTATGAGACCCTGGTTGCCAAGAGTGGAGAACAGGCTTTGCGCAGTGTCCATTCTGCCACCCCGCCTGATTTGATTTTGTTGGATATCCAGATGCCGGAGATGGATGGTTATGAGGTCTGTCGTCAGTTGAAGGCCAATGCGGCGACCAGGGCCATACCGATCATTTTTGTCACTGCCATGAATGATGTGGGGGATGAGGTGAAGGGGTTTGAGTTGGGGGCGGTGGATTATATTGCCAAGCCCATCAGCCCGCCGGTTGTCTATGCCCGGGTGCGGGCCCATCTGGAGATTGTGATGGCCCGCAATCAGATTCAGAGCCTGAATGGTGATCTGTCCCAGGCTTTGGTGGAGCAGAAGATGGCCTATGAGGCTTTGCATCAGGCCCGGATTGAGTTGGCGGAGACGCAGGCCATGGCGGTCATGACCAAGGCCTTTGAAAAGTTTGTCCCCAAGCAGTTTTTGGAATGTCTTGCCAAGGAGGGGCTGGAGCATATCAAGGCGGGGACGGTGGAGCTGAGTACCATTACGGTCATGTTCACGGATATACGTTCTTTTACCAAGCTGTCCGAGCAGATGTCTCCTCATGATATTTTTGCGTTGTTGAACAATTATATCGGTCGCATGCAAAAACCGATTGAGCGCAACAATGGCTTTATCGACAAGTTTATCGGGGATGCCATCATGGCACTGTTTGACGGTTCCATGCAGGAGCAGGCGACCCATGCGGTACAGGCGGCCATTGGCATGCAGCAGGAGTTGCAGCTCTTCAACCGGGAGCGGGCGGCTGCGGGGTTGGATCCGGTGATCACCGGAATCGGGTTGCATATCGGTGAGGTGATGATGGGGACGTTGGGCAATGACAATCGGATGGACTCCACGGTCATCGGCGATGCAGCCAATCTGGCGGCCCGTCTGGAGGGGCTGACCAAGTATTATCAATGTCCCATCATTATTTCGGATGAGTTGTTTGCCTTGTTGGAGCCGGGTCATTTTTTATGTCGTCCTTTGGATCGGGTGGTGGTCAAGGGTCGGAGCCGGGCGGTATTGGTTTATGAGGTTTTCAATACGGACCCGGAGCCGCAACGGGCGCGCAAGCTGGCCTCGTTGGACAGCTATCGCGCCGGGCTTGAACTCTTTTATGGCCGACGTTGGCAGGAGAGTTTGCAAGCCTTTCAGCACTGTCTGGAGCAGGATGGCGACGATGTCATGTCGCGGATGTATGCAGAGCGGTCCAGCCTGTTGATGGCGGAACCGCCGGCGGCGGATTGGAATGGCATCTTTGAGATGCAATCCAAGTAAGGCGGACGACCCCGACCGTTCTGTCGTTTTTTTTAACCATTGCCGGGGGCTAAACGATTGCAGGGGTCTGGGGAGCGTGACGCTCCCCAGCGAGTGCTAAACGATTGCAGGGGTCTGGGGAGCGTCACGCTCCCCAGTGGGGTGCAGGGGCAAAGCCCCTGCATGTGACGGGCGCGCTTTCACAAAAGCAAATTTCCGCAGGAAATTTGCGCAGCGCGCCCAAAACCGCCCCGCAGGGGCACTGCTGGAGGGCGGCAGCCCGACTGAGAGCTGGCCAAGTCAAGAAGGGCTTTGGGGAAAAAACATTCCTGGCCTTGTATCAAACAAAAAGCGTAACATCCGCAGGTTCTGGTTTTTTATCCAAATATTTTCTACAACATAAGCGTGCGCGTCGGGCTGCCGCCCTCCAGGAGTCTGCCCCTGCGGGGCAGGTTTTGTGCGCGTTGCGCCAATTTTCTGCGAAAATTGGCTTTGGGAAAACGCGCAGTTCAGCAGGGGCTTTGCCCCTGCACCCCACTGGGGACCGTGACGGTCCCCAGACCCCTGCAATCGTTTAAAGGAAGACCGCAATCATGTTAGCGCATATGGGGCTTTGCCCCTGCACCCCACCGGGGAGCGTGACGCTCCCCGGACCCCTGCAATTGTTTGAAAAAAATTCAAAAAAGCATCCGCACTCCGTACAAACAAATACACAATAAAAACAATAGCATTTTATTTTGACCGTTCCGCCCGCCCTGTGTTATTGTTGCCAAGCGTTGGTACCAAGCCACCGGCGTCGGTTGGCAACAAAAAAAGCAGGCAAAACGGCCTTCGTACAGTCCCAACTCTCTGGAAAACAATGCCCATCCCAACCAAAACCGCTTCCAACCGCTCATTCGGTCTGGTGTTTACAGTGTTTTTCGCCCTTATCGGCCTGCAACCGATGCTTGACGGCCATGGCATACGGGTATGGTCGCTGGCGTGCGCCGCCCTGTTTTTGCTGCTGGCCCTCCTGCAACCGGAACGGCTGACCCCCCTGAACAACGGTTGGACCCGCTTCGGCCTGCTGCTGCATCGGATCACCACACCGATTGTCATGGCCATTCTTTTCATCACCATCCTGACCCCCATCGGTCTGCTCATGCGTCTGTTGGGCAAACGTCCCCTCGCACTGTCATACGAACCGACGGCGGCAAGCTACTGGGTCCGGCGGGAAAACCCGACCCCGGAATCCATGAAACGACCCTTCTGATTCCCTTTGGAGGCTTGAGATGTCTTTTTTTGCCGATTTATGGGCCTTTATGCGGACCCGCAAAAAGTTTTGGCTGCTGCCCATCATCCTGATGATGGCACTGTTGGGGGGGCTGGTGGTGCTGACCCAGGGTTCTGCGGTGGCTCCCTTTATCTATACCCTTTTCTAGGATCGGCCAGAACGTGTTCATCCTCGGCATATCCGCCTATTACCATGACAGTGCTGCCGCACTGATCGACGGGGAGCATATTGTCGCAGCGGCCCAGGAGGAACGTTTCAGCCGCAAGAGACATGACCCGGATTTTCCCAGGAGTGCCATCGAATACTGCCTCGCGCAGGGAAAAATACCGCTGTCGGCGGTGGATTATGTGGTCTTTTACGACAAACCCCTGCTCAAGTTTGAACGGCTGCTGGAGAGCTATCTGGCCTTTGCACCTCGGGGTTTTCAATCATTCCGCATGGCGATGACGGTCTGGATCAAGGAAAAGTTGTTTCAGAAAAGGATGCTGCTGGATGAGTTGAAGGCACTGGACAGCCGTTTTCAGGGTGAGGAGCGGCTGCTGTTTGCCGAACATCATCAGAGCCATGCCGCCAGTGCCTTTTACCCCTCCCCGTTCCAGGAGGCCGCCATCCTCACCCTGGATGGCGTTGGCGAGTGGGCCACACTCTCCAGCGGCATCGGCCGGGGCAACCAGCTGGAGTTGACCAGGGAGATCCATTTTCCCCACTCCCTGGGTCTGCTCTATTCGGCTTTTACCTACTATTGCGGTTTCAAGGTCAATTCGGGTGAATACAAGGTCATGGGCCTGGCTCCCTATGGGGAACCCCGTTATGTGCAAACCATTTATGACCACCTGATCGATCTGAAGGCGGATGGCTCTTTTCGTTTGAACATGGCCTTTTTTGATTATTGCACTGGCCTCACCATGACCAATGCACGGTTTGCCGCGTTGTTTGGTGGCCCTCCGAGGCAGCCGGAAAGCCCTCTTACCCAGAAGGAGATGGATCTGGCGGCCTCCATTCAGGTGGTGGTTGAGGAGGTGGTGTTGCGCCTGACCCGTGCCCTCGCTGCGGAGAGCGGTCTGTCCAATCTTTGTCTGGCGGGAGGGGTGGCACTGAACTGTGTCGCCAACGGTAAAATTTTGCGGGATGGTCGTTTCAGCAACCTTTGGGTGCAACCGGCCTCCGGGGATGCCGGAGGTGCGCTGGGGGCGGCTCTGGCCGCCTATCACTGGCATCTGGGCCAACCTCGGGTGCGCAACAGCGGCCATGGGGACAGCATGCAAGGGGCCTATCTGGGGCCGGAGTTCAGCCAGGAGGAGATTGAGCGTGCTTTGCAGGCGGCAGGGGCGAGGTTTCAGACCCTGGCGGAGCCGGAGCTGCTCCAGGCTTGTACCCAGGCGTTGCGGCAGGAGCAGGCGTTGGGGTGGTTTCAGGGCCGGATGGAGTTTGGGCCCCGCGCCTTGGGGGCCCGTTCCATTCTGGCCGATGCCCGTTCTGCCAACATGCAATCGGTACTGAATCTGAAGGTAAAATTTCGGGAGTCCTTTCGTCCCTTCGCCCCTTCCATCCTGCGGGAAGAGTTGGCAAACTGGTTTGAGATGGCGGTGGATACGCCTTACATGTTGCTGGTGGCGGATGTGTTGCCCAGTCGGCGGCGACCGATGACGGCCCAGGAGACTGCCCTTTTTGGCATCGACAAGCTGCATGTGCCCCGTTCCGAGATTCCGGCTGTCACCCATGTGGACTATTCGGCCCGCATTCAGACCGTTCATGCGGAGACCAACCCCCGTTATCATGCGTTATTGAGTCGTTTCAAGGCGGAGACCGGTTGCCCGGTGTTGGTCAATACCAGTTTCAATGTGCGGGGTGAGCCGATCGTCGCCTCGCCGGCGGATGCTTTCCGCTGTTTCATGGGTACCGGTATTGAGACCCTGGCCATCGGCAACTGTTTTTTGCGCAAGGAGGAGCAGTCGCCTGATTTGTTGAACAATTATACAGAGCGGTTTGATTTGGATTAGCCTGGCTTAAACGATTGCAGGGGTCCGGGGAGCGTCACGCTCCCCGGCGGGGTGCAGGGGCAGAGCCCCTGCATGAACGGCGCGTTTTCCCAAAGCAAATTTTCGCAGAAAATTTGCGCAACGCGCCCAAAACCGCCCCGCAGGGGCGACCTTGGGAGGGCGGCAGCCCGACTCGCACGGTTATGTTGTGGAAAATGCCTGGATAAGAAAGCAAAAGGTTCGGATATTCAGTCTTTTTTCTGATACAAGGCCAGGAACGGTTTCTTTTCCAAGCCATCCCATGTTTTGCCCGCTCTCGGTCGGGCTGCCGCCCTCCAGGAGTGCCCCTGCGGGGCGTTTTGGGCGCGCTGCGCCCATTTGCTGCGCAAATGGGCTTCTGGGAAAGCGCGCCCGTTACATGCAGGGGCTTTGCCCCTGCACCCCACCGGGGACCGTGACGGTCCCCGGACCCCTGCAATCGTTTGAAAAGATTAGAGCACATATTTCCGTGGCCTCCGTTGTGAGTGCAGCCTGGCAAGAGCAACCCTGAACCATAATAAAATTTATTGGTTTTAAATAAGATTAATCACTAAAGAGGACAAACCCGCAACAAATGAATTACCAATTGACATGCCATACATCATCCGTTAAATTGGGCGCGTATGCTGTTGAATTCGGTGACATCAGGTCATGGAATTCCGGCATAGTCCAGTAGATTCCACCCGCCCTAAAAAAAACCCGCAGCAGGTTGCCAAACGGGATATGTCGCAGATGTCGCAGGAGGGATGCCGTGCCCAACCGTTCACCTCCCCGTTCAGACGGTGACGACTTTTCCATACGCCGTCCGATGATGCTCCCCCTTTTTGGTACGCTCGCGTGCCTGCTGGTTTTCTTTGCCTTTTCATCCCGCTGGCTTGCGGACAACATTGAGACCTACATACTGGAACAGGAGACCCAGAATATTGCCCGCCAGTTGCAGGAGGAGATAGCGGAACAGGCCCTGTTTTTTCAACACCAAATGGCACGGATGACCCATTCCCTCCCCCTGCGCTCCGCCCTGCTCGCGGGCGACCGGGAGAGCCTGCTGCGAGAGGGCCTCCCCATCCTGAAATCCCTGCAGGAGAACCATGTCACCCACCTCAGCTTTCATCGGCCAGACCGGGTCAACCTGCTCCGGGTCCACAACCCGGATCTTTTCAATGATCCCATCAACCGCCTCACCCTGCTGCAGGCAGAGCGGTCCAAAAGCTTTGCCTTCGGAGCCGAAATTGGTCGCACCGGCACCCTTGCCTTGCGCGGAGTCCTGCCTTGGTGGAACGGCCCCACCCTGATCGGCTATCTGGAAATTGGCAAAGAGATCGAACATTTTGTCGCCGAGTTGCAGCTCTCCTTTGGCCATACCCTCTACACCTTTTTGCAACGGACAGCACTGAACCCCACCCAATGGCGGGAGACCTCCCGCCATTTTGGCACCACCCTGGATTGGAACACTTTTCCCGACCTGGTTTTTGTCGGTCCCCAGGAGAGCCATTACCCGGAGAGCCTGCGGGCCTACCTGGCCAGCAGCCAATGGCGAAACGACGCAACCCAACCGACCCTTTCCGCCCCCTTCGGGACCAAGGGAGAGCGTTTTTTCACCATCCCGGTCCATGACATAAACAATACCGTTGTTTGCCAAATCGTTGGCATGGCCGCCTTGAGTCAATACCAAACCCTGATGCACCGCTATATTCTGATCGTCGGCGGGGTGGCCAGCACACTGATTCTGCTGTTGGGACTGGTCTTCAATCGTCTGTTGGCACGCCGGGAACACAACATTCGCACAACCGCCCAAGCCCTCCAGCAGAGCGACAAACGGTTGACCGACAACCAGGAGCTCCTGAACAGCATTTTGAAATCATTGGAGGAGGGCATTCTGGTACTGGATGGCAACAAAAAGGTTCGCTTTGCCAACGACCGTTTTATCGCGCTGTGGCAGCTCCAGGGAGGCACGGAACTGTTGCAGGAGAGCTCGCAATTGTTGGCGCAGATGCAGAGCCGGTTGATCAACCCGGCTGCCTTTCTGGCCCAGATCCAGCGTTTTCGTCCCGGCTCCCACGGCAACCAGGGCACGTTGCGCTGTCAGGATGGTCGGGTTCTGGAGTATCAGGCTTTCCCCATTCCCTGTGCGCAGGAGCCATGCAATCAGGTATGGGTTTTCCGTGATACAACTCATCGGGCCGCGATGGAGCAACGGGAAGAGCGGGCCATCCAGTCCCGTATCGCCATCACCGCTCTGCTGGAGACCGGGATGGCTCCCCTCTCCCTGGAACATCAACTGAACGCTGCCTTGGAGATTATTCTGGCGGTGCCCTGGCTGTCGTTGGAGTATAAAGGCTCCATTTTTTTACTGGAAGAGGATGGCGAGCAGTTGATCATGGCCACCCAGCGGGGTATGCCCAGTGAGCTGCTGGCCCAGTGTGCCCAGGTACCCGTGGGCTATTGTCTCTGCGGCCGTGCCGCCCAGCGTCGGGCTCTGCTTTTCACCCCGCACATCAATGATGAGCATGAGCATGTGACGCCGGATATGCGACCTCATGGCCATTATTGTGTTCCCATCCTGTTGCGGGAGCGGTTGTTGGGGGTTTTGAACCTCTATGTACCGGATGGTCATGTCCGCAATCCCGATGAGGAGAGCTTTTTGACCACCCTCTCCTACACGCTGGCCAATCTGATCGAACGCCGTGCTGCCGAGCAAAATTTGCTGGCAGAGCGGGCCTTTTCCGCCTCTCTGCTGGCAACGGCTCCGGCCCTGGTGGTGGTCATGGATCCGGAGGGGCGCGCCATTCTGTTCAATCAGGCCTGCCAGCAGTTGACCGGTTATCCGGAGCGGGAGGTTATTGGTCGGTCGGTGATCCAGTTGCTGGTGCCTCCCAGCGAGCGGGAGGCTCTGAAGCCGGTCTGGGAGCAGCTGCTCCAGACGCGCACCCCCAACCAGCATGAAAACCATTGGCAGGCCAAAAATGGGGAGTTGTTTCTGATCGCCTGGTCCAACAACGTCATCCACCACAGTGATGGCTCTTTGCGCAGTGTGATCTCCACCGGGATAGATATTACCGCCCAGCGGCGTACCGAGCAGATGTTGCAGCATATTGCTGGTCATGATGTCTTGACCGGACTGCCCAACCGGGCTCTGTTCCAGGTTCGTTTGAGTGAACATCTCTCCATGGCGGCCCGTTCCGATGGCAAGGTTGCGCTCATCTTTCTCGATCTGGACCGTTTCAAGCAGGTCAACGACAGCATGGGGCACAAGGCGGGGGATGAGCTGCTCAAAGAGGCGACGCAGCGTATTCTCTCCTGCGTGCGGCCCTATGATCTGGTGGCCCGTTTGGGTGGGGATGAATTTACGTTGATTTTGCCCCAGTTGGCCCATATCAGCTATGTGGAGTTTATCGCCCGTCGCATTCTTGAGGCGTTGGCCAAGCCTTTCCTGTTGGAGAGTGGTGAGACGCACATTTCCGGCAGTATCGGCATCACGATTTACCCGCAGGATGCGACGGATATGGAGTCCCTGCTCAAGCAGGCTGACACGGCCATGTATTATGCCAAAACGGCTGGGCGCAACACCTTCTCCTTTTTTACCGCTGAGATGCAATCCATGGCCATGCAGCGTTTGCGGATGGAAGAGGGGTTGCGTGCTGCTTTGGAGAAGCAGGCGTTTGTGCTGCATTATCAGCCCAAGCTGGATCTGGTCACTCAGCGGATCAACGGCATGGAGGCTTTGTTGCGTTGGCATCGGTCGGATGCTGAGGGCACCACTCTGGTGCCGCCCAATATTTTTATTCCGCTGGCCGAGGAGACCGGGCTTATTGTGCCGTTGGGGGTTTGGGTGTTGCATGCGGCCTGTCGGCAGAACAGGGCTTGGCAGGATCAGGGGTTGCCGCCCATGCGGGTGGCTGTCAATCTTTCCGCCAGTCAGTTTCACCGCCCAGAGGCTCTGATTGAGAGTGTGACTGAGGCTTTGCAGGAGAGTCGGTTGGATCCTGCCTGGTTGGAGTTGGAAATCACGGAAAGCATGGTGATGGCGGATGAGGCCAAGGCCATTCAGACCATGAAAACGTTGCAGGAGATGGGGATTGCCATCTCGGTGGATGATTTTGGTACCGGGCACTCCTCGCTGGGGTCGTTGAAAAAGTTTCCCATTCATACGCTCAAGATTGATCGCACTTTTATTCGGGATCTGGCGGACGAGTCCTCCGATGAGAGTGCCATTGTGCAGGCGATTCTCTCCCTGGCCAAAAAGTTGCGGCTCTCTGTGGTGGCTGAGGGGGTGGAGACCCGGGAGCAGTGGGAGTTTTTGCGTCGAGAGGGGTGTGATGAGATCCAGGGGTACTGTTTCAGTCGGCCTTTGGCGGCACAGGCTTTTGCCGAGTTTGTGCAGCAGCACAACAACAAGGTGCGGAGTTGAGTAGTGCCGTCCTTTGTCCTGTCCTGTCCTTTATTTTTTTCAAACTATTGCAGGGGTCCGGGGACCGTCACGGTCCCCGGTGGGGTGCAGGGGCAAAGCCCCTGCATGTAACGGGCGCGCTTTCCCAGAAGCCCATTTGCGCAGCAAATGGGCGCAGCGCGCCCAAAACGCCCCGCAGGGGCACTGCTGGAGGGCGGCAGCCCGACCGAGAGCTGGCCAAACAGGCATGGCTTTGAGAAAAAACACTCCTGGCCTTGTGTCAAACAAAAAGCGTAATACAATAAAGCGTAATATCCGAACGTTAAAGCGTAATATCCGAACGTTCTGGTTTCTTATCCAGGCATTTTCCATAACATAACCGTGCGAGTCGGGCTGCCGCCCTCCCAAGGTCGCCCCTTCGGGGCGGTTTTGTGCGCGTTGCGCAAATTTTCTGCGAAAATTTGCTTTGGGAAAACGCGCATTTCATGCAGGGGCTTTGCCCCTGCACCCCACTGGGGACCGTGACGGTCCCCAGACCCCTGCAATCGTTTGCCATCATGCAGAGAAAACGCGCATTTCGTGCAGGGGCTTTGCCCCTGCACCCCACTGGGGACCGTGACGGTCCCCAGACCCCTGCAATTGTTAAAGAAATTTAGCGGGTTCAACCATCACAACGGCGCGCTGCCACGGTAACGCAGGAAGTGATCCGCCAACACCAACGCCCCCATCGCCTCCGCCACCGGCACCGCCCGAATTCCCACACAGGGATCATGCCGCCCCTTGGTCTGAATGATCCGATTGCAACCCGCCGTATCCACCGTCCGCTTGGGAACGGTGATGGACGAAGTAGGCTTGACCGCCAACCGGATCACAATATCCTGCCCACTGGAGATCCCCCCCAAAATACCCCCGGCATGGTTGCTCAAAAACCCCACCCCACCCGGCGCAACCGGGTCCGCCTCCATCTCATCCGCCAACTGGGAACCACTCCCCTGCGCCACCGCAAAACCATCCCCGATCTCCACCCCCTTGACGGCATTGATGCTCATCATGGCCTTGGCCAAATCGGCATCCAACCGATCAAAAACCGGCTCACCCCAACCAACGGGCACCCCACTGGCCACCACCTCCAACAGAGCCCCCACCGAATCCCCCCGCTGCTGCACAGACTCCAACAACGCGGCAAAACGGGGCACCATCACCATATCCGGGGTAAAAAAGGGGTTTTGCTCCACCGCTTCCCAATCCCAACGGGAGCGATCAATGGACTCACCACCTATGCCGATCAGTGCCCCCCGAATCTGCACCCCCTGCGTCGCCAACAACCGCTTGGCCACCCCCCCGGCCGCCACCCGCAAGGCGGTCTCCCGGGCCGAAGAGCGACCACCCCCCCGATAATCCCGTATCCCATACTTGCGCCAATAGGTGTAATCGGCATGACCGGGGCGAAACAGGTCTTGAATGTCCGTATAATCGCGGGAACGCTGGTCGCTGTTTTCGATCAACAGACCAATGGGAGTGCCGGTGGTAACCCCCTCAAAGGTGCCCGATAAAATGCGCACCTGATCCGCCTCCCGGCGTTGGGTGGTGAAACGGCTCTGACCGGGACGACGCCGGTCCAGATCCCGCTGCAGATCCGCCTCGGCAAGAGGAAGCCCCGCCGGACAGCCATCCACAACAGCACCCAAAGCAGGACCATGACTCTCGCCAAAGGTGGTGACACAAAACAACTGCCCAAAGCTGTTGCCCGCCATCCCCCTTACACCGCTTTCATGCCGACAATATGATACCCGGCATCCACATGAAGCACCTCACCACTGACACCGGAACCCATATGGGAGAGCAACATCAGGGCCGCCTGCCCCACCTCCTCAATGGTGACGTTGCGACGCAACGGGGCATTATCCCGATTCCAGTTCAAGATCTCCTTGAAATCACCGATGCCGGCCGCTGCCAGGGTACGGATGGGCCCCGCCGAGATGGCATTCACCCGAATGCCGGCCGGACCAAAATCGGCCGCCAGATAACGCACGCTGGCCTCCAGGGCCGCCTTGGCAACACCCATGACATTATAATGCGGAACCACCCGCTCCGCGCCCAGATAGCTCAGGCTGACAATACTGCCACCACTCTGCATCAAAGGGGCCGCCCGACCACAGATGGCGGTCAGGGAGTAGACCGACGACTCCATGGCAATGCGGAACCCCTCGCGGGAGGTGTTGTAATAGTATCCCGTCAACTCCTCCTTTTTGGCAAAGGCCACCGAGTGGACGATAAAATCCACCCCGCCCCAACACTCCTTGACGCGCTGGAAAACCTGGTCAATCTCCTCATCCCGGTTCAGGTCGCAGGGCAATACAAGCTCTGATCCCAACTGGCTGGCCAGCGGACGCACCCGTTTTTCCAGTGCCTCCCCCAGATAGGTAAAACCCAACTCGGCCCCCTCCGCATGACAGGCTTGGGCAATACCCCAGGCAATGCTTTTTTCGTTGGCCAGGCCAAAAATCAGACCCCGTTTGCCATCCAGAATACCCATGTGCGCAACCTCTTGAAACAGATAGTATGTAGCGGTTGAAGCCCCCCGCCGGACGTAGCAGACTCTGCCATTCATAAACCAGAAACCGCACGCTGTCAACCGACTCGCATGTCACCAAGTTCCCGGGATCCTGCTTAAATTTTTTTAAAACAATTGCGAGGTCTGGAGAGTGTGACGCTCCCCGGTGGGATGCAGGTATCACTCTTTGTGAGCAATTCCCGGGACAGCCCACCCGATCCTCCGTGGAAGCTGAACTTTTTCATACTCCTTTTCAAGACTGCATTTGTCAAGATTCACCTCACCAACACCATGATTGATCCTTATGGCATACTCTCACGAGGGAGGTATATTATGGCAGACAGTGTAGAATCCAAGTGCTGGACGCGCTACCGAAGTGATGGTTCTCGGTACGTGACCCTGTAGTGACGATGCAGAAGAGATAGCATGGCAAGATGCACAGGACCGGTGTCCATCATCTCCCCCGCGAGACGATCCGAGGTGGAAACCTTATGTGGGATCGTCCAGCGTGTTCCACTGTGGGTATGATGGGTACATTGAAAACCACGATCCGACACCAGACTCACCGGCAGCAGAATGCTTCTACGATGAAAACGACAGGTTAGTGGATGACAGACATCCCTATGCGGGGTGCCAGGGAACGGCTGATCAGTATCCAGCCAGTGATTACAGACATACCACCGTCGATCGAGGAGGAATAAAGGAAAAGGGCTGGGATGCCTTGAAGGAGACATCTAGGCATGCGTTGGACGCTATAAAAAAATGGTGGTAAACCAAACTGCAAGGGCGTTGTTGCATGATTCGTCTGGAACCCCAGCCACTTGACCTGATGCTCGGTTTCGATAATTATGGGGCATGAACGCTACCTCTCCCAAACATCGATACCGCATCCGCAACTGGCGGGCGTACAATGCCGGACATGGCGTCAACTCCACCTTGGCGTGGATAAATCTACCAAGGAAATTGTGGCGGTTATGACGACATCGAACAGCACTGGTGACGGCGAGACGCTGCCGGATTTGCTTGATCAAATAGATGATCCCATCCGCCAAGTGTCTGCCGATGGCGCATACGACACCAAAGGTTGCCATGATGCGATCCAGGCACGGGGAGCCTGTATCGCCATTCCGCCCAGAGAAAACGCCACCACTTGGCCGGACAAATCCGGGGAGTCTCCTCACCCACGCAACCAGATCCTTGAAAGGATCGAACTCGTGGGCCGCAAAAAGTGGAAGGAAGAGTCGGATTATCATCGTCGTAGCCTTGCTGAGACAGCCGTTTTTCGATACAAGACAATTTTTGGAGACCGGTTGACAGCACGTACACCAGACGCCCAGGTAGCAGAGTCGTACACCCGCTGCCACGCTTTAAACAAAATGACCAAGCTTGGCATGCCCGAAAGCTACCGTGTGGTAATGTAGCCCCTCGTAGGTAAGGGGCAAATCACGCCGGGGACTGATTCATGCAACAAAGCCAACTGCAAGCCATACCACTCATGACAGAGTGAGCATCGGGACGGGTGCAGGCAGATTTTGTAGTCTTTGTACGCTTCATTGAATGTGCAAGGTGATCATCATGAGCGATGCCACATGGAAAGGCGCGTTATTATCATTTGTTTTATGTGTGATCTATTTTATTGTGCTCGTTGTTGTCGCATTCCGTATGGATGTTCCAAACGAAATTGGTTTCGTGTTCCTGTTCTGTTTCTGGGTTCCTCAGTTGGCATATTCGCTACCGATCCTGGCCGTACTGCGCAGAAAAAACCTCCCCAGAACCCGTCTCGGCTTCAAGATTGTATTTTTTCTGTTGTTACCGATCAATATCGCCTTTTTGGTATTCATGATTCGTGCCTGGGGGTGAACAACCCTCCAGACGCTGCACGGCATTGTGCAAGGAAAAACCAGCCAAGGCGGGCTCCGCATCCAACCCCTTGCCCTGCACCAACACCTTGAAACGGTCCCCCATCCCCTGCGGCATGATCAAACGCAATACCGTCTGCCGCAGCGGAGCCAACGCTGCCTCCCCCTGACTCCGGGAGAGCTGTTCCAACCGCTGCAACAGCCCCAACCCCATGAGAAACCAAGCCTGAGTGGTATAACCAAGCGTGGTCAACCCAGCCTCAACCCCGGCCCGCGCCACAGCGGTAAAATTGACATGCGCCGTCAGATCCATCTCTCCCGGATGCAACAGAGGGTCGGCAAGCTGCTGATGCCGATAAAAACCGGTCAACGTCCCCTCCGGCAGGGCGGAGCTGTAATACTCCTGCTGGGTATAACCATAATCGATGGTCAGAATCACCCCCCGTCGGAGACGCGCCGCTGCCGCCGCCATCCACTCCGCCGCCGCCAACCCCACCTCGGTCCGCATCCCCACCGGCAACACCACCCCCGCACGGACAAAACAGTCCGCCACCAACGGCAGCGTCACCGGCATCAGGGCCGTGGTCAACCCCTCTTCCCCCCAGGCCACCCCCCGCTCCCGCAACCCCTCCGGGGTCATCTCCAGCCAATGGACTGGAAAAGCGTCCAAAAATTCGTTGCTGAGGAGAACACCCTCCAGGCTCTCCTCCTCGAACGCGGCCAGATCGGCAACCCAGCACACCCGGGCCGGATCCACACCAGCCGCCGCCAGCGTCTGCCGCTGGGTCGCCTGAAAATCCGGGCTGATCTCCAGAATGGTGTAGGACAACGCCTGGTAAAAATGGGCAAACCGCCGTGCAGTCTGACAAATGTCAGCCGCCAGCCTGCCACTGCCAGCCCCCGCCTCCACCACCTGAAACCGGGTCGGCTGACCCAGACGTTGCCAGATTTCCACACACTGCAGGGTCAACATCTCGCCGAAGAGTGATGTCATCTCCGGGGCTGTGACAAAATCCCCATCCCGCCCCAGACGGGAACGCCGGGTCATGTAATAACCGCACTCCGGGTGATAGAGTACCTGCTGCATGAACTGCGGAAACGGCAACAGGCCACCCGCCTGGCGAATGGCCTGCTGCAACAGATCCTGCATCCGGGCCGTCACGAAGTTGTCCCCATGGCGCACACCCTCACCCCGCACTCAGTGCCGAAAATGGCGAACCCCGGTAAACAGCATGGCCATGCCGTGCTCGTCAGCCGCCGCGATCACCTCTTCATCCCGTACCGAACCACCCGGCTGGATGACCGCCGTCGCCCCCGCCGCCGCCGCCGCGTCAATCCCATCCCGGAACGGGAAAAAGGCATCCGAAGCCAATACCGATCCGGCAATCGCCCCACCCGGCCGATCCGCCCCCACCGTGCGCGCCGCCTCCCCTGCCTTCCAGACCGCAATCCGGGAGGCATCCACCCGACTCATCTGCCCAGCCCCCACCCCCACCGTACAGGCCTCCCGCGCATAGACGATGGCGTTGGATTTGACATATTTGACCACCTTCCAGGCAAATTGCAGATCCCGCAACTCCTCCACCGTCGGCTGCCGCTGGCTGACCACCCGCAAATCCGCCTTGCGCAACAACAGCGTATCCCGCTCCTGCAACAACAGTCCCCCCAGTACCCGTTTCATATCCATCATGCTCCAATCCGGGGCGGTGCGCGCCTCACCAGCCGAAACCTGTCCGGCCTGGGTCGCCAGCAGGCGCACATTTTTTTTGGCTGCAAAAATGGCCAACGCCTCCTCCTCAAACGCCGGGGCGATCACCGCTTCCAGAAACAGGGTGGTCATCTCCGCCGCCAACGCCGCCCCCACCGGGCGGTTGCAGGCAATAATGCCTCCGAAAGCCGAGGTGGGATCGCAGTCCCGCGCCCGCTGATAGGCCACGGTCAAATCGGCATCCGAGGCCACCCCGCACGGATTGGCATGCTTGACAATCACCACCGTGGGCTCCTGGAACTCCTGCACCAGCTCCAGGGCACCGTTGGCATCATGGATATTGTTGAAGGACAACTCCTTGCCCTGCAACTGTTTGGCCCGGGAGACCCCCGGTTGTGCCGTTGCCCCGGGTTCGGCATAAAAGGCCGCCAGTTGGTGCGGATTTTCCCCATAGCGCATGACCTGCCGTTTATTGAACTGCATGGTCAATACCGCCGGAAACAGTTGCGGCACCCCGTCCGCGTCCAGCGAGGAGAGCCAGTTGCTGATGGCGGCGTCATAGGCCGCCGTGCGGGCAAAACAGGTGCGTGCCAGGGCCGCATTGCGCGCCAGCGGCACCGAACCGCCATGTTCCGCCATGTCCGCCAAGATGAGCGGATAATCCTTGGGATCCACCACCACCGTCACGGAACGGTAATTCTTGGCCGCCGAACGCAGCATGGAGGGGCCGCCAATATCAATATTTTCAATCGCCTCTTCCAGGGTACACTCCGTGCGGGCGACGGTGGCCTCAAAGGGATAGAGATTGACCACCACCATGTCGATGGGGACGATGTCGTGTTCGGCCATCTGCGCCAGGTGGGTGGGGTTGTCCCGCACCCCCAACAGCCCTCCATGAATTTTCGGGTGCAGGGTTTTGACCCGACCATCCAGCATTTCGGGAAAACCGGTAAAATCCGCCACATCGCGCACCGGGATACCCTGCTTTTGCAAGGCACGGGCGGTGCCGCCGGTGGATAAAATTTCCACCCCATACTGAACCAATCCGGCTGCAAAGTCGCTCAAGCCCGTTTTGTCAGAGACGCTGATCAATGCACGTTTGATGATGGCCATGGTTGTTGTGCTTCCTCTCCGTTGTGAACAGTCTGTTCGATGTGTCAGGGCTGCCCGCCCGGATCCATACCGACCGGCAGCCCCGTTTATCCTCCCTGTTACGGGTATTATTTATTGCGCAGGCCCCCACAAGAGACCGCAGTGGCAAAGCCACACAGGCGATGGACCCTACCTACCTACCCACCTACCCACCCATGCCTTTTCTAATCTTTTCAAACGATTGCAGGGGTCCGGGGACCGTCACGGTCCCCGGTGGGGTGCAGGGGCAAAGCCCCTGCATGTAACGGGCGCGCTTTCCCAAAAGCCCATTTGCGC
>PEAG01000060.1 GCA_002753505.1 Magnetococcales bacterium HCHbin5 | reverse complement strand
GTCGAGATGGTGATACCGCGCGCCTTCTCCTCCGGAGCCGAGTCAATCTGGTCGTATGCCGTAAAGACAGCCCCACCCGTCTCTGCAAGAATCTTGGTAATTGCCGCCGTCAAACTCGTTTTGCCATGGTCGACGTGACCGATGGTGCCGATGTTTACATGAGGCTTGTTACGCTCAAACTTTGCCTTGGCCATATTATTTTCTCCTAGCCTTTTGCTTTAGCCATTATTTCTTCGGCAATTGAACCCGGCACCTGCTCGTAGTGATCAAACTGCATCGTGAACGTAGCCCGCCCCTGCGACATGGAACGTACATCGGTAGAGTACCCAAACATGTTTGCCAACGGCACCATCGCCTTGACCAACTGGTGGCCACCCACTGAATCCATCCCGTGTATGTTGCCACGGCGAGAGTTCAGATCACCGATCACATCGCCCATATACTCTTCTGGAACCTCTACCTCAACCACCATGATGGGCTCCAGCAAGACCGGTCCCGCCTTGCGGCACCCATCCTTGAACCCCATGGAAGCCGCCACCTTGAAGGCCATCTCCGAAGAGTCCACATCATGATAGGAACCTTCAAACAGGGTCACCTGCACATCAACCACCGGATAGCCGGCCAACACCCCGCTATTCAGTGCCTCTTCCACACCCTTACCTACGGCCGGAATATACTCCCTGGGCACGACCCCACCCTTGATCGCATCCACAAAATTGAATCCAAAGCCGGGCTCCATCGGCTCAATCTTCAGCCAGACATGGCCAAACTGACCGCGTCCACCCGATTGCCGAACAAATTTGCCCTCCGAATCCACGCTCTTGGTGATGGTCTCCCGATAAGCCACCTGCGGCTTACCTACATTGGCCTCCACCTTGAACTCACGCAACATCCGGTCAACCAGAATCTCCAGATGCAACTCGCCCATGCCGGAGATGATGGTCTGGTTGGTCTCATGATCCACCGACACCTTGAACGAGGGGTCTTCCTGCGCCAACCGGCCCAGGGCGATGCCCATCTTTTCCTGGTCGGCCTTGGTCTTGGGCTCGATCGCAATGGAGATAACCGGCACCGGGAAGACCATTTTTTCCAAAACAACCGGCTTGTCCACGTCGCACAGGGTATCCCCGGTCGTGGTATACTTCAAACCGACCGCCGCCGCAATATCCCCTGCCCGCACCTCTTTGACATCTTCCCGCTTGTTGGCGTGCATCAACATCAAACGGCCAATCCGCTCCTTTTTCTCCTTGCTGGAGTTCATCACATAAGAGCCGGACTCCAGCGTCCCGGAATAGACCCGGAAAAAGGTGAGGCTGCCCACGAACGGGTCGGTCATGATCTTGAAGGCCAGGGCCGAAAAGGGCTCCGCATCATCCGACCGCCGCTGCACTTTGGCCTCTTTGTTGAGGGCATCCCCCTCGACCGGTGGAATATCGCTGGGGGCCGGGAAATAGTCCACCACCGAATCCAGCAACGGCTGCACGCCTTTGTTCTTGAAGGCAGAGCCACAAATCACCGGCACAAAAGAGCTGGTCAAAACACCCTTGCGTATACAGCTGCGAAACTCTTCGATGCTGATCTTGCCGCCGTCCAGGTAACGCTCCATCAAGGCATCATCCTGCTCCAGCGCAGTCTCCAGCAGCTGCTCGCGATACTCTTCCACTATGTCGACCATATCTTCAGGGACAGAGGACTCCTTGAAGGTCGCCCCCAGCGTCTCCTCGTCAAAAATATAGGCGACCCGGGAGACCAAATCCACCATGCCGCGAAAATTTTCCTCGGAACCGATGGGCAACTGCAACGGCACCGGCCGCGCCCCCAACCGATCCCGCATCATCCGAACCACCCGCAGAAAATCGGCACCCATCCGGTCCATCTTGTTGACAAAGGCCACCCGGGGCACGCCATAACGATCGGCCTGCCGCCAGACGGTCTCCGACTGGGGTTGCACCCCCCCAACGGAACAAAAAACCGCAACCGCCCCGTCCAACACCCGCAGCGAACGCTCTACCTCGATGGTAAAGTCCACATGCCCAGGGGTATCGATAATGTTGATGCGGTGGTCCTTCCAAAAACAGGTGGTCGCCGCAGAAGTGATCGTGATACCACGCTCCTGCTCCTGCTCCATCCAGTCCATGGTGGCCGTACCCTCATGCACTTCACCCAATTTATGGGAACGACCGGTATAATAGAGGATACGCTCCGTTACCGTGGTCTTCCCTGCATCAATGTGGGCCATAATGCCAATGTTACGGACACGCCCCAGAGGTATTTCCCTTGCCACGCTTTTCCCCTGTTCATAGGACCGGCCCACCCTTCAACCGGCCCAGACTTGAGTCTGAAATCCCACCACCTGATCCAGGTACGTGGCACCCACTACCAACGATAATGCGCAAACACCTTGTTGGCTTCCGCCATACGATGCGTCTCATCGCGCTTCTTGACGGTGGCTCCACGCCCGGCTGCAGCCTCAATCAACTCGCCTGCCAGCTTTTCCCGCATGGTCTTCTCTGCCCGCTTCCGCGCATATCCTACCAACCAGCGCACAGCCAGAGCCTGCCGACGACTGGGACGCACCTCCACCGGAACCTGGTAGGTCGCACCACCCACCCGTCTGGCGCGCACCTCCACCATAGGCCGGGTATTATCGACCGCATCTTTGAAAATTTGCACGGGATCCTGCTTGGTCCGATCGGCGACAATCTGCAGAGCTCCATAGAAGACCCGCTCCGCCAAAGCCTTTTTCCCATCCCGCATAATGCAGTTCATGAACTTGCTCACCAACGGATCGCCATAAGCGGGATCGCCGATCACTTCTCGTTTGGGCACGTCACGGCGCCTGGACATGACAACAACTCCTTACCCTTATCCAACCAAATCGACACACTCGATACACCACGTTCAAAACCGCCCGCCAACTACCGGCCTACTTGGGCTTTTTCGCCCCGTACCGCGACCGGCCCTGCTTGCGGTTTTTGACGCCCTGGGTATCCAACGCACCACGAATAATATGATAACGCACACCCGGCAGATCCTTCACACGACCACCCCGGACCAAAACCACCGAGTGCTCCTGCAGATTGTGACTCTCGCCGGGAATGTAGACAGTCACCTCGTGCCCATTGGTCAACCGGACGCGCGCCACCTTGCGCAGTGCCGAGTTAGGCTTTTTAGGCGTCGTGGTGTAGACACGGGTGCAAACACCACGCTTTTGCGGACAAGCACCCATCGCGGGAACGTTTGTCTTCTTGATCTGCGACTGGCGCCCGATACGGACCAACTGGTTAACGGTCGGCATAATGTTAAACTCTCCAAGCCTTCTCATCGGGGGAAGCCATAGTCAAAATCAGCCCCCCATAATAACGCAGAAACTGGATATGTCAATCCCCAACACACATCCACTTCATCTTTTTTTTTCTGCCAGATTTTGCCTGCTAAATCAACGCGATGGAGTAAAACCGACCTCCAACCGCCCACTGCCGCAAAACCCTACCTCAATCGCCCCGTCCCTGCAGGCACCAAGCGACCGACGATAACATTCTCTTTAAGCCCCGTCAAGGTATCCACTCGACCTGCAACCGTCGCTTCTGTCAATACCCGCGTGGTCTCCTGGAAAGAGGCCGCCGAGATGAACGAGGGGGTCGACAAAGAGGCTTTCGTGATACCCAACAGCAACGGGAACCCTACCGCCGGCTCGCCACCACGGGCAGCCACCCGCTCATTCTCAATGGCGTAGATCGATCTCTCCACCGACTCCCCAACCACAAAGATGGTATCCCCTGGCGTCTTGATGCTCACCTTCTGCAACATCTGGCGCACAATCACCTCGATGTGCTTGTCGTTGATCTTCACGCCCTGCAACCGGTAGACCTCTTGAATCTCGTTGACCATGAAGCGACACAACGCCTCCAGGCCCAAGACCTTGAGAATATCCTGCGGCACCGGCGAACCCTCCATCAACGCCTCGCCCCGCCGGACCCAGTCCCCATCGTTGACCGCCAGTTGCTTGCCCTTGGGCAGGAAATATTCCTGCGGCTCCCCCACCTCCGGGGTGATGACAACGCGCCGCTTGCCCTTCAAATCCTTGCCAAAGGTCACCACACCGTCAATCTCGGCAATGATGGCAAACTCTTTCGGTTTGCGGGCCTCAAACAGCTCCACCACCCGGGGCAGACCGCCGGTAATGTCGCGGGTCTTCAAACTTTTCCGCGGCATCTTGGCGATAATATCCCCCGCCTGCACCGAATCCCCCTCATGCACCACGATCACCGCACCCACCGGCAGGAAATAGCGCACCTCCGCCCCATTCGCCAACGCCAGGGTCTCGCCCGTGGTGGGATCCTTCAACGTCAACCGGGGCCGCATATCCCCCTTGCGGCCATGACTTTTCCACTCCGTCACCTCACGGGAGACCAAACCGGTCGCCTCGTCCATCACCTCACGCAGGGTGACCCCTTCCACCAAATCGCCATACTGCACCTTACCAGGACGCTCCGTGATGATGGGCACCGAGAAGGGATCCCACTCGGCCATCACCGTACCCGGATCCACCACGCCACCATCCGGCACCGACAACCGGGCTCCATACGGCAACCGATACCGCTCCCGCTCGCGCCCGACGGCAAAGAGATCCAGCTCCCGGCTCTCCTCCCCACCACGCGCCTCATGCACGGTCACTTCGCCATTGCGCGACAATACCACAAACTTGCCATTGCGGTCCGTCACCGTCGCCAGGTTGTGGTAACGCACCACGCCCCCCTTGACCGTCTCGATGGCCGACTGCTCCACCGCCCGGGAAGCGGTACCACCGATGTGGAAGGTGCGCATGGTCAACTGGGTACCCGGCTCACCAATACTCTGGGCCGCAATGACCCCAACCGCCTCCCCGATGGTCACCGGCATACCGCGCGCCAGATCACGCCCATAGCAGAGTACGCAAACCCCGCGCTCGGTCTTGCAGGTCAACGGCGAACGCATCAAAACCGACTCGACGTTGGAGTTTTCAATCCGGTCCACATCCTCCTCGGAGATGATGGTGCCCGCCTTGACCAGCAGCTCATCGGTGATGGGATCCACCACATCCACCAGCGGCGTCCGCCCCAGAATGCGGTCCCCCAGGGTCTCCACCAGATCATTCCCCTCCACCAGGGCAAAGGCCGTCAACCCCTCTTCGGTACCACAATCCTCCTCACGGACAATACAGTCCTGGGCAACATCCACCAGACGCCGGGTCAAGTAACCGCTGTTGGCCGTCTTGAGGGCCGTATCCGCCAACCCCTTGCGCGCCCCATGGGTGGAGATAAAATATTGCAACACCGTCAACCCTTCGCGGAAATTGGCGGTGATCGGTGCCTCAATAATTTCACCGGAAGGCTTGGCCATCAAACCACGCATACCCGCCAACTGCCGCATCTGCGCTGCCGAACCCCGGGCCCCGGAGTTGGCCATCATGAAGATGGAGTTCAACGAGGGCTGCTCCCGCTTGACCCCCTTGTGGTCAATCTCTTCCACCGAGGAGATGCCCCGCATCATCTCCTCTGCCACCCGCTCCGTGCACTGCGACCAGATGTCAACCACCTTGTTATACTTTTCCCCTTCGGTGATCAACCCTTCCGAATACTGATGCTCCATCTCCTTGACCTTGTTCTGCGCCTCCCGCACCAGCCGCTTTTTGGCCTGCGGAATCACCAGGTCATCCTTGCCGAACGAAATCCCCGCCCGGGCCGCAAAGGTGAATCCCATCGTCATCAGGCGATCGGCAAAAACCACGGTCTCCTTGGTGCCACAGGCACGGTAGACCATGTCGATCAGCTTGGCTACCTCTTTCTTGGTCTGCAACCGGTTGACATGGCTGAAGGGGATCGCCTCCGGCATAATCTCCGACATCAGAATGCGACCCGTGGTGGTCTCCTCCAGCACCCCGCGATAGCGACAGCGCACCCGGGCCTGCAGACCGACAACCCCACAGTCATAAGCCTGCCGCAACTCCAGCGGCGAAGAGAAGGTCATCCCCTCGCCCGGCTGATTCAACCGCTCCAGGGTCATATAGTAGAGGCCCAGAATAATATCCTGGGTCGGCACGATGATCGGCTTGCCATTGGCAGGGGAGAGAATGTTGTTGGTGGACATCATCAACACCCGGGCCTCGATCTGCGCCTCGACGGAGAGCGGTACATGCACCGCCATCTGGTCACCGTCAAAGTCCGCATTGAAGGCCGTACACACCAACGGATGCAGCTGAATCGCCTTCCCCTCGATCAACTTGGGCTCAAAGGCCTGAATGCCCAACCGGTGCAGGGTCGGGGCCCGGTTCAGCAAAACGGGATGCTCCCGAATCACCTCCTCCAGAATATCCCAGACCTCCGATCTCTCCTTTTCCACCATCCGCTTGGCCGCCTTGATGGTGGTGGAGAGCCCCCTCTCTTCCAACCGGTTGTAGATGAAGGGCTTGAACAGCTCCAACGCCATCTTTTTCGGCAGGCCGCACTCGTGCAGCTTTAACTCCGGCCCCACCACAATCACGGAACGACCCGAATAGTCCACCCGCTTGCCCAGCAGGTTTAACCGGAAACGGCCCTGCTTGCCTTTCAACATCTCAGACAACGACTTGAGGGGCCGTTTGTTGGTACCGGTGATGACCCGGCCCCGACGGCCATTGTCGAACAGGGCGTCCACCGACTCCTGCAACATTCTCTTTTCGTTGCGAATAATAATATCCGGTGCCCGCAGCTCGTGCAGACGCCGCAACCGGTTGTTGCGGTTGATCACCCGCCGATAGAGATCATTGAGATCCGAGGTCGCAAAGCGACCGCCATCCAACGGCACCAGCGGCCGCAACTCCGGCGGAATCACCGGAATCACCGTCAAAATCATCCACTCCGGCCGATTGCCCGACTCCTGGAACGCCTCCAGGGTGTGCAACCGTTTGATAATTTTTTTGCGCCGCGCCTCCGAACCGGTCTCCCCCAACTCGGTACGCAGCATCAAAATTTCACCGGGAATATCCATCTCGCTCAACATTTCCCGGATGGCCTCTGCGCCGATGCCCGCCTTGAACTCGTCACCATACTCGTCCAACGCCTGGTGATAGCGGTCTTCGGTCAACAGCTCCCCTTTTTTAAGCGGTGTCATGCCACCATCCAGCACGACAAAATTTTCAAAATACAAGACCCGCTCCAGATCCTTGAGCGTCATATCCAGCAACAGACCGATGCGGCTGGGCAGCGACTTCAAAAACCAGATGTGGGCCACCGGCGAGGCCAACTCGATATGGCCCACCCGCTCACGCCGCACCTTGGACTGGATGACCTCCACCCCGCACTTTTCACAGATGACACCGCGATGCTTCAACCGCTTGTATTTGCCACACAGGCACTCATGGTCCTTGATCGGCCCAAAAATCTTGGCGCAAAACAGCCCGTCCCGCTCCGGTTTAAAGGTGCGGTAGTTGATGGTCTCCGGCTTTTTTACCTCGCCATAGGACCAGGAACGTACCGTCTCTGGCGAAGCCACGGAGATGCGTATGCCACTAAAACTCTGTCCCAGCGCAGGCCGGGAGAAAAGCTTGAAAATATTCTGGTTCACCCATTTTTCTCCGACTGTTCCTGTGTCAATAGAGTCACTCTGCGGTTTTCAACTCAACATCCAAAACCAAGGATTGCAACTCCTTGATCAACACGTTGAACGACTCAGGAATGCCCGCCTCAAAGGTGTCATCCCCCTTGACGATGGATTCATAAATCTTGGTGCGTCCGGCCACATCGTCCGACTTGACCGTCAACATCTCTTGCAATGTATAGGCGGCACCATAGGCCTCCAGGGCCCAAACCTCCATCTCCCCAAACCGCTGCCCACCAAACTGGGCCTTGCCTCCCAGCGGCTGCTGTGTCACCAGCGAATAGGGACCAATGGAACGGGCATGAATCTTGTCATCCACCAGATGGTGCAACTTGAGAATATAGATATACCCCACCGTCACCGGCCGATCAAAATATTCGCCGGTCCGACCATCAATCAACTGCACCTGACCAGAGGCCGGCAGCCCGGCCTTCTCCAGCAACGAGACAATATCTTTCTCTTCCGCCCCGTCAAACACCGGGGTAGCGACCGGAACACCCTCCCGCAGATTGGCGGCCAACAGTTTCAGGTCATGATCATCCAACGCCTTGACCGCCCGGGATTGACGCGGATTGGTATAGATGGTGCCCATAAAATCGCGGACCTCATTGAGTTCCGCCATGCCCGCCCGATAGCGGTCCATCAACTCGCCGATACGGGCCCCCAAACCCTTGGCAGCCCACCCGAGATGGGTCTCCAGAATCTGTCCCACATTCATGCGGGAGGGCACACCCAGCGGATTCAGCACCAGATCCACCGCCGTACCATCGGCCAGGTAGGGCATATCCTCAACCGGGTTGATCTTGGAAATCACACCCTTGTTTCCATGTCGACCGGCCATTTTGTCACCCGGTTGCAGCTTGCGCTTGACGGCCACGTAAACCTTGACCATCTTCAGCCCGCCCGGCGGCAGATCGTCGCCCCGCTCCAGCTTTTCCACCTTGCTGTCAAACCGCTTTTTAAGCCGCAAAGCCGCCTTGTCCACATGCTCGCGAATACCCTCAATCTGATGGGTGATCGCATCCTCCTCCAGGATCAGGGAACCCCAGCGTCTGGCCCCGATTCGATCCAGCGTGGCGGCCGTCAAAATCTCCCCGGCCTGCACCCCATGTCCACCCCGCACCACCTTGCCAACCAGCAAGGCATGAATACGGGCATCGGCATCCCGCTCGATGATCCGCCGCTCGGCCACCATGTCTTTTTGCAGACGGGCAATCTCCAACTGGTCGATGGCCTTGGCCCGCTCATCCTTTTCCAGTCCCCGGCGGGAAAAGACCCGCACATCGACCACGGTACCCGTCACACCCGGCGGCAACCGCAGCGAGGTGTCCCGCACATCCGAGGCCTTCTCGCCAAAAATGGCCCGCAACAGCTTCTCTTCCGGCGTCAACTGGGTCTCCCCCTTGGGGGTCACCTTGCCGACCAGAATATCTCCCGCCTTGACCTCGGCCCCGACAAAGATGATGCCCGACTCGTCCAGGTTGCGCAGCGCATCCTCGCCCACATTGGGCATATCGCGGGTGATCTCCTCGGGCCCCAGTTTGGTATCCCGCGCCATCACCTCGAACTCTTCGATATGGATCGAGGTGAAGACATCATCGCGCACCAGACGCTCCGAGATCAGAATGGAGTCCTCAAAGTTGTACCCATTCCAGGGCATGAAGGCCACCAGCACGTTGCGTCCCAACGCCAACTCGCCCCAATCGGTACTGGAGCCGTCGGCGATAATATCCCCCTTGGCCACCCGGTCACCGGCACGCACCAACGGCCGCTGGTTGATACAGGTATTCTGGTTGGAACGGGCAAACTTGATCAGCTTGTAAATATCGACGCCCGGCTCTGTGGCTCCCGGCTCTTCATCCGCCTTGATCACAATACGCGCCGTCTCCACCTCCTCCACCACACCGGATCGACGGCAGACGATGGCCACCCCCGAATCCCGCGCCACCACCGCCTCCATGCCGGTTCCCACCAGCGGCGCATCCGTCCGCAGCAAAGGCACCGCCTGCCGCTGCATGTTGGAGCCCATCAAGGCCCGGTTGGCATCATCATTTTCCAAAAAGGGGATCAACGCCGCCGCCACCGAAACAATCTGCTTGGGCGAGACATCCATGTACTGGATGCGGTCCGGCGTCGAAACCGTAAACTCCAACAGATGGCGACACTGCACCAGCTCACCCGTCAGGTGGCCCTGGCGATCCAGCTCTGCATTGGCCTGGGCGATGATAAAGTTTTCCTCTTCGATGGCGGAAAGATAATCCACCTGATCGGTCACCTTGCCCTCGTCCACCCGCCGATAGGGGCTCTCTATAAAGCCAAACTCATTGATCTGCGCATAGGTGGAGAGGCTGTTGATCAGACCAATGTTCGGTCCCTCCGGCGTCTCAATGGGGCAGATGCGGCCATAATGGGTGGGATGAACGTCCCGCACCTCAAACCCGGCCCGCTCACGGGTCATACCCCCCGGTCCCAAGGCGGACAGACGCCGCTTGTGGGTGATCTCAGAGAGGGGGTTGGTCTGATCCATGAACTGGGACAACTGGCTGGAGCCGAAAAACTCCCGGATGACCGCCGAAAAGGGCTTGGAATTCATGATGTCGTGCGGCATCAGGGTGTCGGCATCGGCGGTGGACATCCGCTCCCGGATCGCCCGCTCCATCCGCACCAGACCGATGCGCACCTGGTTTTCCAGCAATTCGCCCACGGAACGCACCCGACGATTGCCGAGATGATCGATGTCATCCACCTTGCCGTGACCATCTTTCAGTTTGAGCAAGATATCGATGACGCCCAGGATATCCTCCTTGCGCAACACCCGGATATCCAGCTCACAGGCCACGTTCAACCGCTTGTTCAGCTTCATGCGTCCGACGGTGGAGAGATCATAACGGTCGGGATCAAAAAACAGGCTCTCGAACAACGCCGTCGCCGCCTCTGCGGTCGGCGGCTCGCCCGGACGCATCATCCGGTAAATATCGATCAACGCCTCTTCCACCGTCTGGTTTTTGTCGCTGGCCAGCGTGTTGCGCAGATAGGGGCCCACGGTGGCATGATCGATAAACAGGACATCGACATCGTTGATCCCGGCCTCTTCAAACCGCACCAGCATGGCCTCGCTCACCTCGGTCCCCGCCTCGATCAACTCCCCCGCGGCCCCGATATGAATGTCCCGGGCGATAAAACGGCCGATCAAATCTTCGGTGGGAACCTGCAACCACTCCAACCCCAACGCCTCCAGGCGGCGAATGGTGCGCACGGTAATCCGCCCCTTGGCCTTCACCAACTCCTCACCGGTGCTGGGATCGACGATGGCATAGTTGGGCCGACTGCCCTGCAACCGCTCGGCCACCAACTTTTTTTCCCACAGAATACCGACCTTGCGATACTGCTCCACCTCGTAAAAACGGCTGAGAATCTCCTCGCCGCCCATACCCATGGCCCGCAACAGGGTGGTCACCGGCAGTTTGCGCCGCCGATCGATCCGGGTGAACAAAAAATCCCGGGGGTCAAACTCAAAGTCCAGCCAGGAGCCCCGATAGGGAATAATGCGGGCATTGAACAAAAATTTGCCGCTGGAGTGGGTCTTGCCTTTGTCGTGGTCAAAAAAGACGCCCGGCGAACGGTGCATCTGCGAAACCACCACCCGCTCGGTGCCGTTGACAATGAAGGTTCCAGTCGGCGTCATCAGGGGCAGATCCCCCAGATAGACCTCCTGCTCTTTGATCTCGCGCACCAACTTGTTGCCGGTATCTTCGTTCTCTTCCCGCACAATCAGGCGAAACACCACCTTCAGAGGGGCCGAAAAGGTCATTCCCCGTTGCAGGCACTCGTCCATCTCATACTTGGGCTCGCCCAGCTGATAACTGACATACTCCAAACTTAATGTGCCCGCGTAGTCCTGGATGGGAAATACAGAGAGGAAAACACCATGTAAACCATAGTCGCCAAGATCATTCGAGACCGAGCCCTCCTGCAGGAAGCGTTCAAAAGAACGCTTCTGGATGGCAATGAGATCTGGAATATCAATGATGGTCGGAATGCGGCCAAAGTTTTTACGCAGCCGCTTTTTTTCGGTGAAAGTCAGAGCCATCGGAACTCCATCTGTCTGGGTGAGCCGTTCAAGTCCACATCAATCCTGACCACGTTCCACACGCGGAAAACAAATCCACCGGCACAGGGTTAACCCCTTTGTGCCGGTCGATCTGAACACCACCTGCGAAACATGCCCGCTTGATATGTATTACTTGATTTCCACTTTCGCGCCAGATTCTTCCAACTCTTTGCGGAACTTTTCGGCATCTTCCTTGGAAACAGCCTCTTTCACCGGTTTCGGTGCCCCTTCCACCAGATCCTTGGCCTCTTTCAGCCCCAGACCGGTGATGGCACGCACCGCCTTGATGACATGAATTTTCTTGTCGCCGGCATCCACCAGCATCACCGTGAACTCGGTCTGCTCTTCCGGCTTTTCAACCGGCTCACTGCTCACCGCAGCCGCCACCGCCACCCCAACCGGAGCGGCCGCAGAGACACCAAACTTTGTCTCCAACATCTTGACCAGATCCGACAAGTCAAGAACCGTCATATCGCTGATGGCCTGGACCAGATCCTCTTTTGACATACCCATTATATATTCCTCCAGAACTTTAAAAACCTATTGCTTGATTGCGTCAACGGGTCACTCGGCCCCCGATGTTTCCTTCGACTCGCGAATCCGATCCAAAACCCGCACCAGACCGGCTGGAACGGCTGACAACACACCCACGAAATTCTGTATGGGTGCCATCATCGTACCCAGCAACCTGGCCACCAGCACCTCTTTCGAGGGCAGCTTGGCCAATTCACCGATGCCAGCGGCATCTATAACGGTCCCATTCAGCACCCCACCGACCACCTCCAGCATGGGATTTTTTTTCGCGAACGCCGCCAGCACCTTGGCTGGGGCGACAGGATCAGCCGATATGGCCACACCCGTTGGACCCGTCAAAAACTGCGTCAGCCCCTCAAACGAGGTGCCCTGAGTCGCACGACGCGCCAACGTGTTTTTGATCACCCGATACTGGGTCCCCGTTGCATGCATCTCCCGGCGCAACCGGGTCATATCCGCCACTTTCAACCCCCGATAGCGGGTAACGATCACAACACTCGCCCGCTGAAGTTCCTGGCGCACCTCCTCGACAACTTGCTCTTTTTCGGTTTGGTTCACCGAACACCCTCCTTCCTAGGGGTTTTAAAACAAACAGCAACTAAACACTCTAAACCGTACGGGCATCCACCTGAAGACCCGGCCCCATGGTGGAACTCAGGGTAACCTTCTTGATGTATGTACCCTTGGTTGCGGCCGGACGCATCTTTTTCAGTTGTTCAATCAGCGTTTTGGTGTTTTCAACCAAATGCTCGTCGGGGAAAGAGGCCTTGCCAACCCCGGCATGAATGATACCCGTCTTCTCAACCCGGAACGCCACCTGCCCCGCCTTGATCTCCTGAATGATCCGCGTCAGGTCAAAGGTGACGGTACCCAGTTTCGGGTTGGGCATCAAGCCTCTTGGCCCCAGCACCCGGCCCAGACGACCCACTACACCCATCACATCCGGGCAGGCCACCACACGGTCAAACTCCAACCAACCGCCCAAAATTTTATCGGCCAACTCCTCGGCACCCACCACATCGGCACCGGCCGCCTCCGCCTCCTGCGCCTTCTCCCCTTTGGCAAAGGCCAGAATGCGCACCACCTTGCCCGTTCCATGGGGCAATGCCACCGTGCCACGAATCATCTGATCGGCATGACGCGGGTCAACACCCAGATTGACCGCCACATCCACCGTCTCATCAAATTTGGCGTTGGCATACTGCTTCAGGTCACGCACCGCCTCGGCCAACCCCGCCGGCACCCGCTGACCCACCTGTTCCCGAATGGCCATAAGCCGTCTGCTGCGTTTTGCCATATTGGCTTCCCCTAACCTACAATTTCCAGGCCGATAGAACGGGCCGAACCCGCAATCGTCTGCTTGGCCGCTTCCAAATCCATCGCGTTCAGATCCACCATCTTGGTCTGCGCAATTTCCGCCACTTGGGCCCAGGTGACACGACCGGTCGGGGCACCCTTGCCCGGCGTCTTGCCGCCCTTACTCAAACCGGCCGCCTTGCGCAACAGATAGGAAGCGGGGGGCGTTTTCAGTTCAAAGGTAAAGGTTCTGTCATGGTAGACCGTAATCACCACAGGCGTCGGACTCCCCACCTCCAGGTGCTGGGTCGCCAGGTTAAAGCTCTTGCAAAACTCCATGATATTCAAACCATGTTGTCCCAAAGCCGGCCCAACCGGCGGACTGGGCTTGGCCGCCCCTGCAGCCACCTGCAGTTTGACATACGCTGTGATTTTTTTTGCCATTTCTTGTCCAATCCTTCATGCAAACCCAACGTTTGCGGAATGACTTATAACTTTTCCACCTGCACAAAATCCAACTCCACCAACGTCGCCCGCCCGAAGATCGAGACCGAAACTTTTAAACGGGTTTTATCCTCATCCACCTCTTCCACCACGCCATTGAAGGAGACAAAGGGGCCATCCGTCACCCGCACGCTCTCTCCGACGGCAAAGGAGACCTTGGGCTTCGGTTTTTCCGTTCCCACCTCCATCTGGCGCAATATTTTATCCACCTCCGAGTCCGTCAGGGCATGCGGCCGACCGCCGCCGCCCAAAAAGCCGGTCACTTTGGGAATCTGGTTGACCATATGCCACGTGGCATCGTTCATCTCCATCTTCACCAGCACATAACCCGGGAAAAACTTGCGTTCTGAGGTGACCTTTTTTCCCAATCGCAACTCTACCACATCCTCTGCGGGCACCAGAATCTCATCGAACAGATCCCCCTTGCCCTCCACACGGACACGCTCCTCGATTGCGCTCTTGACCTTTTTCTCGAAACCAGAATAGGCGTGAATGACATACCACTTTTTTGCCATGGAAACTCTCGCTGGTTAACCTGTAGCACCGGAACAACACCGCACATGGGTCGCAGGCCATCCCTTCACGAAAACATTTTCGCGATAACCCTCTAGCCTATCACCAATTTTACCACCTGAGCCAACAGGGCATCCACCACCCACAGAAACAGGGAGACGACAACCACCATCCCAAAGACAACCACCGTCGTCTGCACCGTATCCTTACGGGTGGGCCAAACAACCTTCCGGGCTTCGGTCCGAACATCCACCAAATATTGCTTGAGTTGCGCTATGCGCTCCATCACGGACAAAGTATTCCTTCTTAAAAAGCCTTCCCGGCCAACACGCCCCCAGAGCGGCCTGCTCTACCGGTACACCCACCGACTGCACAGCACAACCCCCCTGCTGCGCGACGCACGGACGGCGCACCCCTCACGAGTTGGTCAACACCCTGAGAATAATTTGGCAGGACAGGAGGGAATCGAACCCCCAACCGTCGGTTTTGGAGACCGATGCTCTACCAATTGAGCTACTGTCCTCCAGGGCCCCCAAAATCAGATCCCGACAAGACTACTTTATTTTCCCTTCCTTGTGAAGGGTATGCTTGCGACAGAACGGACAAAACTTGCGCAAGGCCATCTTTTCCGGCTTGTTTTTCTTGTTTTTGTCCGTTGTATAGTTGCGCCGTTTACACTCTTCGCAACCCAGACTGATCAAATCACGCATCCGTGGACTCCAAAACGCCCGTCAAGTTGTCGTGGCTGGTTTATGCAATCACTTCCGAGACGACACCAGCCCCCACGGTACGCCCACCTTCGCGGATGGCAAACCGCAACCCTTTTTCCATGGCGATGGGGGCAATCAACTCCACGGTCATGGAGACATTATCACCCGGCATTACCATCTCCGTACCCTCCGGCAAAGCCAGCACACCGGTCACATCCGTCGTACGGAAATAAAATTGTGGCCGATAGTTGCTGAAGAAGGGGGTGTGACGACCGCCCTCCTCCTTCGTCAAAATATAGCACTCCGCCTTGAACTTGGTATGGGGGGTGATGGAGTTGGGCTTGGCCAGCACCTGACCGCGCTGCACATCCTCCCGCTTGATACCCCGCAACAGGACACCGACATTGTCGCCGGCCTGCCCCTGGTCCAACAGCTTGCGAAACATTTCCACACCGGTGCAGGTGGAGGTCACCGTGTTGCGCAGACCGACAATGGCCACCTGCTCACCCACCTTGACCACACCCCGCTCCACCCGACCCGTCACCACCGTCCCGCGACCGGAAATGGTGAAAACATCTTCGATCGGCATCAGGAAGGCACCATCCAACGCCCGCTCCGGCTGCGGAATATAGCGATCCACCGCCTCCATCAGCTTCAGAATCGCCCCCTTGCCCAGATCACCACTATCCCCATCCAGGGCTTTCAAGGCCGAACCGACCACGATCGGCACATCATCCCCCGGAAAATCATACTGGGAGAGCAGCTCACGCACCTCCAGCTCCACCAACTCCAGCAGCTCGGGATCGTCCACCATGTCCGCCTTGTTCATGAACACCACCAAGGCCGGCACACCCACCTGCCGCGCCAGCAGGATATGCTCCCGGGTCTGCGGCATCGGACCATCGGCGGCCGAAACCACCAGAATGGCACCGTCCATCTGGGCCGCACCGGTGATCATGTTCTTGATATAGTCCGCATGGCCAGGACAGTCCACGTGGGCATAGTGCCGCTTCTCGGTCTGATACTCCACATGGGCCGTCGAGATGGTGATACCGCGCGCCTTCTCCTCCGGAGCCGAGTCAATCTGGTCGTATGCCGTAAAGACAGCCCCACCCGTCTCTGCAAGAATCTTGGTAATTGCCGCCGTCAAACTCGTCTTGCCATGGTCAACGTGACCGATGGTGCCGATGTTTACATGAGGCTTGTTACGTTCAAATTTGGCCTTTGCCATTCCAGTCTCCTCCCAGTGAGGTTGCAGTGGGGTCCGTCGAGGGTGGGGAACACACTCTTTAAATCACTCAAAAATCACTCAATAAAATGGAGCCCATGAACGGATTCGAACCGTTGACCTCTTCCTTACCAAGGAAGTGCTCTGCCGACTGAGCTACATGGGCGCGACAACATGCGACAACATGATACCACATGGGAGGGTCCGTACGCCAGCAACCATACTTACCCGCGCTGCGGCGACACTCCCTCTCGCCTGCGGTCCCGCGTTTGGCACGGAACCTGGAGCGGGTGGGGGGAATCGAACCCCCATGTTCAGCTTGGAAGGCTGACGTTCTACCACTGAACTACACCCGCCGACCCTGGCCGACCCTGTTTGGACTCTGCGCGACTGGCACAATCCGCACCGAAGATGGATGCACAGCGTGCCGAGCCACCGGGAACCCTTGGGGACCATTGGTAAAATGGTGGAGGGGGAAGGATTCGAACCTTCGAAGGCTGAGCCGGCAAATTTACAGTCTGCTCCCTTTGACCGCTTGGGAACCCCTCCAACCCTCAAGAGCCCGCTAGTCTTACCTGTTGTTCTTCTCGCTGTCAAGAGATTCTGATGCACTACTCCAAATTATCTTTGCAGACCCCCTCCAGAATCGTCACCACAGCCCGACTCTCCCCTGGGCCGGGGTTGCGATAGGTGTGGCGCACATTACCCCGAAAGGCGGCCGTTTCACCCTGTTTCAGCAGCAAACGCTCTCCCGCCACCTCCAACTCCACCTCCCCCTGCAGCACGTGCAGATACTCCTCACTCCCCGGCGGATGGGGCACTCCGGGGTAACATCCATTTGATTTCAAATGGAAGATCAGCTGGTTGAAATGCAAGATGCCGGATGGGGAGATGGTCACTGCCCGATAGTTCTCATCCCCGGACACCACCCAACGCATGGCCGTGGCCGACACGTGCTGGATACGACGATGATCCGATTCCACCAATTCGTCAATGCTCAACCCCAACGCAGTGGCAATTTTATAGACCACCGCCAAGCTGGGGTTGGCATCATCCCGCTCCACGGTCGCCAAAGTGGCCCGGGGTATCCCGGCCATCTCTGCCAACTGTTGCTGCGTCTTTTTTCGTTGCCCCCGAATGGCCCGAATGCGCGTACCAACCAAATTATTGATCACTGGCATCTCTCCTCACAACTGCCCCCCTGAGCAGGGCAGGCAATGATGACGTAAAAACATAATTGTTGGTATACCATTTTTTTTTCTTGACGAAAAGGGCGTATGCGCGCATAGTACTGCAATGGTTGCACGCTGTGGAGTGTCGCTGCAATCTGTTCCCGTCTAAACCTGTCACAACCTGGAGAAATGCGATGAGTGTTCTGGTTACCAAACCGGCCCCTGATTTTACTGCCAATGCTGTCATGCCCGACAACAGCATCAAGGCGGACTTCCGTCTGTCCGACTATCGGGGCAAGTATGTGGTACTGTTTTTCTATCCCCTGGATTTTACCTTTGTCTGCCCCTCCGAACTGATTGCATTTGACCATCGTTTGCAAGAGTTCAAAAAGCGGGGTGTTGAGGTGATCGGGGTCTCCATTGACTCTCATTTCACCCATCTGGCCTGGAAAAACACGCCCGTCAACAATGGGGGCATCGGCAATGTCCAGTATCCCCTGGTGGCGGACATTTCCAAAAAGATCAGCACCGATTATGACCTGCTGTGCGGTCCCGGGATTGCCCTGCGGGGTTCTTTCCTGATCGACCAGGAGGGGGTTGTGCGGCATCAGGTGGTCAATGATCTGCCTTTGGGGCGTGATATTGATGAGATGTTGCGCATGGTGGATGCTTTGCAATTTCATGCCGAGCATGGGGAGGTTTGTCCCGCTGGTTGGACCAAGGGCAAGCCGGGTATGAAGGGATCGACGGCAGGGGTGGCCGAGTATCTGGCCTCCCACGCCGAATCGCTTTAAACGTCGTTCTTTTTTATCAGCAACTCGCTCCAGGAGACCTACGACATGGCTTTTACTCTACCGGAGCTGCCTTACGACAAGGCGGCGTTGGCACCCCACATTTCCCAGGAAACGTTGGAATTTCATCATGGCAAGCACCATAACACCTACGTGACCAATCTGAACAATCTGATTGCCGGCACGGAGTTTGAGAACATGACGCTGGAGGAGATTGTGTTAAAATCTTCCGGTGGTCTGTTCAACAATGCGGCCCAGGTATGGAACCACACCTTTTATTGGCACTGCCTCTCCCCCAACGGTGGGGGTGAGCCGACGGGAGCATTGGCGGCGGCCATCAACCAGAGCTTTGGCTCGTTTGCCCAGTTCAAGGAAAAATTTACCGCCACTGCGGTCGGTACCTTTGGTTCCGGTTGGGGCTGGTTGGTAAAAAACGGGGATGGTTCCCTGGAGTTGCTGAGCACCAGTAATGCCGGCACTCCGGCCACGGCTGGCAAGAAGGCGTTGCTCACCTGTGATGTGTGGGAACATGCCTATTACGTGGATTATCGGAATGCCCGTCCGGGTTATGTGGCGGCCTTCTGGAATCTGGTCAATTGGGATTTTGTGGCCAAAAATTTTGCCGAGTAGAACATTTGCCCGGCACTTCGCTGGGGACCGTCACGGTCCCCAGCCCCCCCCCACCCTTGTCTGACAGAACAGCCATACCGGAAAACAATAACGGTAATATCCACTATGAAGGGCCAGCGGTCTGAGGATCATCCTTCCCCAACACAATCGCCATGATGGCATCTCGGGAATAGGGCTTGTTGATAAAACCGCTGCACTTGCCCTCCAGGTGAGAAGCGTTATAGTCGTCCGGGTCTTCGGAGCTGGTCTGCATGATAATGCGCACCGGGGCCGTTTGCTGAGCCGTTGGGCTATCCCGCTCCAACTTTCTGATCTGTTTCAAGGTTTCAATCCCGTCCAGCCCTGGCATGATAATATCCAGCAGGATGACCTCGAAGGGTTTGCCACTGCTCTGGGACTGCTCAAACAACTCGATTCCCCTCTGCCCCCTGGTGGCAACAAAACACTCACAGACGTCAGCCAGCATGTTTTTCAGAATGGCGATGGAGGCGGGATGGTCGTCAATAATCAGTGTTTTGAGTTTCATTGACTGTTGCCCCTTGTTTGCAAAACGTCACCCTCGGACCAAACCGGTTGCCCATGATCAAAGCCCGACACCCCTCCCCCTGTCGTGGCTGCCGAACCTGCTCTCCTCCGGGTATATCAACAGCCGTTCCCCACTTCAAGGTATGGTGTAGGCTAAAACAGGGAAATGTTTGACGCATCAAGAGATTCTCACACCCCATCCGACACCGTTTCACGGCGACAAACATCCAGAAAAATACACAAATTTTTCTTTTACAGCACAGGTTTCCCTCTGATACTGTAGGGAAGGATAGAGGGGTCTATCGGTACGGTTCCCGGAGAAAACAGGGTGGCGAAAGAAAAAATCTTGGTAGTGGACGATGAACGACTGATTTTTGATTCCATTGAGGATGCGCTGGATGATCACTACGAACTCCATTATGCCGGCAATGGTCAAACCGCTCTGGAGCTGCACGCCACACTCAACCCCATCCTCATCATGCTCGACATGCGCATGCCCATCATGGATGGGTTTGAGTTTTTGCACAGACTGGGCGTTTCCAACGACAAGCCGTATGCAGTCATCGTTCTCTCCGGTCACACAACCGGGGCAGACATTGGCAAGTGTTACGAAATGGGCATTACCGCCTTTCTCAGAAAACCCTTCAACATTTTTGAACTGAAAGGGTTGGTAAAGCACTCTATTGACGCCAAAAAGCTGCAACTTTCCCATGCCCGGTTACTGACAGATGCCCGGGATCGGGAAAACGCAGAGACGATGGATCTGCTCTTCTCCCTGGTCGGCGATTATACCAGCATCAAGGATCGGGAAAATGCGGAGACCCTTGATCTGCTCTTCTCTCTGGTCGGCGACCTGCTCTGCATCATCGACAACGAGGGCCGCCTGCTGCGGGTCAGTCACTTTTGGAAAACCATCCTGGGATATGCCCCCGACCAGATCCAGGGGCATAACTTCATGGATGCCCTTCACCCGGAAGATGTCGCCCCCTTCCGGGCCGCCCTGAACAGCCTGCTGGAACAGAGCAACCCACCCATTTTTCACATCATCAACCGCTACCAGCATAAAGACGGCTCCTGGCACTGGGTGGAGTGGTCGGTCGCCACCCACAAAAAAAAGGCCTTCTATGCGACGGGCCGGGACATTACCGAACAAAAAAATCGCGAGGAGCAGTTGATGCAGGCCCGCGACCTGGCGGATCAGGCCAATCGTGCCAAGGGGGCTTTTCTCGCCATTGTCAGCCACGAAATCCGCACCCCCATGAATGCCATTATCGGCCTGAACACCCTGGCACTGCAGCACAATCTGCCCATCAAGGTACGGGACTATCTGCGCAAAATGCGCACCGCTTCCCATGCCCTGCTTCGTATTCTGAACGATATTCTGGATCTGTCCAAAATGGAGGCCGGCAAGCTGGAGATCGAGCAGATTCCATTCTATCTAGTGGAAACATTTGAAAATATTGGCAATCTGTTCCGCCACAAGGGTGGCGACAAAAATATTGAGCTGGTGTTGGTCCTGCCCAACAATCTGCTGTTCGAGATGATCGGGGATCCGCTGCGACTGGGGCAAATTTTGGTCAATCTGGTCAGCAACGCCATCAAGTTCACCCATGCGGGCGAAGTGGTGGTTCAGGCAGAGTGTTTGCAACAGACGGCTGATCAGGTATTTGTGCAATTTTCTGTGCGTGACACCGGCATCGGCATCTCGCCGGAACAGCAACAGGCCCTGTTTCATGCCTTCGCCCAGGCCGACAGCAGTACGACACGGCGTTATGGCGGCAGTGGGCTGGGGCTGGCAATCTCCAAACAACTGGTCGAGAGAATGGGGGGCGAGATCTGGATCGAGAGTGCCATCGGCGCAGGCAGCACCTTCCATTTTACCGCCTGGTTGGGGATTGGACCGGAACACAGCCAACATCCCCTGCTGCTTGAGGAGGATCTCCGCGGGTTGAAGGTGTTGGTGGTGGACGACAACGAAACCTCGCAAGAGGTGTTGAGCGCACTGCTGCACTCCTTTGACCTCAAGGTCACAACGGCCAACTCGGGCAAAGAGGCCCTGACCGCGCTGGAAACGGCGCATGCCATGGAGGAGCCCTTCGCACTGATTTTGATCGATTACCGGATGCCGGAGATGGATGGTTTGACCACGGCAACGATCATTCAGCAACAAAAGCACCTCTTTTCCACCCTGCCCAATCTGTTGCCCGCCACAACCATTCCCAAAATTGTGTTGATGAGTGCCTTTGCCAGTGATGATGTCCAGAAAAATGCGGAAAAATTTGGCCTGGACGGCTTTATTGAGAAGCCCTGTTCGCGACTGTTCCTGTTTGACAGCATCCGGGAGCTGTTCGGCAAAGAGGTTGCCACCCAGTTCCAGCAACAAAACCTTACCGATGTCGAGCAACAGGTGCGGGAGCTGTTGAGCGGAGCCCGTATTCTGCTGGTGGATGACATAGACCTGAACCGGCAGGTGGCACGGGAGCTGTTGGAAGGGATGGGACTGTTGATCGAACTGGCCAGCGATGGCCAGGAGGCGGTAGAGAAGGTGCAGCAGACCGGCACCTCCTTTGACGCGATTTTGATGGACCTGGAGATGCCGGGCATGGATGGCTATCAAGCCACCCGTCTGATCCGTCAATCGTCCCGCCATGCCAAATTGCCCATTATCGCGGTAACGGCCCACGCCATGGATGGCATCTGGGAACGCTGTCTGGCAGCCGGGATGAACGATCATATTGCCAAGCCCATAGACAATGTGGCACTATGTCATCTGCTGTTGCGTTGGATTCCGGCCCGTATCCCCTCCAAAGAGATAATCCAGGCCGTTGCAGCCCAAACCAAACGATTGCAACAGGAGGCCAGTCAAACGGAAAACGACCCTCTGCCTGCCAGTATGCCCGGCGTCAATTTGCCCGCCGCCCGGCAACGGATGAACAATAATGCCAAGCTGTTGCGAGAGATGTATCTCTCCTTTCTGCGCGATTTTTCTCATGTAGGGGAAAAGATTCGCGCCGACCTGGAAAAGGGAGAAGAGGAAAACCGCAAAGCGGCCAGGATGTGCGCCCATACGATCAAGGGGATGGCGGGCAACCTCTCAGCCGAGCAGCTCTATCTGGCGGCCCGTGACCTGGAGGATGAGATTCACAAGGGGCAAAAAGAGCGTTGGCCCGCCCGGTTGGAATTGTTTGAGCAGGCGATTCAACAGGTGATGGCCTCCATTCAAGTCCATATTGCGGGCCGCACGTTGGGTGCAGAGGCGGACTCTCCCCCGCGCGGGGCTCCCATGGAGGCGGAGACCATTCGATTGCATGTGCAAAAATTATATCGATTGATCTGCGCCAACCATTCAGATGCAGAAGATGTGTTTGCCTCACTGAAGGCCGGGTGGCCGGTCGATCTGCTGCCAGAAGAGATGGCGCAACTGGAAAGCTGTCTGAGTCAGTATGATTTTGAGGCCGCCTTGCACCCCCTGCAAGCCATCGCCCGCCATCAGGGTATGACGCTGGAGGCAATGGGAGGGTCATAGCGCAGCCCGGCGAACGGATTGGACAGGCCTTCGCAAAACCCAGGGAAAACAATCTTCCGCTAACTGTCTCCAAGTGGGGTGACACGCAGTGAGTGCATCGGACCAGGAACATGTGGACAAGAGTATCGGCAAGGAGCGTGCCCAGGTCAACCACTGCATCCCTGCGGAAATGGTCACCGCGAACCCTGCCATTCACATCAAAAAGCCGATCTTGTATCCAATGTTTGGAGGCTTTATATTCATACTGGTGGTCAATCTGGTGTCCGTTTTATGGATCACAAAAGAGCAAGAAAATGCTGTTTTTGAGATGGAAAGATCAAGCCTGGCCACCCAATTCCATGACATTGTTGATTCATCGGTCATGGAGCTGACCAGCCAGGCAGAGACGATCAGCCATATAGAGTCCTTGCAACGCGCCTTTGCCCAGAAAGATCGGGATTTGCTGTTAAAAGAGAGCCTCCCTCTGAATAAAGTGATCGCCGACAACGCCATCACCCATTTTTATTTTCATGATCTGGATCGGGTAAATTTTCTCAGGGTTCATCACCCGGATCGCCACGGAGACAGGACAGACCGCCTGACTCTGCTGACAGCAGAAGAAAGTGGCCAGGTTGCACATGGTATCGAGCTCGGGCCACTGGGAACCCTGACCCTCCGTGTTGTTTTGCCGTGGAAATCCGCAGGAAACTTGCTGGGATACATTGAGCTTGGCCGGGAGATAAATCATCTGGTTGATTCGCTGGGGACCAGGGCCAACCTGACTGTTCATGTCGTTGTCAGCAAGGAACACATTGGGAAGAGCGGTTTTGCAGAGGGTGTTGCCGGCATTTTTTCGCATTGGGCACAGTTTTCAGATGTGGTGCTGATGGGCAATTCAGAAAAAACATTAACGGATGGTCTGCAAGAATACATAAACGATGGAACCTTTAAACGGCCGGAAAATGCACGCCATGGTGACTCTTTTTATAAAGCAGATCCATTCCATTTTTTCAGCATCCCCATCCTGAATCTGGAAAAGGTGGCTGTTGGGTATCTTGTTGTTGCCATTGACTTCAGATCCTTTCTGTCCCACTCCGCTTTTCATGTTTTGCTGGTATCCTGTTCTGGTGTTGTGATATTGATGCTGTTGTTCCTGCTGTACAGTAAACACATAAACAGTCTGGAACGCAGCGCAAACGCTGTTGTCATGCGGTTGCGCGCCAAGGCCTTGATCATCGTTTCGTCCACCGACCATGATTATCGCACGCCAGAAAGGGGTGCTGTCAGGGTAGAAAAAGAGTAGGCTCGGTTTGGCAAGTTACCGATTGCCACGTCACCAATCACC
>PEAG01000059.1 GCA_002753505.1 Magnetococcales bacterium HCHbin5 | reverse complement strand
GCTGCCGCCCTCCCAAGGTCGCCCCTGCGGGGCGGTTTTGTGCGCGTTGCGCAAATTTTCTGCGAAAATTTGCTTTGGGAAAACGCGCAGTTCATGCAGGGGCTTTGCCCCTGCACCCCACTGGGGACCGTGACGGTCCCCAGACCCCTGCAATCGTTCAGCTTAATGGGAAAACGCGCAGTTCATGCAGGGGCTTCGCCCCTGCACCCCACCGGGGACCGTGACGGTCCCCGGACCCCTGCAATTGTTTAAAAGAAGATCACAATTACGTTAGCGCATATGGGGCTTAAGCCCCTGCACCCACCGGGGACCGTGACGGTCCCCGGACCCCTGCAATCGTTCAGCTTAAACCCTACCCCGCCCGCCCCGATTCCAAACCATCCAACAGACGCCGCACCACCAGCGGCCAGGTGAAATGGGTCAAAATACGCTGCCGGGCCGCTTCCCCCATGCGAGCCCGCCGCAACGGATCATCCACCAAAAGCTGCATGGCCAACGCCAAAGGCTCCACCTGCCGCGGCGGCACCAGCAACCCCGCCTGACCCTCATTGCCCACCGTCTCAGGATTGCCACTGAAAGCGGTGGCAATCACCGGATGACCACAAGCCATCGCCTCAGCCATGCTGTTGCTGAACCCCTCATCCCCAATGCTGGGAAACAGGCCGACATCAGCACTGGCATAAAAAGGAGGCAGTTGATGATGCGGCACACTGTCGAGAAAAATAACCCGCCCACCCTGCGCCAAACGCTCCGCCAGACGAGCCAAAGGCTGCCGCTCCGGACCGCTACCCAGAATCAACAACTTGGCGGGACGCCCCACCATGGCCGGATGGGCCATGGCCTGAATGGCCAGATGCAACCCCTTCCAACCCACCAACCGACCCGCAAAGGCAAACAATACCTCCCCTTCCTGCACCCCCCACCGTTGCCGGAGAGCCTCATCACGGCGACCCGGGGCAAAACGTTCCACATCCACCCCATTATAAATCACCGTCGGCCAGGACGGGAGCGCACGACGATAACGCTGCTGAATTTGATAAGCATTAAAATGGCTGTTGGTAAACCAGGCATCAATCCGCCGGGCAAGAAAACGATCACCCGGGAAAAAATCGGTCCCACCACTCCGAAAGGCAAAACGGGTCCGACAACCCCTGGGAACAATCCATGGCCAGAAAAAATCAAACGGCTTGGTGAGTATGGCCCAATCATACCCCCCCGCCAGCAGAGCCTGCCGGGCCGCCACAGCCAGGGAGAGGCGTTCGCCAATCCGCTGAAAACGGCTGCCCAGATTGGGTATCTTTTCCCGGGGGAGAAAGGGAAACCGTTGCACATCAATGGCACGCCCCCCCAGATCGGGCGACAACGATCCCTGACCGCCGAAAACAGCAACCCGGTGACCCTGGTCATGCAGCTCCTTGGCCAGATGCCAGACAGCCGTCTGCACGCCGCCATAACTGACGGTCACCGTGACATCAATAAAAAGAAAACTGGCCATAATCCCATGAATTGTTAAATTTTTGCAGGGTCATGACAAGTCCCTCCCCCTGCCTGCACTCAAGGGTATTGCCTCGCAGTACAGAGGTCAATGGCCAACAGGATCGGGAGAGCAACCGGTTGCACCTAAAACAGTTTGTACCGCCTCCCAGACGACTGCAACGGCAATATCACTCATGGGGGTCTGCTCGGAACATGCCTTGCCCAGGCCGGGATGCTCGATGATGGCGACATGAGGGCGTCCCAACGGCATCAGATTGCGGCCCGGAAAACGGCAATGATACAGGGCAACCATGGGAATACCCAACGCCCCGGCCAGATGGGTGGGACCGGTATCCACCCCGACATAAAGCTGCATCCGCTGCATCAAGGCCGCCGACTGCCGTAAACTGAACAGACCGGATACACACAGGGTATGGTCCGGAAACCGCTCCCGGAACGCGCTCTCCCGCGCCAGATTCTGCTTGTCACCCAGGGTAAAAAAACGGACCCCCGGCCACCGGCGGAGCATCAGCTCCGCCAGCGCAATAAAATGGCTCAATGGCCAATCGCGATAAGACTTGGTCGCAAAACTGGTAAATTGCATCCCCACCAACGGCCCCGCCGTGCCGCACCGTTGGGCGGCCAACCACTGCCGGGCCTGCCGACTCTCCGCAGGCAATACCTGATAGGCCAGGGCACGGTCCGGGCTGTCAATGCCCAAAGCCTGGGGCAGCAACATTCGTTCGGTCACCGCATGAATCTGCTGCGTCGGTTGGGGAACGGCATGAGAGAGCAAACGGTTGACGGCCGCCTCCCGTTGTTGAAAGGCAACCACCTGCCCGGCCACCCGGCTGGCATAACGGATCAGCGGCGGTTCATGACCATAAACCAGGGCAACCTCCCAAGGCCGCGTAAAAGTCAACCGACCACGCCACCACTGACTGTTGGGGGTGATCCCGCCCAGGTTGTCAATGAACGGCAACCCCCGCAACAGAGCCATCCGCCCCGGATGGGCCAGACAACCCAGCCGATGCTGAGGATAGTGCTGCTTGATGGCCTTCAATATGGGCGTGATCAGCAGGGTATCGCCGATCCGTGCCACATTGATCACTAAAATATTCAATTATATAGCACCTTTATCGAGTGTGGCGAATGGCCAGGACCGTCAAACCCTGTTCGCCTTGGTCATCTGCTTTGCCATGAAGGTCAACATGCCTGCCGCCCGGCTTTCCCAACTGTAGTGTTTGGCCTGCTGCCGGGCGGCAGTGGCCAGTTGTCGGGCCAACGGGGGGTCGTTCAACAGCGTCTGAATGGCTGCCGCCAGGGCGGTCGGATTTTCAGCCTCCGTCAACAGGGCATGGGTGCCATGGCTCAACAACAGCCGCATGCTGGGCAGATCGGCGGTGATGATGGGTTTGCCCATTCCCATATATTCAAACAATTTCAGCGGGCTGGTATATCGACTGGCGATGGTGCGATGGCTCAGGGGCAGCAGGCAGATGTCTGCGGTCCGAATCATTCGAAACCGCTCTGCCGGCGGGATGGCGGGCACCCATTGAATTTTGGCCGCCACGCCCAAGGCCCGGGCCTGTTGTTGCAATACCTGATGGCGTGCCCCGTCTCCACCCACGATTTTCAGCAGGGCACCCTCCACCTGCACCATCGCCTCCAGCAGGGTGGAGAGCCCTTTCCAGGGGTGCAGGGAGCCCAGGAAGAGCAAAACCGGCGGTTGGTTGGGCGGCAACGCCGCCTCCCCAAGGGCGGCGGCGGCCAGATGGGCATCATATCCCAGGGGGGCAGCCAGCGCGGGGGTGCTCAACCGATAGCTCTGGTCAATATCCTCCTTCAGGTGGGAGGTGGTGCAGATCAACCCATCCGCCCGGGCATAAACCCCCCGTTCCAACCGCCGGAGTTGCCTCAACTTGAACCGTTGCCGCAGGGAGGGGTTGGGGTTCTCCTCCTGGAAGGTGTTGGCGAACAGTTCATGGGTATCAAAAAAGAGCGGTATTCTGGAGGCGGCCGGTCTGCGCAGCAGACGGGCGGCCAATTTCAGATTGCGCACCAGCAGCGCATCCACCGTCAGGGTATTCAACCTCCGATTGGCCAGCCAGAAAAAAATGCGATTGCTGCCAAAAGGCCCGCCCCAGCGGGCCCGCAGGTTGGGCAGTGGATGGAACTGCACCCGGGGGGAGAGTTCATGGCCGAGAATGTTGGCTGCGGTCAACGGTTGGGGTGGGTGTGGGGCGATCACGTGTACCTCCGCCCCGCTGTTGCCGAGGGCATCCACCATCTGCAAAATTTGCAAGGATTCGGTCTCGTTGCCGGGTACCGGGTGCGGGTCCAGATAGGCCAGTCGCATGGTGGAATTCACCGCCTCCATTCAACAGGGCATCAGGGGTTCATGAAGGTGGCGTGGCGGATGACACTCTCCATCCGGTCCAACATGAGGCTCAGGGAAAAGTGTTGCCGGGCAAAGCGCAGGGCGTTCAAGCGCAAGGTGCTGCGCAGGTCGGCGTTGTTGAGCAGGCTGTCCAGCGCGCTGGCCAGCAGTACCGGATCTTTGGGCGGCACCAACAGTCCGGTCACCTCCGGTTGAATAATCTCCTCGATGCTGCCCACCGGGGTGGAGACAACCGGCACCCCGCACGCCATGGCCTGCATCAGGGATTGGGGCACCCCTTCGTTGGCGTAGGAGGGGAGGGCAAAAATATCGCAGGCTTGCAGCCATGGAACCACATTTTCCTGGTTGCCCACCAAGCTGACATAGGGCTCCAATTGCAGGGCCTGAATCTGTTTTTCCAGGTTGGCCCGTTGGGGCCCGTCTCCCACGATCAGCAGGTGCAGATCGGTCCGGTTCAGGGCGGCCACGGCCTCCAGCAGGTGGGCATGGCCTTTCCAGTTGCGCAGGGTGGCGACGATGCCGATCACGAGCCGGTCTGGTGCCAATCCCAGCGTTTGCCGCACCTGGCCCTGGTTGCCGGGCACAAACTGTTTCAGGTCGATGCCGGTGGGAATGGAGGTGATGCGGGCAGCGGGAAAATGGTTGTGTTGGATCAACTGCAGCCGCAGGGCCTCTCCGGTGGTGACAATATGGCGGCAGCCACGGGTGTAGAGCCAGCGGGTGGCCAGGTTGCGGGGGACCGGGGCGGAGATGTGGCGCATGCGGATGACGGCGGGGGGTTGAGAGATCAGTCGGCAGGCGGTCGCCGTCAGCCAGCTGTCGATGGAGCTGTGGGTGATGGCCACATCGACCGGATTGCGTCGCAGCCAGCGGGCGATCTCCATCATGCCCCGCACGCCTTTGCGGCCGATACGCATCCCTTGCACCGGGATATTGCGGGCCTGGGCAGCGGCAAAGATGCGGGCCTCGGGGGGACACAACAAGGAGACCTGATGACCACGCTGCACCATCCCGGCCGCCTCGGTGAGGGTACGGATCTCCTGTCCCCCCCAACCCAGAGAGGATTCGGTATGGACAATCCGCAGCGGTGGATTGTGGGTGTCACTCGTCAATGGGATCTATCCGTAGTTGTTTGTTATGAGTCAGATGAGGTACTCTGGCACGGAGGGGCAAGGGGCAACCCTTTTTCGACCCGATCTTTGGGCACTCTTGAGTGACAGGCACCGTCTGGGCAGGACTCCCCTCCAACCATTATCGCAAGTTTATGGGAATTGGTGTAAAAACGCAATGAACTCTTCCACTCCCTCTTTTTCTTTGGCCCTGATCCGGCAGCGGTATACACCGTTTGGGGGGGCAGAGCGTTTTCTGGATCGTGCCATGGGTGCGTTGCAGCAGCAGTCGGGGGTTACCATCACCCTGATTGCCCGTCGTTGGCAGGGTGAGGTGATGGGGTTGCAGACCATTACCTGTGATCCGCCCGGTTGGGGTCGGTTGTGGCGGGATGTCGGTTTTGCCCGTTGTGTGCGGCGGCAGTTGGATCAGCGTTCTTTTCATCTGGTGCAGTCCCATGAGCGGTTGGCGGGTTGTGATCTGTATCGGGCTGGGGATGGGGTGCATCGGGTTTGGTTGCGGGAGCGGGGTCGTGCTTTGGGGTGGCCGAGTCGGTTGGCGACTGTTTTGAGTCCTTATCATCGGTATGTGTTGGCGGCGGAGCGGCAGTTGTTTCAGAGTCCCCGGTTGCGGGCGGTCATTTGCAACTCCCGGATGGTGCGGCAGGAGATCATGGACCATTTTGGCACCGAGCCGGACAAGTTGCATGTCATTTACAGCGGGGTGGATGTGGAGCAGTTTTCTCCGGCTTTGCGTGCCCGTTTCCGGGCGGAGGTTCGGCAGCGGTGGTCTGTTCCGCCGGAGGCTTTGTTGTTTTTGTTTGTCGGTTCCGGTTTTCAGCGCAAGGGGGTACCTGTTTTGTTGGAGGCCATGGCGGCGTTGTCGGGGCAGCCTTATCTGTTGGTGGTGGGGGCTGATCGGCAGCAGGCTGTCATGGAGCGGCGGGCGCGCCAGTTGGGGTTGGCGCAGCGGGTTGTTTTTACCGGTGGGCAGCAGAGTGTGGCTCCTTTTTATGGGGCTGCGGACCTGTTGGTGTTACCCACGTTGTATGATCCTTTCCCCAATGTGGCGTTGGAGGGGATGGCGGCGGGTTTGCCGTTGATCACCTCTTATCAATGTGGGGCGCGGGATCTGATCGAGCAGGGGCGCAATGGTTTGTTGGGGGATGCGTTGGATCGGCAGCGGTTGGTGGAAAACATGCGTCTGTTGCAGGAGAGTCCCTCCTTGCGGGAGAGCATGGGGCAGGCGGCCCGGCAGACGGTGGAGCCATTGACGCTGGAGGCCATGAGTCAGCGGTTGTTGCAACTGTATCAGCAATTGTTGCGGCAATAGGCATGCCATGCCATACCATACCATGCCATGCCATGCCATATCCATGTTCTCAAAATGATTGCAGGGGTCTGGGGACCGTCACGGTCCCCAGCGGGGTGCAGGGGCGGAGCCCCTGCATGAACTGCGCGTTTTCCCAAAGCCCATTTTCGCAGAAAATGGGCGCAACGCGCACAAAACCTGCCCCGCAGGGGCAGACTCCTGGAGGGCGGCAGCCCGACACGCACGCTTGTGCTGTAGAAAATATTTGGATAAAAAACCAGAACCTTCGGCTATTCCGCTTTTTGTTTGATACAAGGCCAGGAATGTTTTTTTTCCAAACCCTCCCAAACTTGGCCAGCTTTCGGTCGGGCTGCCGCCCTCCAGCAGTGCCCCTGCGGGGCGTTTTGGGCGCGCTGCGCCCATTTGCTGCGCAAATGGGCTTTTGGGAAAGCGCGCCCGTTACATGCAGGGGCTTCGCCCCTGCACCCCACCGGGGAGCGTGACGCTCCCCGGACCCCTGCAATAGTTTTAAAAGATTAGGAAAAGTGTGGGTATGGTCATCATGTTAGCGCATATGGGGCTTTGCCCCTGCACCCCACCGGGGAGCGTGACGGTGTTTCCCGCAGCGTTTATATGCCCTCTTCAAGAAAAAGGGTTGCTGTCTGAACATACTGACAGCAAACTATCCCCCTTTGATCGACGCCATTTTTTTGGACACCCCATTGACTATGCCTATCTGGTCCCCCTCTCCCCTTGCCTATCGCCGCTGGAGACGCTTCAAGGCCCACCGCCGGGGCCATCTCTCCCTCTGGATTTTTGCCATACTGTTCGGCCTCTCGCTGGGTGCAGAACTGCTCGCCAACGACAAACCACTGCTCGTCTACTACCAGAACACCCTCTATATTCCCCTGCTGCATTCCTACCCGGAAACCACCTTCGGCGGCGATTTTGTCACCGAAACGGACTACAAAGATCCCTATATCCTGGAAAAGCTGCAACGCAACCCCAACTGGGTGCTGTTTCCACCCATTCCCTACAGCTTTAACAGCATAGACAGCCAACTCAACCACCCCGCCCCCGCCCCACCGGATCCAGCCCACTGGCTCGGCACCGATGACCGGGCACGGGATATTCTGGCCCGCGTGATCTACGGCTTTCGACTGTCGGTGCTGTTCGCCCTCACCCTGACCCTGATCGGCACCCTGACCGGCATCGTCGCCGGTGCCATCCAGGGCTATTTTGGCGGTCGCACCGACCTGCTTTTGCAACGCTTTATCGAAATATGGGGCAGCATGCCGGAACTCTACCTGCTGATCATCTTTGCCAGCCTGTTTGACCCCAGCATTCTGCTGCTGATCGTGCTGCTCTCCCTGTTTGGCTGGATGGGACTGGCCGACTACGTCCGGGCGGAATTTTTACGGGCCCGCGCCCTCTCCTACGTGAAAGCGGCCCGCGCCATGGGAGCCTCGGACCAGACCATCATGTTTCGCCACCTGCTGCCCAACGCCCTGACCCCGGTCATCACCTTCTTGCCCTTTCGCATCTCCGGCACCATCCTGGCTCTTACCAGCCTGGATTTTCTTGGCCTGGGGGTGCCACCCTCCACCCCCAGCCTGGGAGAGCTGCTCCAACAGGGCAAAGCCAACATGGAGGCCTGGTGGATCTCCCTGGCCGCCTTTACCGTCCTGGTCACCCTTTTGCTCTTGCTCAATTTTATCGGCGAGGCACTGCGGGACGCCATGGACCCCCGCAAGGAGCTGTGACCATGGCCGAACCCCTGTTGGAGATTGAACGGCTGCACGTTCACTTTCGCGGTGAAACGGGTATCAGCGAGGCGGTACGGGGTATCTCGCTGACCATTCAGGCGGGTGAGACCCTGGCTCTGGTGGGCGAGTCGGGCAGCGGCAAAACGGTGGCCGCCCTCTCCCTGTTGCAGCTGCTGCCCGCCAACGCCACCATTCAGGCCCAGGCCATTCGCCTGCGCGGCACCGACATCACCCGCCTGGAGGGGGAACCGTTGCGCCATCTGCGGGGGCAACAGCTGGCCATGGTCTTTCAGGAACCCATGACCGCCATGAATCCAGTCTATCCCATCTTTCGACAACTGGCAGAAGCCTTCGTGCCTGATCTCAGCCAGAGTTCCAAAGATGGCCTCAAGGCGTTGCGTCATCGGGCCATCGAACTGCTGGAGATGACCGGCATCACCCACCCGGAACAGCGGCTGGACAGCTATCCGCATCAACTTTCCGGCGGCCAGCGGCAACGGGTGATGATTGCCATGGCCCTGGCCCGGCGACCGGCCCTGTTGATCGCCGACGAACCCACCACCGCCTTGGATGTCACCATTCAGGCGCAAATATTGGAGCTGCTGGCCCGTCTGAAAAAAGAGCTGGGAATGGCCATGCTGCTGATCACCCATGATCTGCCCATGGTTTATAAAACGGCCAACCGGGTTTGTGTCATGCGGCAGGGTGAAATTTGTGAGACCGCCGACACGGAGAGCCTTTTTCACAATCCCCAGCACCCCTATACCCGGCAGTTGCTGGCCAGTCTTCCCAGTACGCAGTCGCCGGCGCGGGCCGTGCAGTCAACCCGGTTGTTGGAGGTCAGTCAACTGCGCTGTTATTTTCCCGTCAAGCGGGGGTTGTTGAAGCGGACGGTGGGTCATGTCAAGGCGGTGGATGGGGTGGATTTTGTCCTCCGTCGCGGGGAGACAGTGGGTATTGTGGGTGAGTCTGGCAGTGGCAAAACCACGTTGGGTGAGGCGGTGTTGCAGTTGAATGAGAGTCAGGGCAGGTTGTTGTTTGACGGCCAGGATCTGTATGCTGCCGACCGTGCCACGTTGCGGGGGTTGCGGCGGCGGATTCAGGTGGTGTTTCAGGATCCTTTCTCCTCTCTCTCGCCCCGCATGACCATTGGGCAAATTTTGGCGGAGGGGTTGTCCATCCATCGGTTGGAGAGCAGCGAGGCCAAGCGGCGGCAGCGGGTGGAGGAGATTTTGGCGGAGGTGGGGTTGCCGGTTGCCTATTTGGACCGTTATCCCCATCAATTTTCCGGCGGCCAGCGGCAGCGTATTGCCATTGCGCGTGCCATGATTTTGCGCCCGGATTTGTTGGTGCTGGATGAGCCCACTTCGGCGTTGGATCTTTCCGTGCAGGCGCAAATTTTGGCTCTGTTGCGGGATTTGCAGTTGCGGCATGGTTTGGCTTTCATCTTTATCTCCCATGATCTGCGGGTGATCCGTGCCATGGCGCATGATGTTCTGGTGATGTGGCAGGGCAAGATTGTGGAGCAGGGGGCGACGCAGCAAATTTTTGACAATCCCCAGCATCCCTACACCCGTCAGTTGTTGTCCGCTGCCATCCATTTATCAACGGCAGAGATGCGCCCGGCTGGCTTTTAAACGATTGCAGGGGTCTGGGGACCGTCACGGTCCCCAGCTGTTCTGTTAAACGATTGCAGGGGTCTGGGGACCGTCACGGTCCCCAGTGGGGTGCAGGGGCAAAGCCCCTGCATGTAACGGGCGCGCTTTCACAGAAGCAAATTTCCGCAGGAAATTTGCGCAGCGCGCCCAAAACGCCCCGCAGGGGCACTCCTGGAGGGCGGCAGCCCGACCAAGAGCTGGCAAAATCAGGTATGGCCTGGGGGGAAAACCATTCCTGGCCCTGTGTCAAACAAAAAGCTGAAGGTCCGAACGTTCTGCTTTCTTATCCAAACGTGTTCCACAACATAACCGTGCGAGTCGGGCTGCCGCCCTCTCCAGGAGTCTGCCCCTGCGGGGCAGGTTTTGTGCGCGTTGCGCCAATTTTCTGCGAAAATTGGCTTTGGGAAAACGCGCAGTTCAGCAGGGGCTTTGCCCCTGCACCCCACTGGGGAGCGTGACGCTCCCCAGGCCCCTGCAATCGTTTGAAAAGATTAGAAAAGCGTGGGCGTGGTCAACATGTTAGCGCATAGGGGGCTTTGCCCCTGCACCCCGCCGGGGAGCGTGACGCTCCCCGGACCCCTGCAATCGTTTTAAAAAATATTACCGCTATAACGCCAGGATCTCCTTGGCCAACGGCACCGTCAAAGGCCGCTTCAACCCCAACCCGGCCTCATCCAGACGATCCAGAGCCGCCGCATAGGCCGGAATCCGCCGTGGCAGACGCAACTGCAAAAATTTGAGCAACTCCGGCCCACACCGCACCTGCCGATCCTCCACCATCTTGGCCAGAATGGCCCCCAACATCTCATCTCCCGGCAAATCCAACACAACCACCGAACCCCACAATAAACGGGAACGCAAATCCGGCCGCAACCCCTCCAACAGTTGAGGCAAACGCTGCCCGGCCACCAACATGCGCCCGCCCGTGGCCCGCATACGATTGAAAAGAAACAAAACCGCCTCCTGCAAGAGCGGGGAGTGCGCCAACTCCTCCAACTCATCCACCGCCACCAATCGACAGGTCGCATGCCGATCCAAAAATCGGGTCAAATCCTGCTCCACACTGCCCCGCTCCCCAGCCTCCTGCCCAACCACCTGATGCAGCTGCTCCCGCAATGCCACCGCGTTCAAATAGATGGCAGACTCTTCCCCCGCCAACGCACGACACTGATAAACCGCCGCCTGCAACAAATGGGTTTTGCCCGTTCCCTCCTCACCGGTCAACAACAGAGCCGTAGCCGACTGCACCAGAGGAGAACTGGCCTCGGAGGAGGAGTCGGCCAACAGCGCATGCACCGCCTCCGCAGCCCGCCGGTTGCCCTCACCAATCACCAGGTTGGCAAAGGTGCAAACCGGATTCAGCGGAAAATTGAGTACCAGTTGGGGAATGGAGGTGGTCATAATCCCTTGATCCGTTCCTGCTGAGCCGCCATTCGACTCCACTCAAACACATAACTGCCACCAGAAATCAGGGTGGTCACCGCCGTCAACCAGACAAAAGGCTCCACCCACAACCCCGCTTCATCCCAGGCTGCACGCCATAAAACCAGCAACAACAACAGCATCTGACTGACCGTGTTCAGTTTGCTGATCCATAAAGGCCTGATCTGCAACATGCCGGTCATGACCTGATAAACCAGGGCACCCCCAACAATCACGACATCACGGGTCACCACCAGCAACGTCAACCAGAGCGGCAGCAGATCAAACACGGTCAAGATGACAAACCCGGCCAACAGCAACAGCTTGTCGGCCAGCGGGTCTAGATAGCGTCCCAACTCGGTCTCCATATGAAACCGCTTGGCGATAAAACCATCCAGCGCATCCGTCAACCCGGCCAACCCGAACAACCAGAAAGCGGCCGTCGCATAGCCTTCCATCATCAGCCAGATCAGCAAAGGGACCGAGAATATGCGCAAAAAAGACAAAAAATTGGGCAGATTCATAACAGCCGCAAAACCATTTCCACCCGACTGACAGGGGCAACCGCAGACGGTGACCCCTTGTCCGACGGTGCAGCCTCCGGAGAGGGGGTCGCCGCCTCCTGGGGAATTGGAGCCTCCGCCGCTGCCGCCCCTGCACCACCGCCTGCCATCGCGCCCTCTCCCCCTTCCATTACCTGGGTCCCCAACTGGGTCAGCAACCGCCGCAACTGGGGATCATCCCCCTGGAACTCCACCAGCATGCTGGACTCCGTGGCCCGCTCTTCCATGAATTTCAGCTTTGCCACCCCCGGCATGGCACGCAATTTGGTGACAAACTGGGAAAATTGCGCCAGCTTTGGTCCGTGCATCACCCGCAAATGGGCCATGAGATGCAGGCTGGGATTGATGGTATGAAACTGAATCCATTGGTCTGCCACACGCTGCAACAGCGTCTGGGCCAGTACGGCAAAGGGGCATTCGGGCGCATTGCCACGCTCCGTACATGGGTTGGGGGGGGTGTTGCTCGTCACCTCAGCCTGCAGCGGTTCCAGGGCGGTGGGTTTGCCGGTCGTCACCGTGCGACCCAGCAACTCAGCCTGAATGGTGTAGGTCGGCGTTTTTTGTCCCGTCGCCGGTGGTGTTGTGCGGCTGATCACGCCCCATACCTGGTCGGTGCCATAACGGGAGGAGACCCATTGCCGCATGGCCACATCCCCGGAGGCCATCAACTCCCAGGCGAGGTGATTCATGTCTTCCATATCCCCCAGCGGTGCCACCACCGGGATGCTCAATCCCTTGGCCGCCTCCGCCACACTTTTCTGCAACAACAGCTCGCTTTGCGCCGCCTCCTCCCGACTGCCACCCAGGCTGCGCACCAGAAACAGGACCGGCGGGTGCAGGGTCTCGTTGTACAGCAGTCCCCCCTGGGCGGACAGAGCGGCGTTAATCTCCTTGGCGGGAAAGATGACCTCTACCGCCATCACCAGGGTGTTGCCGCGTTGGCTCTCACCCACCACAACCAGTCGTTCCGCGCCACGATGGATGTTCTGGCCCAGCTCATCCAGCAGTTTTTTTTTGCTTTCCAGATCCCCTCGGGTAAACATGCGGCGCAACAGACGCTCCCAGGCCGCCTTCCTGGCCTGCTCCATCCCGATGGCACGGGCCTCCTTGCCGGCCGGCACCGGCAATTTGACAATGGTCTCCACCCCCACACGATAGAAGGGCACTGTCTCTCCCATCGCCTCTCCCATCGCCATCCACAGCAGCAAGGGACAAAGCAGCCCGATCATTCCGCGCCAGTTCCGTACCATCCACCCACTTTTTTTATCCATCTTTATACCCCTCACCTCCCGCCATTCCATCCTGACCCGCTATAGTGTACCTTTTCGGGGAAGAATTACCAATAGCCGAAATGGTCTGGGCCACTGTTTCAGTGGCCGGGTCGGCCGTCGCCGGTGGGTGTTTTTTAAAAAACAATTTATTGGCAATCGTTTAATGATGGAGCATGCAAAAAAACCATGACAATCTCCGATCCTCCTCCCCCTGTGACCTATCGTGAAGCGGGCGTTGATATTGACGCTGGCAACCGGGTGGTTTCGATGATACGTGCTGCGGTGGCCTCTACCCATCGTCCAGAGGTCTCCTCTGAGTTGGGTGGTTTTGGGGCCTTGTTTCATCCCGATTGGAAAAAATACCAGGATCCGGTGTTGGTATCCGCCACCGACGGGGTGGGTACCAAATTAAAATTGGCCTTTCTCACCGGTCGATTGGATACGGTGGGGATTGATCTGGTTGCCATGTCGGTCAACGATCTGGTGGTACAGGGAGCGGAGCCGCTTTTTTTTCTGGACTATTTTGCCACCGGACGTTTGAACCCGGACGATGCGGCCACGGTCATTCAAGGCATTGCGGCCGGTTGTCGGCAGGCCGGTTGTGCCCTGATCGGTGGCGAAACGGCGGAGATGCCGGGTTTTTATCCGGATGGGGAGTTTGATTTGGCCGGCTTTGCGGTGGGCATCGTGGAAAAGAGTGCTATCATCGATGGCCGCACCATTGTACCGGGGGATGCGGTCATCGGGTTGGCCTCTTCCGGTCCGCACTCCAATGGCTATTCGCTCATTCGCAGGTTGGTGTTGGGGGAGGGGGGGCCTGGTCTGGAGCATCCGTTTGCGGGCAGTACGTTGGGTGAGGCCTTGCTTGCGCCCACCCGCATCTATGTGCGTGCCCTGTTGGAATTGTTAAAACATCAGCCGATCAAGGGGTTGGTTCATATTACCGGTGGCGGGTTTTGGGAAAACATTCCCCGCGTATTGCCGGCCTCCGTGCGGGTGGAGTTGAACAAACGGGCCTGGCCGCGGCCCCCTGTTTTTACCTTGTTGCAATCCCTGGGTCGCATTACGGAAGAGGAGATGTTGCGGACCTTCAATTGCGGGTTGGGGATGATTGTGATTGTGGCGGCCGAGACGGCGGAGGCGGCTTTGGCGCATCTGCGGCAGGCCGGAGAGGAGGCTTGGTTGGTGGGGCGGGTGCATGCGCGGCAGGGCAGTGATGAAAAAACGGTGGTGATCCACGATTGAGCCCGTCAGGGGCTGGGGAGCGTCACGCTCCCCGGTGGGGTGCAGGGGCGAAGCCCCTGCATGTACGGGCGCGCTTTTCCAGTATTAATCTTTTAAAACAATTGCAGGGGTCCGGGGAGCGTCACGCTCCCCGGTGGGGTGCAGGGGCGAAGCCCCTGCATGTACGGGCGCGCTTTTCCAGTATTAATCTTTTAAAACAATTGCAGGGGTCCGGGGACCGTCACGGTCCCCGGTGGGGTGCAGGGGCGAAGCCCCTGCATGTACGGGCGCGCTTTCACCGAAGCCCATTTGCGCAGCAAATGGGCGCAGCGCGCCCAAAACGCCCCGCAGGGGCACTCCTGGAGGGCGGCAGCCCGACCGAGAGCGGGCAAAATATCGAATGGCTTGGAAAAAAACCGATCCTGGCCTTGTATCAAACAGGAAGCGTAATACAATCAAAGCGTAATACAATCAAAGCGTAATATCCGAACCTTCTGCTTTCTTATCCAAACATTTTCCGTAACATAACCGTGTGAGTCGGGCTGCCGCCCTCCCAAGGTCGCCCCTGCGGGGCGGCTTTGTGCGCGTTGCGCAAATTTTCTGCGAAAATTTGCTTTGGGAAAACGCGCAGTTCATGCAGGGGCTTTGCCCCTGCACCCCACTGGGGACCGTGACGGTCCCCAGACCCCTGCAATAGTTTGAAAAGATTAGAAACAGCATGAGTATGGTCATCATGTTAGCGCATAGGGGGCTTTGCCCCTGCACCCCACCGGGGAGCGTGACGCTCCCCAGACCCCTGCAATTGTTTGAAAGCATGCAGGGGCTTAAGCCCCCGCACACCACTGAGACGCAACTATTCAACCTTCACCAAACCAGCTTGCGAATACCAGCCACCAATGCGTTAAAGCTGTCAGAACAGTTGCCGGCCAGGTCGATGTGGGGCGCAATGGCGCGAGAACCGGATATCTTCTGATATTTTCCCTGAGTCAGTCTGACCAGTTCCTCGGCAGGATCGGACAACAGATCCGGTGTTCTGAACTTTCTGCTCTGTTGTTGTTTGGCCAGCCCTGTTATGCCCATGCCTCGCTCAACCGCCTGCAAATCCCCCAGATAAAAACTTTCCAACTCGTGACAGGCAATACGCACCAGGAACGCTGGTCGATTGGCCTGTTGACACAACCCGGTCAGCTTTTGCTTGACCCGCAAGCAGTCGCCGCCATCCTGGTCACGCAGGATGATAAAGGCCGAGTCGGCCTTTTGCCAGCCCTTCATCCGATCAACCAGACGTTTTTCCAAATCCTGCTTGCCTTCAAAGACCATGTAGAAAACTGTTATCTCTTCGGATAAAAGTTTGGGCAGAATGGCTGTCAGCAGCTCTTTGGCAGAGTGTTCCTCCAGTAAAAAGACAAGGTTTTTGATCATGGGTCCACTTTTCCGAACAGTCTGTGTTTCCACAAATAGCCCATCTGATCTCCCTCCCGCATGTAGGCCGCTATTTGCGGATCGTCAACGGCACGGCAAATTGTTGTATAACCATCCTTTTTTTCCAACCAGAACACCTCTTCCAGTCGGGCGGCATTCAAAAAGTCCGGCGAGTGGGTCGAAACAAAAACCTGTCCGCCACGCCGGGCATAGTCCCGGAACTCTTCGGCCAACTCCATGAGCAGTTGAGGATAGAGTTGATTTTCCGGTTCTTCGATGCAAAGGAGGGGATGCGGTTCGGGGTCGTACAGCAACGTCAGGTAGGCAAACATCTTGATGGTGCCATCCGAAACATACTTGTCAATAAAAGGATCCTTGAAAGCACCATCCTGGAATTTCAACAACAATCGACCATCCACAGTCTGTTCCGGTTCAATGTGGCCAACTCCTGGTACCCGTGATTGCATCTGTGCGACAATCTTTTCGAAAATGTCTGGATGTTCCGTATAAAGGCGGTTGGCCACCAGTTGCAGATTGTCCCCTGTCACGGAAAGGTGGTCTGCATAGCCGGCAACATCCTTGCTGCCCCGGGCGGCCTTGATGTGGAAATCGGAAATATGCCAATTTTCAATCAAATGACGAAAGGCGTTCGCTGCCTTGAAGCGTTGAAATTGCCCCAGCCCTTTGATGGCCAGGATATCCTCTTTATCGAGATCCTGATTTTCTCTCGTCAGCGCATCTTCCGTTTTGCTGAAATCCTCCTCGTTGAGGATGGCATAGCCACTGCCGCGCTTGAAATCCAGAAAATGGTAGGGAGATCCGTGGCGGCCACGCTTGTAACGCAAAATTTCCCGCGCAACGACTGTCTTGTTTTTTTCCTGTATTATTTCAATATGATAAGTAACAAGCCGTTCCACTCCCGTGATCAGCATCCGAAATTGCAACTCGATCAGGATGGTTCGGTCGGTTGCCCCTCGGCTGATCACCTCGTTGAACCCACCCCGTGTTTGCAGTGCGGTTGTCACATTGTAGGTCAGGCAATCTTTAAGAAAACCAAAAACATCAAACAGTGTTGACTTCCCGGTGCCGTTGGCACCGATGACCACAAAAAATGCGGGAACGGACTCCAGGTGTACATATTTAAATGTTTTAAAGTTTTGCAAAAGAATGCTTTCTATCTTCATTAAAGTTTCCATTTGGGTAATATCTATGCTTCAAGTATAATTTTTTTGTAGCATGATGAGCATGCCCATGCCCATGCTTTTTATAATCTTTTCAAACTATTGCAGGGGTCCGGGGACCGTCACGGTCCCCGGTGGGGTGCAGGGGCGAAGCCCCTGCATGTACGGGCGCGCTTTTCCAGTATTAATCTTTTAAAACAATTGCAGGGGTCCGGGGACCGTCACGGTCCCCGGTGGGGTGCAGGGGCGAAGCCCCTGCATGTACGGGCGCGCTTTCACCGAAGCCCATTTGCGCAGCAAATGGGCGCAGCGCGCCCAAAACGCCCCGCAGGGGCACTCCTGGAGGGCGGCAGCCCGACCGAGAGCGGGCAAAATATCGAATGGCTTGGAAAAAAACCGATCCTGGCCTTGTATCAAACAGGAAGCGTAATACAATCAAAGCGTAATACAATCAAAGCGTAATATCCGAACCTTCTGCTTTCTTATCCAAACATTTTCCGTAACATAACCGTGTGAGTCGGGCTGCCGCCCTCCCAAGGTCGCCCCTGCGGGGCGGCTTTGTGCGCGTTGCGCAAATTTTCTGCGAAAATTTGCTTTGGGAAAACGCGCAGTTCATGCAGGGGCTTTGCCCCTGCACCCCACTGGGGAGCGTGACGCTCCCCAGACCCCTGCAATTGTTTGAAAAGATCTTTACTCGTACGCACGTCGGCAAGGCAGACCAAGGCGGCGAAAAGATTTACCGCCGCCAGCCCGTCACCACCCTGGGCCGCCTGCTGTAATCCAGATGCAGGCAAACATCCTGCAAACCCGCCGCCTCCATCACCGCCGCCACCGCATCCCCCTGGGTCATCCCGATCTCCAACGCCAACAACCCACCCGCCGCCAGCAGCGGCATGACCGCCGCCGGAATACGCCGCAAAACCGTCAAACCATCGACACCACCGTCTAACGCTTGACGCGGCTCCCATACCGCAACCTCCGGCTCCAGCCGGTCCAACTCCGCCGTCGCAATATAAGGCGGATTGGCAACAATCACCGGAAAACGCCGACCCGAATGGGGCGCGACCGCCAAAGGAGCCACCAGATCACCCCCTAACAAGGTCATCCGCTCCCAACACCCCAACTGCCGCCCGTTCTGCTCCGCCACCGCCAAAGCCGCCGCCGAAATATCCACCCCAACCCCGGTCGCAACAGGATACTCCAACAGCAAAGCACACAACAGCGCACCACTGCCGACACCAATCTCTAATATTTCAAAGGGAAAAGTTTGCTGATCCGGGGGGAAATGCGCCAGCACCGTCTCGACCAGCAACTCCGTCTCCGGTCGAGGTACCAACACATCAGAGGTGACAACCAACTCTTGCCGCCAAAAACCACGACGACCCAAAATATAGGCAACCGGCTCACGCCGGGCCCGACGCTGCAAATGCCGCTTGAAGGTGGCCAACTCCGCCCCGACCACCGGACGCTCCGCATCCAGAAAAAGGGCCAACCGCTCCACACCCAACGCATCCGCCAACAGCAAATCCGCATCCAAACGGGGATTCTCAATACCCCGCTGCTGCAACCAGGGCACACTCCAATCCCGCAACAGCCGAATCGTCCACAAAATCAATCGTCCGCTTCGTTGGAGCGGGCAGACAGGGCCGCAACACGGGTCGGCTCAGTACGCAACATGGCCAACAGGCGGGCGGTCTGCATACGAAAATCTTCTGCATGCCGGCTTGTGATGGGATTGGCCGTAACCTGCTGAATGGAAAGAGGGTTGACCTGCACATCATTGACCAGCACCTCGTAATGCAGATGTGGCCCGGTCGAAGATCCCGTGCTGCCAACCCGCCCGATCATCTCCCCCTGCTTGACATGGCTGCCAACCCGCACCCCACGACCAAACGCACTCAAATGGGCATAAGCCGTGCTGTAGGTGTCATTATGGCGAACGGTGATAAACTGCCCGTAATCACCCTTGCTGCCCACAAAGGTCACCCGCCCATCCGCCGAGGCCCGCACCGGCGTGCCCTGGGGTGCCGCATAGTCCACCCCCTTGTGGGCACGGTTGAAACCATAAATGGGATGCTTGCGCTGCTTGGTGAATAGAGAGGTGATGCGGGTAAAATCGACCGGGGCACGGATAAACATCTTGCGAATGCTCTGACCCTTGGCATCGTAATAACCCGCTACGCCGGACGGATCTACATAACGAAACACCTGCAACGAACGGCCCTGATTGATAAACTCTGCCGCCACAATCTCCCCGTCACGCTCCCGCCGACCCTGATAAAACTTGCTCTCAAAGACAACCCGGAACTGGTCCCCGGCATGAATATCCTGGGTAAAATCAATATCCCACTCAAACAGATTGGCCAACTTGCTGACCATGTTGTGGGAAAGACCGGCCGCCTTGCCGGCCAGAAACAGCGAACCATCCTCGCTGATGGTGCCAGACACCCGACTCAACCGGGTTTCAAACTGCTTTTTCTGCAAATGGGGCACAAATTGCGGTGAATTGCCCTGCCGGATCACCCACAGCAGCGTATCCGAATTGATGGAATAGGCCACCCCCAGCAGTTGCCCCTTGCCATCCATGGCAAGACGAAAACCATTGCCCGCCTTCATCATGCGCGCCAAGTTGAAAACCGGCTTGGAGGCCGCCGCCACTTGATAAGCCGTAGCCTGACTGACCCCATGACGGGCCAACAGGGTGGTCAGCAAATCCCCCGAACGCACAGTGTCATGTATCTGCCGAGCAGAACCGCTGAACAGATCCTGCACGTGCAGTCGAGAGGTCTGCGCGCTGGAGGCGGTGTTGCCAGCAGGGGGTGCGGCGGGCGTCGCCTCGCCGCCGGCAACGGTCGCACCCAGCGGTGCCTTCTTTATCTTGGAAACAAAAGTGCCGTTCGGTTGTCTGACCACCGAAAGGGTTCTGGTATTGTCAATGGGATAGTGCAGGGCAGCCAGGTGGTCTTCCTGGTCAAAGGTCAGCTTGAGCAGTTTGCCCAACTGAAACGGCCGGGTCAGATTGCCCAATTTGTGACGTTTGGCGAGAGTGTTGCCGGTCCGGGCGGCCTCCAGTGCCGTTTTGCGGGCAACACCATGGCGTTGCAACACGCTGAATATGGTGTCACCGGTCTGCACCTGCTCGATGCTCGCCCGCATCATGCCAAAATCGATCCGCAACGAACTGTCGTCCCGAACATCCAGCCTTTTTGTCAGCGAGGCCAGCACCACCGAACCCGGTACCGACCGTTCCACCTTGGCCTCCGCACGGGATGTCTCATCCCGCAACAGCCAGGTGAGATAGTCGGAGGTGTTCTGACTGCGCCGCGTGCTGGCGTCCAGCCCCTGCTGAGCCACGAGAAAGGTCAGCGACAGGATGGCAATCAGCACAAGGAAGAAGCGGCGTGTCTGTATCGAAGCTGTCGACGGCGCAGACAGCAACGGGGCGTCCATCGGGATGGCACGACCTCTGTAGGCACGAAGGGACCGACGGTTTTTCTGGATAGAGAGCATGATCTTCATTGACTCACAGTCATCAGAGTGACGTAACAGCATACATAACAGGCTGGCTGGTCCCAGGATGGGTGCAAACAACGCCAACACCCCCCAAGCGTTCAACAGGCTCTAGCAATTTTCAATCCGTTTTCTGTGATTGTCCGAAAATCGAGGATAACCGCTGTTTGTTATCCTGAAAGAGGGCTGATGTACATTAAAGACCCCGCACCAGCCGAGTTTCTATTATACAAAGGGGATTTTGTCAAGCGACTTTCGTTCGATCCAGCCTTGCAGGTCGCTCAAGGCCCGTTGACTTAACGCCATTTTGCGATCCGTTTTGCGGGTTTTCTGTGTCAATGCCGGGAAAAGGCCAAAGTTGACATTCATCGGTTGAAAGTTGGATCCCACGGATCCGGAGACAATATGGTTCAACAGGGCACCGTGGGCGGTGGTGGGCGGTGGGGGTGTTGTCATCTGGCCTGAATGGGCCAGTTCCGCCAAAAACAGGCCGGCCATCAGACCGCAGGCGGCGGACTCCACGTAGCCTTCCACCCCGGTGATCTGGCCGGCAAAAAAGAGTGAGGGGTGGCTTTTCAGCCGCAAATGGTCATCCAGCAGACGGGGGCTGTCAATAAACAGGTTGCGGTGTATCGCCCCCAGTCGCATAAACTCTGCCTGCTCCAGGCCGGGGATGGTGCGAAAAATCCGTTGTTGCGCCGGCCATGTCAGCTTGGTCTGAAAGCCCACCATGTTCCACAGGGTGCCCAATCGATTGTCCTGTCGCAGCTGTACGACAGCGTAGGGCATTTTGCCCCCCTGGTGAGGATTGGAGAGCCCCACCGGTTTCATCGGTCCGTAACGCAAGGTCTCCCGCCCCCGGGCAGCCATCACCTCGATGGGGAGGCAGCCCTCAAAATATTCCTCCTTCTCGAAGGGTTTGAACGGGGTCTGCTCGCCGCTCAGCAGGGCATCGATGAAGGCTTCGTACTCTGCCTGATCCAGTGGGCAGTTGATATAGTCATCGCCACCTTTGTCGTAACGGGACTGTTTCCAGCATTTGCCAAAATCGATGGAGTCCAGGGCGACAATCGGGGCGATGGCATCAAAAAATGCCAGTTGCGGCCCCAGCAGATCCGCCAGCCAGGCCGCCAGCGGGGCGGAAGTGAGCGGACCGCTGGCAATCAGGCTGATCCCATCCGTCGGCGGGTGTGCCAGTTCGGTTCGTACCAGGGTGATGCAGGGATGGTTGCTCAACTGTTCGGTAATCCAGCCGGCAAAGCCATCCCGGTCCACAGCCAGGGCCCCGCCCGCAGGCAGGCGGTGCAGGGTGGCGGCGGCCATGATCAGGCTGTCCAGCAGCCGCATCTCCTGATGCAGCAGCCCCACCGCATTGCGATTCGCATCGTCCGAACGCAACGAGTTGGAGCAGACCAACTCGCCGCAATAACCGCTGCGGTGTGCCGGGGTGGTCTGCTCCGGTCGCATCTCGTAGAGGCGGACCGGAACCTGTCGCTGTGCCAGTTGCCACGCCGCTTCAGAGCCGGCCAGGCCGGCACCAATGATATGGATGGTTGGGTATGTTTTCATTGTTTTCCTGAAAAAACAGTATGTTAATCTTTTGGAAAAATGTCGCGATCACCTCATCGCACAGGTTTGGAGCGCAATCCACCCAATCCCGACGGTTGGGTCAATGGCCACCCCATGCAGATACTGTCAAAGCAACTGCAGGTCCAGGGATGCCGGTTTAGCCATGGATTTTTTTTTGCCGCAACGGTATGACCTTATCCAGCAATAAAATAAAATTTGACTTTCAGATGCCATGCGGCCATGGTGAGGGATTGAACGCAATTTTTTTCATGGGGCAAGCGGCGGCGTTCATCAGCTTGGCCGAGATGCCCGGATTTTATCAAGAAGGTAATACGTGTCTGATTTTTCCAAGTTTAACCTGTTGACCCCCATCCAGACTGCTCTCACTGAGGTCGGTTATTTTCTTCCAACCCCCATCCAGGAACAAACCATTCCCACCCTTATGGCCGGTCGTGATCTGCTGGGCATCGCGCAAACGGGTACCGGCAAGACGGCGGCCTTCGCGCTGCCCATTCTGGATCGCCTGAACCGTCATCGTGAGCGGCCCGGGCATCGGCATCGCGCCACGCCCCGCAACGCACGGGTATTGATCCTGACCCCCACCCGGGAGTTGGCCTCCCAGATTGATGCCAGTTTTGCCAAATATGGTCGTTATCTGCGCATGTCCCGTGCGGTCGTGTACGGAGGGGTGGGGCAGAATCCCCAGGTACGGGCCATGGAGCGGGGGGTGGATATTCTGGTGGCAACCCCGGGGCGGCTGCTGGATCTGATCAATCAGCGACATATCTTGCTGGATAAGCTGGAAATTTTTGTGCTGGATGAGGCGGATCGCATGTTGGATATGGGTTTTATCCACGATATTCGCCGCATTGTCGGCCTGTTGCCGGAGGAGCGGCAGACGCTGCTGTTTTCGGCCACCATGCCCAAGGATATCGCCTCACTGGCAGAGGGGCTGCTGCGGGATCCGGTGCGTGTTGAGGTTTCGCCGCCCTCTTCCACGGTGGATCGGGTGGATCAAAAGGTGTTGTTTGTCGACAAATCCAACAAGCGGCATCTGCTGCACTCCATTCTGTCACAGGAGGCGGTACATCGTGCGCTGGTTTTCACCCGCACCAAGCATGGAGCCGACAAGGTGACCAGCGAATTGGAGTCCCGCAACATCCGGGCGGTGGCCATTCATGGCAACAAGTCCCAAAGTGCGCGGGAAAAGGCGTTGAGTGATTTTCGTGCCGGCCATGTCCGGGTGTTGGTGGCGACGGACATTGCGGCCCGTGGCATCGATGTGGTGGGGATCACCCATGTGATCAACTATGATTTGCCGAACGAGCCGGAGAGCTATGTGCATCGGATCGGGCGGACAGCCCGTGCCAACACGGATGGAACGGCCATCTCCTTTTGTGATGCGGACGAACGGCCCTATCTGCGGGACATCGAGCGGTTGACCCGGCGTGAGGTGTTGGTGGATCTGGACCATCTGTACCACTCCGATGCGGCGGCCAATGGGTTGGGAATGGGCAAAAAACCCAATCCCAGTGGCGGTGGTGGCAACGCCCGGCAGGCGGCCCGTCGTGTCGGCACCAGCGCGGCCACTCCCCCCAAGAAGGAGGGGCGCAGCAAGCGGTTTTACGCCCCTGCGGCCTCTCGTTCGTCGACTCCGCGCGGGGGACGCAGCAAGGGAACCATGCCCGGTTGAATGGACCAAACAGACCGCCGCCTGTTCCCTTTCATGTTGAAAAAACAAGGAGAGTTTGCGGGCCTGAGCTGTCAGGCGATGAAAAACTGACCCCCTGACGACACGAAGAATTGTCCCCCTCCGGTATACCGCCACTCGCCTCATTCGCCAGTGGGAGGGAGAGATGGGTCGTTCTCCCATGGTTATCCTGGCCTTGAGTGCCCATGCCTCCATTGGCAAGAAGGAGGAGAGTTTGATGGCTGGTTGCGACGACCATCTGAAAAAGCCCATCGACAAGCATGATTTTTTGGCGGCCATTCAGCGGGTTGCGGAGGCTGTCCGCAGGTAGGGCGTGTTTGGGCCATGCAAGGGCGGCACCGCGCCTGTTCCTTTTGCTCGATCAGGTCGGATTGCTGTGTTCCTGCTCTCGTCGCAGCACCAATACCGACCATTCGGCAATGGTCTGATGGGCCACGGTGACAAAACCGTTTTGATGGGCACAGTTTTCAACCGCCTGGGCTTGTTCGCTCAGGATGCCCGACAGTAACAGGTGCCCTCCCATGGTCACGCAGTGGCGAAACTGCACCGGGGTTTGTGACAGAAAGGCGATCAGATCCGGAGCCAGAATGTTGGCCAGTACGGTTTGAAACGGCTCCATTGGCAGTTGATCATCCTGTTTTACGGTCAATCGCGTCGCAAAATTGTCCACTGTGCCCAGATTGACCCGACAGTTGCGCAGGCATGTCTCCACCGCCACCGGATCCAGATCCACCCCCAGGCCCTGCTCGGCCCCCAGCAACAGGGCACCGATCAGCAGGATGCCTGACCCGGTTCCCATATCCAGCACCCGTCCCAGTGGTCCCAATGCCGCCACCTGTTCCAGTGCCTCCAGGCAGCCCCGGGTGGTCTCGTGCTTGCCACTGCCAAAGGCCATTTCAGGATCCATGCGAATGATCAGCCGACCCGCCCCCTCTGCCGGTGGTTCCAGCCAGCTTGGCAAAACCAGCAGTCGTTTTCCCACCAGGATGGGCTGAAAGTATCGCTTCCAGTGGTTTTGCCAATCCTGATCCGCCAGCGGGATCCAGTGGACCTCACAATCTCCCCGTTCCCCGTGTCCCATCAGGACGGCGCGAATGGCCAGTTCCACGCCTCGCCGGTTGACCTCCTCTGCAAAATAGCCCTTGAACTGGCATCGTTCAAAATGGACCGTTGGCGAAAAGACCGCCTTGTGGCCGACATCCTCCAACACGACCCCCATGGAGCCCGCTGCGGTAAGCAGTTCCGAAAGGGGGGCATCCAAGGTTTGGGGTGCGACAAAACAGAGTTCGTAGATCATGAATTTTCCTGATTTTTTTATCTTTTAAAACGATTGCAGGGGCCTGGGGACCGTCACGGTCCCCAGTGGGGTGCAGGGGCAAAGCCCCTGCATGTAACGGGCGCGCTTTCCCGGAAGCCCATTTGCGCAGCAAATGGGCGCAGCGCGCCCAAAA
>PEAG01000058.1 GCA_002753505.1 Magnetococcales bacterium HCHbin5 | reverse complement strand
GTCGGGCTGCCGCCCTCCAGGAGTGCCCCTGCGGGGCGTTTTGGGCGCGCTGCGCCCATTTGCTGCGCAAATGGGCTTACGAGAAAGCGCGCCCGTTACATGCAGGGGCTTTGCCCCTGCACCCCACCGGGGACCGTGACGGTCCCCGGACCCCTGCAATCGTTTTAAAAGATTAAGAAAAGCAGGCAGGGTCATCATGTGAGCGCATATAGGGCTTTGCCCCTGCACCCCACCGGGGACCGTGACGGTCCCCGGACCCCTGCAATGGTTTTAAAGGATTAACATCGCAGCCGTCGAATCAACCAAAACTTGCAGGTGAAACGGACAACCCCCGCAACCAGTCCGCAGCCGCCATGGGACGCTTGCCAGCCGGCTGCACCTCCGTCAACACCAAACTCCCCGAACCACACGCCACCTCCGGCCCATCCTCCCGCCGGGCAATCCACTGACCAGCCCCACCGGCACCATCCCCCAATCGACAACGCAATATTTTTAACAACTTGCCATTCAATACCGTATGCGCCGCCGGCCAGGGATTGAGAGCCAAAACCTGCCGCTTGATCTGCAAAGCGGAGTGCTGCCAGTCAATCTGCTCATCCTGCGGTGCCAACTTGGCCGCATAAGTAACCCCCTCAACGGGTTGAACGCACGGAGAGAGCCGCCCCGCCTTCAACAAAGGCAAACTCTCCTGCAACAAAACCGCACCCAATTGCGCCAACCGATCATGCAACATTCCCCCCGTCCAATCCGCATCTGTCAGCGAAAGCGACCGCTGACTCAAAGTGGGCCCTGTATCCAACCCGGACTCCATCTGCATCAGTGTCACCCCGGAGAGTTCATCCCCCGCCAACAAAGCCCGCTGGATCGGAGCCGCCCCACGCCACCTGGGCAACAACGAAGCATGCACATTGAGACAGCCCTGACGGGGAATGGCCAACACCTCAGGGGATAAAATTTGACCATACGCCACCACCACCACCAGATCCGGTTGCAAGGCACGCAACGCCGCCACCGACTCCTCCGACCGCAACCGGACAGGCTGGAACAGCGGAATTCCCTGCCGCTCCCCCACCTGCTTGACCGGTGAAGCCAGCAACTTCAAACCGCGCCCCACCGCCTTGTCCGGCTGGGTAAACAGCCCCACCACCGGATCGCTCCCCGCCAACAACACCTCCAAAGCGGGAACCGCAAACGCCGGAGTACCCATGAATACAATACGCCAAGGTGCAACAGACACTATTTTTCCTCTTTGGCCTTTTTCAGTTTTTGCAGAATGATCGACCGCTTGAGCCGGGAAAGGTGGTCGATGAACAGGGTGCCGTGCAGATGGTCAATCTCATGCTGCAAACAGACCGCCAGCAACTCGGTGGCCTCCAACTGGAAGGGTTGGTTGTCCCGGTCCAAAGCATGCACCTCGATGATGGCGGCACGGGTCACATCGGCCATCTGATCCGGTACCGAGAGACAACCCTCTTTCCAGAGTTGCGTCCCCTCTGCACGGACAACGGTGGGATTGGCCAGAAAAAGCGGCGCATGCGCCTGCCTGTCCTCTGCCGTCCCGACATCCACCACGATCACCTGCTTCAACACCCCCACCTGGGGAGCTGCCAAGCCAATGCCGGGCGCGGCATACATGGTCTCCAACATGTCATCCATCAAACGGCGTATTTTTTGATCTACACATGCCACCGGCAGCGATTTTTGCAACAGGCGTCTGTCCGGGGCAGTCAAAATGGGTAATCGGGCCACGTCGATTCACTCCAATTAAGGGAGATTTTTGCTGTCAACGGCCGAGTCTAGCAAAAATAACACCGTTGTCACCCTCTTTCAAACAACAGCCCCATTTGTCTGCCCATCGGTGTATGTTGTTGCCCGAAAGGTGGGATTCCTGTAGGCTGACAAAGGGTGAGGGGCTGCTGAAACAGTACAAGTACCCCTCCTCCTGCGCTGCTTCAACAGCCAAACGATCCAGGGGAGCGTGACGCTTCCTCGCACCCCTGCAACTGTTCAATAGTCTGTCGATGAATACGGGAATCACATGGAATCTCTATCCCTCCTGGCTGTAGGAACCGGAGCCGCCCTGGGGGCCTGGTGCCGCTGGTGGCTTGGATTGCTGCTGAACCCGGTTTTTCCAACGGTACCGTTGGGCACTTTGGCAGCCAATTTGCTTGGAGGTTACCTGGTGGGGGTGGGGGTAGCCTTTTTTGCGCAAAGCTCTGGCTGGCCGCCGGAGCTGCGCCTGTTCGCCATCACCGGCTTCATGGGCGGTCTGACCACCTTTTCCACCTTTTCCGCCGAGGTGATGAGCCTGTTCATGCAGCAACAATACCTGTGGGGCGTGACAGCAGCGGCCTGCCATCTGCTGGGATCCCTGGCCATGACCGCCCTCGGCATTTTAACGATGCGGGCATGGTCATAAAAAACAGATTGTAAATAAGCGGAAAAACCGACACAATGTCGCGGTTGAGTGACCACGCACTCGCCTCGATTCCAACCAGACCAAACGGACCATGCACACACAACCCAACAACAGCGACTCTCTCATCGTCGGCGTAGCGGAAACACTCTACGGCATCAATGCCCATTGGGTACGAGAGGTGGTGCGCCTGCCGGAAATCAGCCCCATGCAAGATGCCCCCCTGTTCATCGTGGGCGTCATCAACCTGCGGGGCCGGGTGGTACCCGTGCTGGACCTGAACAACCGCCTGGGACATATCTCCCAGGAAAAACACCGCCTGTCTGACGCCGTGGTGGTACTGGAACGGGGAGACGTGGTGCTGGGACTGCTGGTCAATGAGGTGCGGGAGATTGTCACCCTGGACCAAAACAACCAGGAACCCGCACCCCTCTTTGAGGAGTTCACCGACAGCCACGACCTCGCCGCCCGCCGTTACCGCTTTGTCCAAGGGGTGGCCAAAATTGACGATTCGCTGATCATGCTGCTCTCCATGGAGCATCTGCTCCACGTACACCCCTCGGATTGGGTGGCTGAAAATACCGGAGAGGAGGAGAAGGAACCGGCAGAACTGTTGACCGCCCGACGTCGGTTCAACCCGGAGGGAGACGCCACCACCCGCACGGTCTTTCAACAACGGGCCAAACGGCTGCGGCAACGCCTCGACCAGCACCAACAGGAGGAGACCGTTTCACTGGCCATCGTCCGCCTCCACGACGAAATGTTGGGCATCGACCTCCGACACATCAGCGGTTTCGCCAAAGTCATCAAAGTGACCCCCATCCCCTGCTGCCCCCCCCACATTGTCGGCAGCATGAATCTGCGCGGCGATGTGCTGGTCCTGGTGGATCTGCGGCAGGTGTTAAACCTCTCCACCACGGGACCGGAACAGACCATGGGAAAAGCCGTGGTCATCCCGTTGGGACAGCAGGAGGTGGGTGTGTTGGTACATGATGTGGTGGATGTCATCCATATCCGCCCCACCGAAATCGCCGCCTCCCCGGTGGCCGCCAGCAGCCTGCGAGGCGAACATCTGCAAGGTGCCATGCCCTACGACAAAAAAATGTTGGGCATCTTAAATATTCAAGCCATCCTGGCCAATCCGGCTTTGCTTGTGAACGAAGAGATATGAACTCTGAACCAACCAGACAACAAGGGATGAATCAAGAATGAAAATGCGTTTGTCGGTCAAACTGATCAGCCTGTTCCTGCTGTTTGGTTTGGTGCCGCTGATTTTGCTCGGCGTGTTGCTGGGTCAACAGGCGGTGGATGCCCTGCGCGGCAAATCCCTCGCCCTGCTGGATGCCGTCCGGGAGTCGCGCAAACACCAGATCGAACTCTATTTCCAGGAGCGTATGAGTGACATTGCCATACTGGCCGAGACGGTGGCCGTGGAGGATACACTGCAATTGGGGCACCGACTGCAACATGAGGCCGCGGCAGCAGGCCGTCCCATCGGCACCCCGGAGTGGCAGGCGGCGATCAACACCCCGCTGTCTCAATTCTTGAGTCAATACAAAAGCGTTTTGGGATATTACGACCTGTTTTTGATTGCCGATGACGGGCATGTGGCCTTTACGGTGGGTCATGAGTCGGATCTGGGAGCAGACCTGCTCAGGGGTGGCTTGAAAGAGAGCGGGTTGGCCCGTCTGTTTGCCAAGGCCAGAAACGGGGTTGCCGTGGAAGATTTTGCCCCGTATGCCCCCTCAAAAGGGGAGCATGCCGCCTTCATCGGGGCACCGATCAAACGGAATGGAAAATGGCTGGGGGTGGTGGCCCTGCAACTGTCCACCGAAGCGATTGATAAAATCATGCAGGAACGGACCGGCATGGGCCAGACCGGCGAAAGTTATCTGGTGGGCCAAGCGGGAAACCAGATCTCCTACCGCAGCAACCGTGCCGTCGGCGAGGGTAAAATTGGTCAGCTCAGGAGCCAGGCCAGCAGCCATGACTTTCTGGACCGGGCCGTCAAGGGAGAGTCGGGATCGGAATCCCGTATCGGCGCGGCGGGTCAATGGAAAGACATCCCGGTGTTGTCCAGTTATGCCCCGGTAACGGTACCGGGCCTGCAGTGGGCCATTGTCAGCGTCATGGCGGAGTCGGAAGCCTTTGCGTCGGTCCATACCCTCAACCGTTCCATCCTGCTGGTGGGAACGAGCTGCGGGATCATCGTGGTGGTGGTGGGATGGTTTTTTTCCCGCACCATCAGCCAGCCCTTGCAGCAGGTGATCCATGTCATCTCCTCCTCCTCTGCCCAGATGGCCGCCTCCCTGACCGAGCAGGAGCGGGTGGCTTCCCAGCAGGCGGCTTCGGTCAATGAGACCAACACCACCATGGAGGAGTTGGGGGCCTCCGCACGACAATCGGCAGAGCAGGCCGAACTGGCCGCCAACGGTGCGGACAAGGCGTTGGAGCTTTCCCAGTTCGGAATGAGTCGGGTGGAAAGCACCCTGGCCAACATGGATCAGGCCAAAGCCAAGGTAGAGGCCATCGCCCAGCAAATTTTGTTGTTGAGCGAGAAGACCGGGCAGATCCGGGATATTGCCAATCTGGTCTCCGATTTTGCCAATGAGACCAAAATGTTGGCCATGAATGCGGCGGTTGAGGCGGTACGGGCGGGCGAGCATGGCAAGGGGTTTGCGGTGTTGGCCATGGAGACCCGTAAACTGGCCGATGAGAGCAAGCGGTCGGCAGGCAAGATCAATGCCCTGGTGGCAGAGGTGCAAAAGGCCAACAATGCCACCGTCATGGCCACAGAAGAGGGAAGCAAGACGGTGGCAGAGGGGATTGTCATCTCCCAGAATACGGCCGAGACATTCCGCGAGGTCGCCCAATCCATGGACTCTGCCTCCCGGGGAGCGCAACAAATTTCGCTCAACATTCGTCAGCAATCAGTGGCCATTCGGCAGGTGGTGGAGGCGATGAAATCGGTCAATGCGGGAGCCCGGGAGAGTGTGGCCGGCATGTCCCAGGTCAAGGAGGGCATTCGGACCTTGAACGAGGCGGCTCAGACGCTGCAACGGATGGTTTAAGGTATGAACAATCGACACACCAGAAGCGAACAACAGAGCCATGCTCTTTGCACGGAGACGGGTTTAGAATATTGGGGGCCCCACAGTGATACAACCAACCACACGATTCAAGCTTAATCTGCGCCTGACCAACGGTCTGCGGCTGTTGGTTGCCATGCTGGTCTTTCTGGGGGGATTTGGCATTTTCCAGATGGTTCAACTGGCCGAGTTGACCGAAAAACTCTACAACCACCCCTTCCTGGTCAGTACGGCGGCCTTGCGCGTCTCCGAACAGCTTACCCACTTGAACATCCTGGCGGAACGGGTACCGATGGTGCGCAGCATGGCGGACCTGGAAACGTTGCTGCGAGAGCTGGATGAACGCCACGCCAAGGTCATGCAGGATATCAAAACGATAGAAGAGCGGTTTCTGGGGGATCCCAAAAAGGTGGCGGCGGTTCGCCAGGGGATAACCAGGTGGATCAAGATACGGGATGCGATCGTTGCCCTGCAAAAAACGGGCGATCCGGATCAGATCCGTTTTTTTGCCGACACCATTCCGGAAAATGCCGAGAAGATAGAACAGTTGGATCCGCTGATGGAGGAGTTGCTGGACTTTGCACAACATAAGGCAGAGGCGTTCATTCAATCGGCGCAACAGACCCGGGACCGGACTCTGGCATTGGCCGTGCTGGTGATGGCCTCTTGTGTGGCGTTGAGCATACTGTTTGGGCGCGCCATCCGGTTGCCGTTGCAGAACGTGGTCGGCATGCTCTCCTCAGCCGCCAATCAGATGGCCGCCACCATTAGCCAGCAGGAGCGTATTGCCAGCCAGCAATCCTCGGCGGTGACCGAAACCACGGTGACGATGGAGGAGTTGGACAACTCTTCCCGGCAATCTTCCGAACAGGCCGCCCGGGCTGCGGATGGGGCCAGGCAGGCGTTGGAGTTGGCGCAACAAGGTATCGGGCGGGTGGAAGAGAGCTTGGAAAATATGGTGTTGGTGCAAGAGAGCGTCGAACAGATCGGCCAACGGATCCGCCTCTTGAGCGAACAGACGGGACAAATTCAAAACATTACCGATCTGGTGACCGATTTTGCCAATGAGACCCGCATGCTGGCGGTCAACGCAGCGGTTGAGGCCGTGCGGGCCGGGGTGCATGGCAAAGGCTTTGCCGTGCTGGCGGTGGAGACCCGCAAGCTGGCCGATGAGAGTAAACAGTCGGCAGGCCACATCCATACATTGATCCGTGAGATACAGACGGCGACCGAGGGCACGGTCATGGCAACGGAAGCGAGCAATCGGGCGGTCGAGGGGGGAATCCACAGCTCCCACGGTTCGGCAGACAGTTTGCGGGGGGTGGTGCAGGCGGTGGATGGAGCCTCCCAGGGGGCACAGCAAATTTCATTGAATGTGCGTCAACAGGCCGCCGCCATTCGCCAGGTGACGGAAGCGATTCAGTCCATCAACCTGGGAGCCAGAGAGACAGCGGCGGGCATGACCCAGATCAAAAGCGGTGTGCAGATTCTGAACGATGCCGCCCAGACTCTCAAAAGGATGATCTGATGGAATCTCAAGCGCAGTCAGGAGGGGGATATACCAAAAGCAGTGCCATGATTGAAGACCAGGAGTTGCGGGAGCTGTTCGCCGCTGAAAGCGAAGAGCATGTGCATGCTCTGGAAAAGGGCCTGTTGCATCTGGAAAAACATCCCGATGACATGGCGGTGCTGAAAGATCTGTTTCGTGAAGCCCACAGTCTGAAGGGGGCGGCGCGCATGTTGGGGGTGCGGGATGTGGAGGCATTGTCCCACCATTTTGAGGATTTTTTGGGAGCCGCTTCCAAAGGACAACGCAGTTTCACCTCAATGGATGTGGACCGTCTGACCCGCAGCCTGGATGATATTCGTGCCCTGGTAGAGGAGGCGGTGACCGGCAAACCCTCTCCCATCAGCTTGCCGGCTGCGTTGAATCGATTGACCCAATCCGCCGAGGAGGCTGAGGCCCAGTCGGTAACGGATCCGGCCAGGGTCCAGAAGAGCGAGGCCATTGCGCCTGCCGCACTGGTAACGGTCGCAGCCGCAGCGGTTGCAACGCCTGTTGCAGCCGAGCCCATGGGAGTCGGCTTGCCCCCGATTGCCCCTGTCGCTGCACCGGCTCCGCCGTTGCCGCAACCGGTCACAGCCGTGGCCAAACCAGCCACCCCCCCCTCCTCCTTACCGACTGCGGCGGCCAGTTCGCCCCCGCCACCCCCTCCCTCCGCTGCCCCGGCCGTGGTCAGTTCGCCCCCGCCACCCCCCTCCTCCTCCGCTGCCCCGATGGCGGCGAAGGAGACCCCGCCGCCACCAGCCTCCGCTGCTCCGGCGGTGGCTGGTGGCGGCCCGGAGCTACCGCCACCAGAGGGGCCCGACCCATTTGCCAGCAGTGAAGAGGCTGCTCCGGTCATTCGGGTCCGTTCCAACAAGCTGGATGCCCTGCTCCGACTGGTGGGAGAGTTGACCGTGGTGCGAACCCGCGTCAAGCGGCGTCTGTTGGAAATCGAGGAGATTATTGGGGCCTGGGAGGAGTTGCAGCGGAGTGAGAGGACAGAGGAGACGCACTCCGTTGCCCTGCTGGAGCAAAAATCGTCCGACAGCGAATCATTGAATAACCGATTGTTGGCGTTGCGGCATGGTATTCTGGAGGACGAAGCGGGTTTGGAACTGGTTGCGGATGCGTTGGAAGAGGGGATCCGCAACTTGCGGTTGTTGCCTCTCTCCACCCTGTTTGGGTTGTTTCCCCGTCTGGTGCGGGATTTGGCCCGCCAACAGGAGAAAGAGGTGCTCCTGCTGACAGAGGGCGGCGAAACGACGGCAGACAAACGCATTCTGGAAGAGATGAAAAGTCCGCTGATGCATCTGATCCGCAATGCGGTGGACCATGGGCTGGAACAGAGCGCGGTGCGGGAACAGAATGGCAAATCCGGGACAGGGACCATCACCTTGCGGGCGACCCAGACCGCGACCCATGTGGTATTGGAGATACGGGATGACGGACGGGGTTTGAATCTGGATGCCATCCGCCGCCAGGCTCTCAAGCGGGGACTCTTTTCCGAGGAGGCGTTGGCGGCCTTTTCGGCGGAGCAGTTATATGGTCTTATTTTCCAATCCGGTTTTTCCACCAGTACCCTGGTGACCGATGTGTCGGGTCGGGGGGTTGGGCTGGATGTGGTGCGGGCCCAGGTGGAGCGGCTCAAGGGACGGATTCAAGTCAGCTCCGAGTTGAACAAGGGGTGTTGTTTTACCATTGCGTTGCCGGTCACCCTGGCCACCACGCCGGTATTTATTGCCATGGCCAACGGACAATCGTTTGCCATTCCTCTGGATGCGGTCCATAGTGTGCGCCGGGTCATGCCGGAGGATATTTTTCCCATGGAGGGGTGCGATACCATTTTGCTGCGGGAGACGGGTGAGCAACAGGACCGACCGGTCTCGGTGGCCCGTTTGGCTCTCATGTTGGATCTGCCCCCCGGTCCCCATGGCAGTGTACCGCCCCCCTGGCCCTGCATTATTCTTAATGTCGGCAGTGGAGGCTGGTTGGGGGTGATTTGTGACACCCTGGAGGATGAGTTGGAGGTGGTACTCAAACCCTTTGGTGGCCTGTTGCAGCGGGTGCGCAATCTGTCCGGGACGACCATTCTGGGTTCCGGAACGGTCTGCATGGTCATCAATCCGCAAGATTTGCTGGCAACGATCCGCAAACATGGGCAGCGATTATCGGAGGCTCTTGACGCCAAACCTCTTGCGCCGGGCAAATCGGGAGCTGTACCCAAAGAGAACCAGGCGCGCAAAAAGACCATTTTGCTGGCAGAAGACTCTTTGACCACCCGCACCCAGGAAAAGCGTATTCTGCAAGGGGCCGGTTATGAGGTGATTGCTGCCGTGGATGGACTGGATGCCCTCAACAAGTTGGGCAAACAGACCATTGACGCGGTGGTATCTGATGTGCAAATGCCCAATCTGGATGGCCTTTCGTTGGCCCAAAAGATCAGACAAAACCCCTTGTACAAGGAGTTGCCCATTATTTTAGTGACGTCGCTCTCCTCAGACGAGGATATGCGTCGTGGTATGGAGGTTGGGGCCAATGCCTATATTACCAAGCCCACCTTTGAACAAAAAACCTTTCTGGAAACCCTACAGAGGTTGGTGTGATTCGCGTTCTCATTGTGGATGACTCGCCCATTGCGCGGGTGGTGTTAAGCAAGATGGTCAATGCTTCACCGGACATGGAGGTGGTAGGAACTGCCCATGATGGCAAAGAGGCTCTGACCCTGATCCCCCGCCTGCAGCCGCAGGTTATCTGTACCGATCTGCATATGCCCAATATGGATGGTTTGCAATTGACCCGAGAGGTGATGGTGCGTCATCCTTTGCCCATCCTGGTGGTCAGTATTTCGGTGCATCAGGACAGTGACGACCGCAATATTTTCGAGTTGTTGGAAGCCGGAGCGATTGATGTTTTTCCCAAGCCACGGGGTGGATTGGAGAGTGCGGGAGCCGCGTTGACGCAGGAGCTGGCGACCAAGATTAAAATTTTGGCGGGCGTTGTGCCGATTCGTCGCCATCGGGCGGGCGGCAGTGCCCTGCGCCCCGGTGCGCATCGTCCGGCGGTTCAGCCCGTGCCACAGGCTGTTGACCCTTCCTGTTCGACTCCAACCACGCCTCCCACTCTGGTAGCCATTGGGGCCTCCACGGGAGGGCCGCAGGCGTTGTTGAACATTTTTTCCGCGCTGCCGGCCAAATTTCCGTTGCCCATCCTCTGCATTCAGCATATCAGCAGCGGTTTTTTGGAGGAGATGGTCAGTTGGTTGAATCAGCACACCCCCTTGACGGTACAGGTGGCACAGAGCGGTGACAAACCGCTGCCGGGTCATATCTATTTTCCGCCGGAGGACAAGCATCTGCTCCTGAGTGGGCGGGGCTCTTTTACCCTGGATAGTGGCGCGGCACAGGATGCGCATCGTCCGGGAGTGGATCAGACCTTTTTTTCGGTGGCGCAGGTTTGTCAGGGGGGCGGTGTTGGGGTGCTGTTGACCGGCATGGGTCGGGATGGAGCCGATGGTCTGTTGGCCATTGCCCAGGCCCGTGGGTATACCATCGCCCAGGATGAAGAGAGTTGTGTGGTCTTTGGCATGCCCAAACAGGCCATTGACCTGGGGGCTGCCGGCAAGGTTTTGCCCATCTCATCCATTGCCCGGGAGTTGTGCCGTTTGGCCGGTGTCGCTTTGCCTGCGTCAAGGTAGGGGGGGGGGAAATGGGAATGACAGCGTCAGGACAGTTGCTGATTGTAGAGGATAGCGCGGTACAGCGGGTCATGCTGCAACGGTTGTTGCAGGAGGCGGGCTATACTGTGTTGGCAGCCAAAGATGGGGCGGAGGGGTTGGCTTTGACCCAGGCCCATCGGCCCGCTTTGGTGATCAGTGATATTGCCATGCCCGGCATGGATGGTTATGCCATGTGTCGGGCCATCAAGAATGATGCCCAGTTGGCGGCCATTCCGGTTTTGTTGCTGACCGGCCTGGATGATCCCAAGGAGGTCATTCGGGGGTTGGAGGCGGGTGCGGACAACTATTTGACCAAGCCGGTTGAGGATGCCCACCTGTTGGAGCGCATTCGCATGTTGCTGGAGCTGCCGATGGAGGCTCCGGGGGGGCTGGAGCAGCAGGAGGGGTTGCAGATTGCCTTTGCTGGTGAGCTCCATGTCATTCATGCCGGTCGCCGGCAGACCATGAATCTGTTGCTCTCCACCTATGAAAATGCGGTACGCAAAAACCGTGAGTTGATCCAGGCCAAACAGGCGTTGAGTCTGTTGACCAATCATCTGGAACAGGAGGTGCAGCGGCGCACCCGGCAGTTGGAGGTGGCCAATCGGGTCAAGACAGAGTTTATCTCCAACATGAGTCATGAGGTGCGGACGCCGATGAATGCCATTATTGGCATGACCGATCTGGTATTGGCCTCCGAGCTGACGGATCGACAGCGGGAAATGTTGACCATTGCCCGCTCTGCATCGGATAAATTATTGCGACTATTGAACAGTTTGCTGGATTTTTCCCGGTTGGAGGAGGGCAAGCTGGAGGTCAAGGTGGATCTGTTTTCTTTGCGGGCTTTTTTGCAGGATGTTGGTCAATCTTTTCTCGACAAGGCGGCGGCGAAGGGTCTCGGCTTTTGTTGCCGTGTTGCCCCGCAATTGCCGGATGGATTGATTGGTGATGCCCTGCGCATTCGCCAGGTTCTGGATAATTTGCTGGATAATGCCCTGAAATTTACCGAGCGGGGTGGTGTTTGTCTGGAGGTCACGCCGTTGGGGGCTGAAGGTGGGCAGTTGGCTGTTGTGGAGGATCGGTTTGGGGTATCGTTTGCTGTCACGGACAGTGGTGTTGGCATCGAGGCGGATCGGCAGGAGTGGATTTTTGAAAGTTTCACCCAGGGAGATGGCAGTCATACCCGCAAATATGGGGGGTCTGGTTTGGGGTTGAGTCTGGCCAAAAGGTTGACGGAGGCCATGGAGGGACGACTCAGTTTTCGCAGCGAGTGGGGGCGGGGTTCGGTTTTTAAATTGCAGGTGGCTTTGCCGTATGATCCCGGTTCGGTCCCGGAGTTGGCGGCGGGGACGGATGATGCGTGGCAGGTTCTTGTGCAGACGGCTGTTGCCACCGAGGAGGCGGTGGAGGTCCGTTCCTCTCCCTGTGCAGGTGGGGGGGGGGAGAGTGAGCAGGCGTTATTGGCAGAGTGTCACCGTCTGTTGGCCTTGTGTGAGCGGGCGATTCATGGAGGCCGTTTGAAGGAGATAGACCAATGGATCGCCCCGCTCAGGCAGGTGGGGGCGCGTTTTTTGTCCGGCACCGGAGAGGGGTTTGCGGGTCATGTGTTGCACATGGCCATGGCGGCCCGCAATGACAACACCGACAGGGCCATGTTTTATCTGTATCGGGCCCGTGATGCGCTCACCTCATAGGTGTGATGTTCTTTGGACGATTGCGGGAGGCTTTACGCCAAACTTCATAACAACAGGCTCAATGTGGCCTCTTTTCTGCCATCACCTTGGCATATTTGCTGAAGCTGTTGAAACAGCCGATGACAATATGGACCAGGCCCGGCACACCATCCATGAAGCCCCGACGCAACAGGTAAAACTTGATAAAGCGCAACAGTGGACTCCAGAGCAGGTGCCGCAACCCCACCGGTTTGCCAGCGGCCAACAGCTGTTGCGCCTGCAAGGTGGTGTACCGGTTCTGTTTGGCCAGGTAAAGCTCCAACGACTGGGCTGACTCGTGCAGCATATCCCCGGACAGATGGCCAACAACCGCCTGGGTCTCCACCCGTTCGTGAATCGGATCCTGGCTCCAGCAGGCATGATCCCGGTGGAAAAGGCGCAAAACCCGGTCAGGGTACCCCTCACCGTGCCGCAACCAACGCCCCATGAAACGGTTGCAACGCGGCATGTCATAGGCAAAAAAACGGGGCGCGACCATCTCCTGCAACAGTTGCAGCCGCAACGCAGCACTGACACGCTCATCGGCATCCAGGCAGAGAACCCACGCATGTTTGGCCTGCTGAACCGCAAACTGTTTTTGTGCCCCGTAGCCCAGCCAGGGCTGCAACAGCACCCGGGCACCAGCCGCGCGGGCCATCTCCACCGTACCATCCCGGCTGCCGGAGTCCACCACCACAATTTCGTCCGCAAAATCCAGGCTGGCCAGACAATCCGGCAGCAAAGCCGCCGCCTCACAGGTGATGATGACAACAGACAGGGGGAGAGTGGACATGCGCTGCCGCCCTTTCAAACAGTTGCAGGGGCTTGAACAATTGCAGAAACCTGAACAATTGCAGAAACCTGAACAATTGCAGGGGTCCGGGGACCGTCACGGTCCCCGGTGGGGTGCAGGGGCAAAGCCCCATATGCGCTAACATGATGGCTATACCCATGCTTTTTCTAGTCTTTTAAAACTATTGCAGGGGTCCGGGGACCGTCACGGTCCCCGGTGGGGTGCAGGGGCAAAGCCCCTGCATGTAACGGGCGCGCTTTCCCAGAAGCCCATTTGCGCAGCAAATGGGCGCAGCGCGCCCAAAACGCCCCGCAGGGGCACTGCTGGAGGGCGGCAGCCCGACTGAGAGCGGGCAAAACATGAAATGGCTCGGGAAAAATACCGTTCCTGGCCTTGTATCAAACAAAAAGCGTAATACAATAAAGCGTAATACAATAAAGCGTAATATCCGAACGTCCTGCTTTCTTACCCAAACATTTTCCGTAACATAACCGTGCGAAAAAGCTGAATATCCGAAAGTTCTGGTTTTTTATCCAAACGTTGTCAACATCATAACCGTGCGAGTCGGGCTGCCGCCCTCCAGGAGTCTGCCCCTGCGGGGCAGGTTTTGTGCGCGTTGCGCAAATTTTCTGCGAAAATTTGCTTTGGGAAAACGCGCAATTCAGCAGGGGCTTTGCCCCTGCACCCCACCGGGGACCGTGACGGTCCCCGGACCCCTGCAATTGTTTAAAAGCAGAGAAAAGAAAGAAAGAAAGAAAGAAAGAAAGAAAGTAAAGAAAGAAAAACTACTTTGAACGACACCGCAAAAATTTGGCCTCAAACTCAGCCGCCGGAAGCGGACGACTGATCAAATACCCCTGCATCTCATCACAACCCAAAGCAGCCAACAGATCCCGCTGCGCCTGCTCCTCCACCCCCTCCGCCGTGGTGCGCAACTTGAGCGTGCGCGCCATGTCAATAATGGCACGAGTGATGGCCGCATCCTCCTGACTGCTGGTGATCTCCCGCACAAAAGAACGGTCAATCTTCAGCACATGCACCGGCAACCGCCGCAAATAGGCAAACGATGAGTAGCCGGTACCAAAATCATCCACCGCCAAATGAATCCACATGTTCCGCATCGCACTCAAAGCCGCCATGGCATGACTGACATCATCCATGACAATGGCTTCGGTCAACTCCAACTCCAACGCATCGGAGGGCACAGCCGCCGCATCCAACGCCTGATTGACAATCCTGACCAGATCCTTTCGCTGAAAAAGATGGTGCGACAAATTGACCGAAATACGCAAAGCCGGTACACAACCGGAACGCCATACCTTGGCCTGCCGACAAACCTGCTGCAACATCCAGATGTCGATAGACTCAATCAACCCCAACTCTTCCGCCAAAGGCAAAAAATCTGCCGGAGAGATCAGCTTGTCCCCCCCCTTGCGCCAACGTACCAAAGCCTCTGCACCAACAATAACATCCTTTTTCAAATCCCAACGGGGCTGATAAAAGGTCTCCAACTCCCCCCGCTCGATGGCCCGGCGCAAATCGCTCTCCAAAGCCAACCGCAAATCCCCCTTTTTGTTCATCTCGCTGCGATAAAAATGGTGCTGATTGCGCCCCTGCTCCTTGGAAAAATGGGTGGCAATATCCGCATTTTTAAGCAGTTCATCAGCAGTCATGCCATGCTCTGGAAATACGGCAATGCCAACGCTGGCGGTCACAAAACACTCCTGCCCGTTGGATAACAGAAACGGCACCGCAATCGAATGGGAAATTTTTACGGCCAGTTGGACAATATCCTCCACCTTGACCATATCAATGAGGGTAATGACAAACTCATCACCACCCGTACGGGCCACCGTATCCCCGGCCCGCAAACAGCTCGTCAAACGACTGGCCGTCTCCTGCAAAATTTCATCCCCCAATCGATGCCCCAGGGTATCGTTGATCCCCTTGAAACGGTCCAACGCACACTGCATGACCGCAATTTTTTTATTGGCACGCAACGCACGGGTCAACTCATGCTTCAAACGGTCCTGCAACAGGGTGCGGTTGGGCAGCTTGGTCAGGGCATCAAAATTGGCCAGGAAATGAAGCTGCGCTTCATGCTGCTTGCGGGATCGCAGATCCTGCACCAACAACGCAACACCCTGTATCGCCCCACCCTCCTTCAGCAAATGGCCCGTAACAGCAACCGGTATACTCCCCCCCCCTTTGGCCTGAAACAGGGTCTCCTGCGCCTGAAACGGCCGGTTGGACAACAGATTCCGAAACATCACCGCCCCAAACGCCGGATCGGGCAACAGTTGATCCAACGGTATCCCAATCATCTCCGCCGGTTGTTCGTCAAACAGCTCCAACAGCGGCTTGTTGACCTTCTGGATGCAGTTCTGCGCATCAAGAACAATCAAACCATCCTGCACGACACCCAACACATTTTCCGCCAACACCCTGGAGGCGGTCACATACTCCAATCTCACCAGGGTCCGGTTGAAGGCACGACAAAGCTCCGCCAACTCATCCGTCCCCACAACCGGCAACCGTACCCCATCCGGGAACGGACTCTCCCCCCCGGGCAGTCGCTGGACGGATGCCTGCAGCGGACGCACAATGGAGAGCAGCAACCAGACCGCCGAGGCAAACAACAAAACAGAAAGGATGGCAAGAGGAAGGCGTACTGCGGACAGGACAACCAAAACGGGCTGCAAGGCGGTCGGGGCCTCCCCCGCCACGGTCGCCACCTCCTGGAAAGAGAGCAACAACCCAATTCCCAGACCGGCCAACAGCAGAACAACAGACAACAGGATCAATCTTGATCTAATGGACATGGGGTTCCAGCACGATTACCCGTTTGTTTTTAACCATTTTGGTACCCTCGCGCTCTTCTGAAGAACGTTCCGCGCCCCGGTCTGGAGCCATCGGTTCCCTGCCATTCGGCCCAACCTGTTCTGACCTCCTGTCCCCGACGATCGGCTTGAGCGACTACCCTTCAGAGAGGATCTTTAATAGCCGCCAGACCTGGTCTGGTGAGAGGGGATCAAAACAGGGGGGATGAATAGCCGCATGCGCTCCCAAGGGACAAACCCGCTTGAGACAGGGCAGTTGATCACAACGGCCTTGCAACGCATGCTGATTGGGGCCAACCGTACCGGTGCGGTGCGGGTCGGTGGGACCATACAGGCCGATGAGAGGCAGACCCAAAGCGGCCGCCAAGTGGGCTGGCCCGGTATCCACCGCCACCACCACCTTGGCGGCCGCCAGCCAATTGGCCAGTTGGGTCAAATTGCCCTTGGCAGCCACCGTCACCCGATCCGGCGCAACACGGGCAATGCGCTCTGCGCGAGCCCGCTCCGCCGGCGTCCCCCACGGCAACAACACACGACCGTGGGGTGTACACAACCGCACCAACGCCACCCAATGGCTCTCCGGCCACTGCTTGCTCGGCCACGTGGTACCGTGCAAGAAAACCCAGTCATACTCTGCCCCCGACCGACGGGGGAAACGACCGGCCAGACCATAATCCGCAGGAGAAGCTTGCAGAGGATACTGCAATGCGGATGCCAACAATTGACGCAACCGCTGCAAGGCGTGCTGAGCCCGGTCAACCGGGAAGGTATGCTGATAAAATAGGGCAGCCAGCGGTTCCCGGGCCGAATGGCGATCCAGGCCACTGCGCGGACCGTGGGCCAGGCGGGCCAGACAGGCACTTTTCAGCAATCCCTGGGCATCCACCACCTGATCGTACGATTCCGCACGCAGCGTTCGCCAAAAATCTGACAGCTCGCCGCTGCGCAGTGCCAACAAGGGTGCTTTGCGCCAGCGACGCAACGCCACGGGAATCACCTTTGCCACGCCAGGATGCCAGGCAGCCACCTCGGCAAACCCCTCCTCCACCAGCCAGTGAAAGGTCAGCTCCGGCCGTTGCCGACAGGCATCGCTCAAGGCGGGCAACAGGTGCAGCACATCCCCCAGCGAGGAGGTCTTGACGAGCAGGACTTTCTGTTTCATCCCGGCTGCGCCTCGGCCAGCAACCGTTGAACACGGTCGGAAAGCGGAACGTGAGGAGCGACGCGCGCCCCCTGCAGCTCCGTCATCGGCATCCCGGGATGCCACAAAACACCATCCGGGCGGGATCGCCAGCGGGCATGCAGCCAGTTGTACTGTTCGGCATAGGTGTGAATCCACTCTTCAAAACTGGCATTGATCCGGCCGGTCAGGCTCACCTCATCCGCACAGGTGGATGGTTCGATGGCGGCGGCGGAGCGGACAAAGATCTGCCCGGGAGCGGCCCGCAGGCAGACCATGGGCACCAAAGGAACCTGAAACCGCCGGGAAAGACGGGCGGCCCCCGCCGGACAACGGGCTGGAATACCCAGAAATGGGGCCACAATGCCATCCTGGCGTTGATTGATGTCGGTCATCAGGACCAGTATCTCTTTTTTTTGCAGAACGCGCAGGATCTGGCGGGGATCATCCCGTCGGATCCAGCGGACCCCATAGGCAGCCCGCGCCTCCATAAAAACCCGTTCGCTCAAGGGATTGTTGGCATGACGGTAGACAACATGAATGGGAAAACCCAGGGCTGCAAACTGTTTCAGCCCCACCTCCCACGCGCCCAGATGAATGCCGCAGACAATCAACCCCCGGCCCTGCTGAAAAGCGTCGCTCAGCGGTTGGAACGACTGCTCGGGTTGGCTTTCCGCCCATTGAAACGGATCCTGGCGCATGCCATCCAGGTGGCTGCACAAAATATTTTCAAAGGCCATGCGGGCCAGTTGCCGGCGTTGGGTGGCGGTGATATGGGGCCCGTAGACCCATTGCAGATTGGTATTGGCCCAGGCCCATTCGGAGCGCAACACGACCCGCATGAGCCCGGCCAGCCGGTGGACGCGACCGTAGGCGGCTGCCAGATCCCCCTGTTGCAACCAGGCCATGCCGCCTCGCAGCAGCAGCCACTCCAGCCGATGGCGCAGTTTGATCTTGACCGGGTCACTCATGGGGAAGAAAGCTCATCCATGCGGGCCAACACCTGTTCGACGCCGATGCCGGTCAGGCAGTTGAGATGCTGTTCCGGGCAGCTCCGCCGAAAGCAGGGGGCACAGGGGAGGCCCAGGCTGATCACCTGGGTCCGGTTGCCCAGAGGGGGGGTGTGGTGGGGGTCGGAGGAGCCAAACAGGGCGATGACGGGGCGGTCCAGGGCGGCGGCCACATGCATCAGGCCGGAGTCGTTGCTGACGACCCAGGTGGCCAGGGAGAGTATCTCCACCGCCTCATCCAGGCTGGTCTGGCCGGCCAGATTGAGGGCGGCGGGACCGGCGGCGGTGGCAATCTCTGCGCCCAGTGCCTGCTCTTTGGCCGAGCCGCACACCAGGACGCGCCAACCCCGTTTGATCATACGGCTGGCCAGTTCGGCAAACCGCTCGGCTGGCCACCGTTTGGCAGGCCCATATTCCGCCCCCGGGCAGAGGGCCAGCAGGGGTGTTCCCTCCTCTGTCATCCAGCGGCCCAGGGTAGCGAGGGCGGCCGGGCGGTCAACGGTGAGGTGGGGAATGGGCAGGGTGGCGGGCAGGGGTTCCCGGGCAGGGAGTCCCAGGGCCAGAAAGCGGTCGACCGTGCGGGGCAGGGCCTGCTTGTCCAGCGGGCGAATATCGTTGAGCAGCCCCCAGCGCAGCTCTCCCAGAAATCCGGTCCGTTTGGCGATGCGGGCATGAAAGGGCAGCAGGGCGGCTTTGTAGCTGTTGGGCAGCACGATGGCCTCCCGGTAGCGACCCCGCAGTTGGCGTCCCAACTGCAGGCGGCGGCCCAGTCCCAGTTGGCCATGGCCCACATCCAGGCTCCAGGATTGGCGTACCTCCGGCATGCGGTCGAGCAGGGGGCGGCTCCAGCCCGGAGCCACCACATCGACGGCCCGCTCCGGTTGTCGCTGTTTCAGAAGCAGAAAGAGGGCCTGCGCCATCACCATATCGCCAACCCAGGAGGGACCGATAACGAGCAGATCGTCCGCCACGCTGTTCGCTCACGCACCCACGGTCTGTTCGGCATCCAGGAAGGCATCCACGCCCGCCTCCAGGCTGGTAAAGGGCTGCACAAAGCCCAGGCTGCGCAGGCGGGTGACATTGGCTTCGGTAAAGTTCTGGTATTTTTTCGCCAGGCCTTCCGGCATCGGTTTGTACCGGATCTCCCCTCGTCCCAGGCGCGCGCAGAGGTGGCGGGCAATATCGTTAAAGCTGCGGCTTTGGCCGGTGCCGACGTTGCAGGCCCCCTGGATACCCTGTTGTTGAGCCAGCCACAGATTGACCTGCACCACGTCGCCGACGCTGATAAAATCCCGTCGTTGTTCCCCGTTGCCGTAGCCGCCGGAGCCTTCAAACAGTTGGGCCACGCCGCTGGTCAGCAGTTGTTGGTAGAGTTGGTAGACCATGGAGGCCATGCGGCCTTTGTGTTGTTCCCGTGGTCCGTAGACGTTAAAATAGCGCAGTCCCACCACCGTGCTGGAGGGGCGGCATTGTGCCACGTAGCGGTCAAACAGCAGTTTGGAATAGCCATATACATTAAGGGGTTTTTCATAATCGGGCTGTTCGTCAAAGGTGCTGCTTGCGCCGTAGACGGCGGCACTGGAGGCGTAGACAAACGGGATGGCCCGTTCCAGGGCAAAGTGGAGCAGCTCTTTGGAGTAGGTAAAATTGTTGTCCATCATGTAGCGGCCATCGTATTCCATGGTATCCGAGCAGGCTCCCTGATGGAAGATGGCATCCAGGTTGACGTGTTGGAAGCTGCCTTTGTGCAGGTGGTTGCGAAACTCGGTTTTATCCATGAAGTCAGCGATTTGCAGGTCGCGTATATTTAAAAATTTATCGCCTTTGAGCAGGTTGTCCACCACCAGGATATCGGTTTTTCCTTGTTGGTTCAGGCCAGCCACAATGTTGGAGCCGATAAAGCCGGCCCCACCCGTCACGATATACATAAAAAAATCTCCTTGTTTTTTTAATCTTTTAAAACGATTGCCGGGGTCCGGGGAGCGTCACGCTCCCCGTTACGTGCAGGGGCAAAGCCCCATACGCGCCAACACGATGACCACGCCCATGCTTTTTCTAATCTTTTCAAACGATTGCAGGGGCCTGGGGACCGTCACGGTCCCCAGTGGGGTGCAGGGGCAAAGCCCCTGCATGTAACGGGCGCGCTTTTACCGAAGCAAATTTCCGCAGGAAATTTGCGCAGCGCGCCCAAGACGCCCCGCAGGGGCACTGCTGGAGGGCGGCAGCCCGACCGAGAGCGGGCAAAAGGTCACTTGGCTTGGAAAAAAAACCGATCCTGGCCTTGTGTCAAACAAAAAAGCGTAATATCCGAACGTGTTGCTTTCTTGTCCAGACATTTTCCATGACATAACCGTGCGCGTCGGGCTGCCGCCCTCCCAAGGTCGCCCCTGCGGGGCGGTTTTGGGCGCGTTGCGCCCATTTTCTGCGAAAATGGGCTTTGGGAAAACGCGCCGACCATGCAGGGGCTTTGCCCCGGCACCCCACCGGGGAGCGTGACGCTCCCCGGACCCCGGCAATCGTTTAACAGAAGATCGCAATCACGTTAGCGCATATGGGGCTTTGCCCCGGCACCCCACCGGGGAGCGTGACGCTCCCCGGACCCCGGCAATCGTTTAACAGAAGATCGCAATCACGTTAGCGCATATGGGGCTTTGCCCCGGCACCCCACCGGGGAGCGTGACGCTCCCCGGACCCCGGCAATGATCTGCAACTGCCCTATTTTTTCGCGTCGCCCTTCTTGTCCGCCTCCTTTTTGGGAGCCTCCGTCTTGGGCGGCTCCGTCGGCGGCGGCTCCGGCTCTGGCGTCACACTGGGATCCTCCCCCAACACCTCCCGCAACACCCACTCATACCGCTGCCGGGCCTCTTTCAAAAAGCCATCCGCCTCCGCCTGAAGGGACGAGACACGGAAATACTCCTTGCCCAATAATGCCATCGCCTTGAAGGCACTCAACTTTTTGGATGCAGCCACCGCCAGGATTTTTTGCCCGTCCAGATGGGCCTGCATGCGCCGATAGCCATCCGCGATCTGCTCGGGATTGTTCAAATCACAAATACCCATCGCCAATATTTTGCCCGCCATGGAACTGCCCCGCATAAAACGACAGGCCTTGAACAACAACCCCTCCCGACTCTTGGCAAACTTGGTGCGATGCACCAGCTTGACCACCAGAATTTCTCCCGCATCCGAAGCATCACTGATATATTTTTCCAGGATCACGACGATGGCATTGACATCTACAATCTCAGTCAACTGCCTGGAAAGAATGGCGGAAGCTTTGACATTGTTCTTGCAGTGGGCCAAAGCCCGCACCATCGGCTCAACCCCCACATCCTTGCGATTGGTCACCCCGGTCGCCAGGGCAACCATACCCGGAGAGTTGTCGTCCAACAGATTCATGGCCTCCAGCATCTGCTCCAACGTGCCCTTGCGCATGATCTCCATCGCCCACATCAACTCCGCATCCGGCTGCCCCCGGGGCGCAGTCCCAATGGTGCGAATCATATGGTTGACCGTACCCTGCTCGGCAATCGCCTGGGCCAAAGAGTTGTAGGCCGTCTGGCTGATCGTGGCATGACGCAACGCATCAATCAGCGGATTGACCCCACGCTGGGAAACAATGGCCGCCACCAGGGTCTCAACCAACGGTTGCTGCTCACTCACCCGACTCAAGGCATCCACCAGGGCCGGGGATTTGGCCTCCTTGTGATTGATAATAACCGTTACCAGCCGTTTCTGCTTGTCTGGCTCCTCCTTGACCCGATCCAACGCGCTGATCATGGCAGGCAACCGCCCCGTCGCGATGATTGAATCCACGTCGACGGTTTTGTTCTCCATTTTTTCGCGCAATTTCATCAGTTTTTCATCCTCCTCCGAAATTTCCGGAGCAGGTGCAAAACGGCTCTCCAGCGTCTCCAACGCCTGCGCCGATTTTTCTCCCAGGGAAGAACCCAGCGTAGAGCGAATGCGTTCCAACTGTTCAGCGGTATAAATATCCTTCGATGCCATTGCCAAATCCTTTCCATTTGGTCAAGAACTCTTTATAACAAGAGCTTGGATGTAGGTCGTCTGCTACACTTCTCTTCCTGTTCGTTGCCGGGTGGCCATTGGAAGATAATACCCCTTTTGCCCCAACCGTTGCCATGACAATACCATCCACTCGGCACTGTTTTTGGACACACTCCCGGCCTGGAAAAAAGATCAGGCCGATTCTAGCTTGGGATAACGTGGGATTATGCCACAATTCCAGCACGAGAGCCATGTCTCTTTTTTGCCTCTGTCTCTTTCACCTTTTTCGCGAGGAGTGGTAACCATGCCCACCCGGCCAACCCAACCCAAAATTTTCCAGGACGATCTGGATGAAGCCTATTTGCAACGCTATCTGAAAAGCCGCTATCTCTCGGTTGACACAGAGACCATGGGGTTGAATGTTCTACGTGACCGCTTGTGTCTGGTGCAGATGTGCAACGAGGAGGGGTTGGTGGCCATGGTGCAGATCAAAAATTTTCAGGCCCCGCATCTGAAAGAGCTGCTGGAGTCGCCGCAGGTTGAAAAAATATTTCATTTCGCCCGCTTTGATCTGGCCAGTTTGCGCCATTGGTTGAATATTCAGGTCCAACCGGTCTTCTGCACCAAAATTGCCTCGCGACTGGTCCGCACCTACAGCGGCTATCACGGCCTCAAGGATTTGACCCGGGAGTTGCTGGGGGTTGAGATGGACAAACAGCAGCAATCCTCTGACTGGGGCTCTGCCGCGCTTTCGCCGCAACAGATCCAGTATGCCCAATCGGATGTCCTGCACCTAGTTCCCCTGAAAGAGGCGTTGGAAGAGATGCTCCAGCGGGAGGGCCGCCTGGAAACAGCTCAGAGTTGCATGGCTTTTCTGCCCACCCGGGTCAGCCTGGACCTGGCAGGATGGGAGGCTGAGGATATTTTTGCACACTCCTGACCCTTCTCAGCCCTCGTCCCTGGAGTTGGCAGGCAGCACCGCCCTGATCACCGGTGCCGGTCAACGCATCGGAGCGGCCTGTGCCCAGGCGTTGGCTCTGGCGGGGGTCAAGGTGGCGGTCCATGCCCATCACTCTCTGGCGGCGGCCCAGGCACTTTGTCACACCATTCAGCAACAGGGCGGGGTGGCGGAACCTTTCCTGGCCGATCTGGCGGACCCCCGGCAGACCACTCATCTGCTGGAGCAGGTCGACAGCCAACTGGGAACGGTACGTATTCTGGTCAACAATGCCGCCATTTTCAAACCGGGTGCCTTTGGCACCACCTCGCTGGAAGCCTGGCAAGAGATGCTGGCGATCAATCTGACGGCCCCTTTTTTGTTGATGCAGGCCTTTGCCCGTGCCCTGGGCCCGGTCACGGCGGGAGTCATTGTCAATCTGCTGGACCAACGCATTATCCGGCCGCGGCCGGGACATTTGGCCTACACGGTTGCCAAAAGCGCGTTGTGGAGTCTGACCCGGATGGCGGCCCTGGAGTTGGCTCCCACCATTCGGGTCAATGCCATTGCCCCTGGTCCCATTTTGCCGGCCGTGGGCATGGAGGGCGAGGCGCACTTTCAACGGATTGCCGCCGCCACCCCTTTGGGGCGTCCCGGTTCACCGCAGGATATTGTGGATACCTTGCTGTTTCTGGTACGACATGCTTTCATTACCGGAGAGATGGTTTATGTTGATGGTGGAGAGCACCTCTAAAACTGGAGAGATATTATGGATTCCATTTCACCCGTTCCGCCGCCCCCCCTTGATCGTATTAAAATCCGTGATCTTCGTTTGCGCTGTGTCATTGGCGTTCAGGAGTGGGAGCGCAGTGTGTTGCAGGATGTGCGCATTGATGTCTGCCTGCGGGCAGATCTTTCCCAGGCGGGCAAGAGCGATCGGATTGAGGATACGGTCAACTATAAAACCTTGAGCAAGGCGATCATTGCCCTCACCGAGCAGTCGCAGTTTTTTCTGGTTGAGACGCTGGCAGAACGGATTGCCGAGCTTTGTCTGGCGGATTCTCGGGTATATCGGGTCAAGGTTTCGGTCAACAAGCCGGGGGCGTTACGATTTGCCAAAACGGTGGGTGTGGTGATCAAGCGGGATCGTTCGCGTTTCCAGCCGCCAGGAGCATGAGATGCCCAGCACCTCTCCCGTGTTGATTGCCTTTGGTTCCAACATTGACCCATTGCCCAATCTGCACCGTGGGCTGTTGCGTCTCCATCAGGAGGTTGGCATCTCTGCGGTCTCCACGGTTTATCGTACGGCTGCGTTGCCCGATCCGGAGCGGGGTGGTTCCGCTGCTGCGCCCGATTTTCTGAATGGTGCGGTGCGGTTGGAGAGTCAGCAGGATCCGTTCGCCTTGCAGCGGTTGTTGCGCACCATTGAGGCGGAGTTGCAGCGGGTTCGCACCGCCTGGCGGTATGCGCCCCGGACGTTGGATTTGGATATTGCGTTGATGGGAGAGAGTTTGTTGCAGTCGGAGCAGTTGGTGTTACCGGATCCCGACATACTGCAGCGACCTTTTCTGGCGATACCGTTGGCGGAGTTGGCACCGGATCTGTTGCACCCGTTGGAGGGGTGTTCGTTGTCGGAGATTGCCAGTCGGTTTGCCGATCTGACCGCAGATGCAGAGGCCACCACGCTTTTGCAATCGCTCAGTGAGGCGGGGTTGGCAGGGGAGCGGTAGAGGTTTGCTGAATCTTTTTCAGGATTGCAGGGGTCCGGGGACCGTCACGGTCCCCGGTTTTTTTAAAACAATTGCAGGGATCCGGGGACCGTCACGGTCCCCGTTTTTCTTAAAACAATTGCAGGGGTCCGGGGACCGTCACGGTCCCCGGTGGGGTGCAGGGGCAAAGCCCCTGCATGTACGGGCGCGCTTTCCCAGAAGCCCATTTGCGCAGCAAATGGGCGCAGCGCGCCCAAAACGCCCCGCAGGGGCACTCCTGGAGGGC
>PEAG01000057.1 GCA_002753505.1 Magnetococcales bacterium HCHbin5 | reverse complement strand
GGTGATTGGTGACGTGGCAATCGGTAACTTGCCAAACCGAGCCTACTCTTTTTCTACCCTGACAGCACCCCTTTCTGGCGTGCGATAATCATGGTCGGTGGACGAAACGATGATCAAGGCCGGAAATCGAACCTGGGAAATCGGGGGACAGTATATTCATTTCTTTTCCAAAAGGAAATCGGAAATCGGGGGACAGTATATTCAAAAGGAAATCGGGGGACAGTATATTCATTTCTTTTCCAGATTCAGAAAGGGAAATCGAAAAGGAAATCGGGGGACAGTATATTCATTTCTTTTCCAGATTCAGAAAGGGAAATCGGGGAAATCGGAGGGCCGCATTCTCTACCGCGTATTCCCGAAGAGCTTGAGGAGGTGGTGAACATGTTGGCGACACACGTTGAGAAATGGTCGAGGGACATTGAGCAGAAGGGGATTCTGATTGGCCGACAGGAAGGTGAACAGATCGGTGAGCAAAAAGGCGAGGCCAAGATGCTGACGCGCCAACTGCAACGCCGCTTCGGTAACTTACCCCCATGGGCCAGCCAGAAAATAGCCGATGCGGAATTGTCCACTTTGGAAGAATGGAGCCTCCGCATCCTGGACGCCACAACCCTGGAGAGCGTGCTGGCGGATCCATCTTGACTCCAGAGTGTGTTGCCCTGGAGGATTGACCAGCCACTCCGAGTATGTACGGGGAGAGACTGGTGCCGGGAGTGTCCGAAAAAGTGCTTACGCGCAACGGCCATCTGTATCATTCACGCTGAACCAACACATTCTTTATTATTATCTGTTATTTTTTGTCAATATTAGAGGGCACCACCCATGCTGTGCATGTCCACTCCTCCCGTCCAGCATTTTCGCAACTCGGAGCGGTTGGTCAATCCTCCGGGGTGAAATACACTCTGGAATCAGGACGGATCCGCCAGCACGCTCTCCAGGGTTGTGGCGTCCAGGATCCGGAGGCTCCATTCCTCCAGGGTGGATAGCTCAGCGTCGGCTATTTTCTGGCTGGCCCATTGGGGCAGGTTGCCGAAGCGACGTTGCAGGATGTGTGTCAGCATCTCTGCCTTGCCTTTTTTTTCGCCCTTCTGCTCACCCGCCAGTTCGCCATCCATCTGCGCCTGCAAAAACAACGGTCGCAAAACATCGTTTTCCATCACATTGAATGTAAGTGCCATTTCTTCCGCCTCCTTTTTGACAACCGTTTCCAACCGACGCAACCGGGACAGAATCACCAGCTTTGTCAACGCATCCGCTCTGGCCTTGTCCGGCAACTCACTGATTCTACTTAAAATATCTCGAATGGTTTCGTTCTGATCACCCATCCGACAAAGAATGGCCAGGATGTTTTCCTCCAAAAGTGGACTGGCCATCATTTCACGGCAGTCAATATCGCGGATATCAACCACCTCGTACCGGAATGACAGATTCGGCTCCTCAATGCCAATCTGCGGTTTCCAGCTTGCCTCTCCGACATACAGCACCTTCTGGATAAGCACCTTGTTCGGGTACTGCTGCCGTATGAACGTATAGTACATCAACATCCGCCAATCCATCTCTTCGGACTTGCTGTGCAATTCCGTGTGGAACAGCGAGTCGTCATCCATCAGGAAAACCAAATCGGGCACCCGCTTTTGGGTGGATGCGAACTCAACCGGTAACATGGCAATCGCCTGACGCCCGACCAGCACCTGCAGCAATCGCTGGGGTGGCTGCTTGAATAAATCCTTGAAGGTGGTGTCGTACTGAGATCGATTTTTATCCAAGTCTTCCATGAGCTTGCTCACCCTCAGAAAACACCAACGCCAGCAATGGACTGTTGACGAGAACCACCAGAATACAGGGCCAGTGTATCTCCTTGCTGGACGAAATGCCAATGGATTCGTCGCACCCGTCAAATCCGGCCTTTCCGTGTCCAGTCAAATCGGGAACCAAGACACCGGCACATCAACTTTCGCATGAAATGGCGTGGTTACCTCTGGCAGGAACGGTTTGCATCTTTTCCCATGGATGAAGCGCACCTCTACGTGGCAGCGCGCTACGTGGAACTCAACCCGGTGCGGGCTCGCTTGATTGAAGCTCCTGCGGATTATCCCTGATTGAAGCTCCTGCGGATTATCCCTGGAGCAGTGCCCAGGCACACCTTGCCGGAAAAGACGACATACTGGTCAAAACCTCTCCGTTGTTGACACGGGTGGGAGATTGGGGCACATTCCTTGTCAATAGCCGCCCAAAGTGTACCAATCCATGTTCACCCAAAGTGTACCAGTGCTGACTTTCTTTAATTCTGGTCCATGATTTAATCTGGCCTCCTGGAGGAAAGGTGACATTAACGAAAGATGAGGTTTCAATCCTTGGACACATTCATTCACCGCTTACATAAGGAGTGGCTGATGCGTCTTTTTTTGGCTTTGGATCCGACCCCGGAGGTTGCCACTTTTCTGGATGGCGAAAGGGCATGGTTGCAGACACAACGGACAGCCCTTGTCTGGATTCCGAAGGAAAATTATCACCTGACCTTGCGATTTCTTGGCGAGTTGAACGAATCCGATCTGCCTGCGCTGCAAGCAGGCATGGCCAGGGCCACGACAGGGGTGGCACCATTCACCCTGCAAATTGCGGGCTGGGGGGGCTTTCCGAGTATGGAACGGGGCAGGATTTTCTGGGTCGGGGTGGCCGGCACTGCGCTGCCGAGTCTGCACACTCTGGTGGCAGCCATCCATCGCGAAATCACGGCAGGCGAACAGGATGATCGTCCCTTTCACCCCCACATAACCCTTGCCCGAGCCCGCAAACCCGGCTGGTCGTCAGGCACAACGCTGCCAACCCGCGCAACGACCTCCCCGCCGTGGCCGATCACGGCACTGCACCTCTACCGTTCACAACTCGGATCGGGACCACCCCGGTACCAGCTGCTGCATTCGGAACCCCTGGTCGGTCAGTCCGGCAGGGCGCAAGAGGCCGCGCATGGCTGCAGAAACGGGGCATGATGCCTGTTACTACTCTTCCTCCTTCATGAAGACACCACAACTCTCCGTGATGGGGTCAAAGCGGATTTCGGCCAACCCCGCATGGATTTGGCGGATGACTTGGGCCACCTTTACCGCAAGCGGGAGTTCCGTGGACCAGTCCTCGGGCATATCGCTGGTGACAAACGCCTCCACAATGGCCCGTAACGCTTCGGGAGTCAGTCGGTCGGCAGGAATAATCATAGGCTTTTCCGTCTTGTGCAAGAGATATGGTTGACTGTCCTGTGTTGCGCGGTACCAACCATCACCGGATGGATTGCGCTTTCTCTATCGCTCGAGTGATGTGTGCCTTTGCCGCGTTCAGATGCGCCCGAACCGTGGCCCCCTCCTGGAACTCACCCCGTGCATTCAAGGCAGCTTCGTTGAAATGGTCGAGTATCTGTTTCGCTTTGGCCACTTGATCCAGAATTTCACTGGCAGTTTTGGATGCTGTTTTTGACATGAATGCTCCCTGTGGGAAAAAACGGGGTAACGGATAGTGTTCTGACCGCTCACGATGCGCTGCCTTCCGGCAAATCGACACTATACCCTGCCGTCGCTTTTGTTGCGAAGCCCAATTTTTTGGCGTCTTGAAAATCGGTTGTCGGGCCGGTTTGCGGGAACAGGCAAGAAAATATTGGAAAATCGCGTCAGGAGGCATTTGAAATTGCAGCCAGCTCTGATTGGGATAAGCAGCTCTCGCCAGGTATGGGATGTTATGGTAGAATGCCGGAGGCTGTCGTTGGGGTTGTGTCCAGTCGCAATGCGCATGTGGTTGGGCTGGGTGGAAGATACTCCCCTTGCGAGGAGTGCCATGTGGTGGCAGGGGGTGGAAGAAGGCGTAACGAGTGCCGCACAAAGGGGAGTCAATATCATTCATACCAAAGAGTTTTCGGGTCATGGACGAGATAAAGTTCAATGTTCAGGTGTCCAACGACACCCCGCATTATACTGTCACCATCTGCAAGGAGCAAAAAAGACTGACTGCGAGCTGTACCTGTGAAAGCGGAGGGTTGGATACCTTGTGTAAACATCGCCTCTCAATCCTGGCAGGTAAAGCCAAATGGGTTATAAGCAACAACACGGCAGAGGTAAAGCGTGTGCTTTCCTGGGCGGCATCAACGGGTGTGGGGGATGCCATTGTCAGAATGGTGCGCGCTCAGAAACGGTTGAAAGATACCGAGCAAGAGTTGATAAAAGCGACCCATAACCGGGAAGAGGCCGAACAAGAGGCGATAACATCCCGGCAAGAACTCATCCAGGCACTGAGTGCAAGCACAGAATAACGGATGGCAGTGATGAATAACCTGGCTCCCAATCAATAAAAGTTTTCACAAACAGGATCAGTGGATTGCAAAGGAGTTTGAATGAAGTCAAGAATCTTGCTTGTCGATGATAACCCCGTATTTATTCAGCTGCTTATCGAGATGTTATCTTCCGATTATGAAATTGCTGTTGCCACCAATGGCGAGAGTGCTTTGCGGGCAACTGCGGTGTGCAAGCCGGATTTGATTCTTCTTGACATTAAAATGCCAGGCATGAGTGGATTTGATGTGTGTGAAACCCTGAAAAAGGATCAGGCAACCAATGCTATCCCTGTCATTTTTGTGACTGCCGCAGATGAAGCGGTGGATGAGGCCCGAGGGTTGGAGATAGGCGGAGAGGATTATCTGATCAAGCCGGTCTCCCCGCCTGTACTGAAAGCCCGGGTCAGGAATACCCTGGAAAGGGCAAAACTGAAAAATTATCTGGAATCTTTGACGGAAGGCCTGGACTTTGAAACCCTCATCGGCAGCGGGACAACCAAACCGGTACAGAAGTGACTCTGCCAGCTACGGTGGTGGTCTGTGGGCTTATCCAATGGCCATGGGCAGCCAGTCGGCCAAGGACGTTTTAAATCATACTCCGAATCAGAAAAGGAATCGCTGTCATGGATATTGCATCTGCCATTGAAAATCGTCGCTCTATCAGAAAGTTTGACCCGGACCATATCATGAGCCAGCAGGAGGAGGATCGTCTGATCCAACTGGCCATGTTATCTCCTACAGCTTTCAATATCCAACATTGGCGTTTTGTGCTGGTGAAAGATCGGGGGTTGCGACAACAGATTCGCGAGGTTGCCTGGAATCAGGCGCAGGTGACGGATGCCTCTTTGCTGGTCGTTTTGTGTGCCGACCTGAAGGCGTGGCGCAAAGATCCGGTTCGTTACTGGCGGAATGCCTCCAAGGAGGTGCAAGATTTCATGGTCCCAGCCATCCATCAGTATTATGGTGAGCATGCTCAGTTCCAACGGGATGAGTGCATGCGCTCTTGTGGCTTGGCGGCTCAGACCTTGATGCTGGCCGCGCAGGGGATGGGGTATGACTCCTGTCCCATGGATGGATTTGATTTTGATGCGGTAGGTCGTTTGATCCAACTGCCAGACGACCACATCATCACCCTGTTTGTGGTGATCGGCAAGGGGTTGCAACCGGCTCTCGTACGGGGAGGGCAGTTGGCAATGGATGAGGTACGCATTGTGGATCGGTTTGACCGTTGATCAATAGACGGTAAGCGGCTGTTTGCTGATTGTGGGGGGGCGTTTCCCGCCCCCTCCGGCTTGCGGCACTTCGCAGGCAGGCGCGATACCACTCTGGAGCGTTTCTGTCGGGGGCGTGTACAAATTTTTTTCAAAATGTCCACCATGATGGACCTGGGCATGGTATCAAGCGTCTCTTCTTTGCAAAATCGGCAATTGCTGCATTTTTTTGTGTCGTTTTATGGTTGGATCCGATATGCTTTTCCGCAACGAGTTTCGGTGGCCTGATTTTGGATGGGCGTGAGACCAAGGAGAACGGAAGTGCCCGGTATGTTGTCTGCTGAGAATCGCCTGTTGGTGTAGGGAGCGAGCGGTGTTGACGGCGAACCACAGTAACCAGATGGCTGTGCTGACGGTTCACGTGGGTGCTTCCGTAACATGCTTGCCGTTCGGCCGTGGTCGGTCTGTGCGGGAGATCCTGGATCTGTTCGGTCCAAGGGTTCGAGCGGCCTGCGGCGGGATCGGTGCCTGCGGTGCCTGTGTGGTGCGTGTATTGCGCGGAGAGGTCAATCCGCTGATGCCGGCGGAGCGTCTGCGACTCGATTCCGCCGCCCAGGCCAGGGGAGAACGGTTGGCCTGTCAGTTGCGCCTGCTGGGTGATCTCGCCATACGGATTGATCATCCGCCACCACCATCCGTATGGACAACCATTCCGATGGAGGATTTGTGCCCCGTTTCCAGTGAGCAACCTGCCGCAATACGATACAAATATGGTCTGGCGGTTGATCTGGGTACGACTCACATCCGTTTATCCCTGTGGGATTGTGGCAGTCGCCAACGCATGGCGACACGACGTGGTCCAAACCCCCAGGGGGTGTTCGGGGCTGATGTTTTGAGTCGCCTGGATGCTGCCCGTATCCATGCCGCCGAGTTGGCCCGGTTGGTCCGTGATGCCCTTATCGATGCCCTGCGCGACATGTTGGCGCGGGAGTTGGGCAAGGTCACGCCCCTGTTGGCTGACGTTGGTCGGGTCATGATCGTTGGCAACACGGCCATGTTGACGCTGTTGACCGGAGCAGGGTATGACACCCTGATCGATCCCGCCTACTGGCAGCAGCCCATCTCCTGCCAGCCCCCGGACTGGCAGGCATGGCAACAGGCTTGGGGGTTGCCCAACGCCGAGATAGTGTTACCCGCCCCGGTGGCCGGGTTTATCGGTTCGGATCTGGTGGCAGACCTGATTGCCACCGATCTGGTTGAGGGACCGCCCGGTTCCATGCTGTTGGATCTGGGCACCAATGTCGAGCTTGCACTGTGGACTGGCCAGAGAGTGCTGGTCACTTCGACGCCGGGTGGTCCGGCTTTTGAGGGGGTGGGCATCCGACATGGCATGCCCGTCCAGATCGGGGCGATTTATCGGGTGCATGGCATTGATGCAGCCTTTTCGTGCGAGGTGATTGGAGGGGTCGCACCCCAGGGCTTTTGCGGATCCGGTCTGTTGGATGGCATTGCCCGTCTGTTGGAGAACGGTGCCCTCAAACCGTCGGGCCGCTTTACCGTTCCACCGGGTACAGAGGGGTACCGCCTGGATCCAGACAATCCGCGTACCGCCATCACCGGGCATGACGTGGATGCTTTCCAGCGGGCCAAGGCCGCCACGGCGGCTGCCATGGGCACGCTGCTGGCTGTCGCTGGCCTGGAGTGGTCCGACCTGCAGCGTTTGTGTATCTGCGGCAGTTTTGGCCACCATCTCGATCTCTCCCTCGCGCAGAGTGTGGGGTTGTTGCCGCCGCTTGCCCTCTCCCGCATGGAGTTGATGACAAATGCCGCCCTCTCCGGCTGCGAACAGGCCTTGCTGGACGGGGCGGGCATGGCCCGTTTTGCCCGGTTGACCCATCTCATGGCCCCGGTCAACCTGTCCATGCGAGGTCGATATGATGATGATTATCTAGATCATCTCCGTCTAAAGCCCATTTCTTTGTCCCAAAATCAGACGATTAAGTGAGACCAGACCATGCTTGACGACATCATCCAGTCATACAACGAGGCCGTCTTTGAAACCGACAGGATGGCGGCATTGAATGTGGTGGACCGGGCTCTGGCACAGGGGGTGACCGCCGAAGAGGTTGTCTTCAAGGTTGTCATTCCCGCCATTGAAACGATGATGTCCCTGATCGCCAGTGATCCGGATGCCAACCTGGCCCAACATTTCATGACCTCCCAGATTGCTGTGGAGGTCACAGAAAAAATGTTGCCAAAATTTCGCAACTCACCGGAGGTCGTTGGACGGGTCGTGATCGGTACCGCCCATGGCGATCTGCACTCCTTGGGCAAGCGTATCGTCATGGGCTGCCTGAAGGCAATGATGGTGGAGGTGGTGGACCTGGGCGTCAATGTATCCGCCGAACATTTTATCGATGAGGCGGTCCGACTGGATGCGCAGGTCATCGGCATTTCTGCCATGATGGTCCATACTGCCATGGGGGAAGAGGGGTGCCGCAAGGTTCGCGCACGCTTGCAGGAACGGGGGTTGACGGACCGCATCAAGCTGGTGGTTGGCGGGGCTCCGTACCGCTTCGACCCGAATCTGTATCAGGCAGTTGGTGCTGACGCCTGGGCAGAGGATGGGATCAATGCCGCCAAAGTGATCATTGAGTTGATCCGGGAGGTTAAACGCCATGACACCCCTTGAGATTCTGGTCGCGGCCATTCATGGCAATCCGGCCCCCCGCATTCCTGTATTCTGCAACCTTCTCGACCAGGGGGCACGGGAGCTGGGCATGACGCAACAGGAATATTATGCCCGTGGCGAACATGTGGCGGAAGGCCAGCTTCGCATGCGGGCGCGCTATGGTTATGACAATCTTTGGAGTCTGTTCTACGTCGGCAAGGAGGCCGAACTGTTGGGCAGTCGCGATGTTTTATATGCCGACAATGGATCTCCCAACGTGGCCAACTTTGTGATCAAGGAGTGGGATGACATTGCCAAACTGGAGGTTCCCGATGACATCACCCGCCATCCTGCCTGGGTTGAAACCGGCAACTGTCTCTCTATTCTACAACGTGAGGCAGGTGCCACCCATCCCATCTGTGCCTATCTGACGGCCTCCACCTCCATGCCAGCCCTGTTGATGGGCATGGAGAGCTGGTTGCAACTTTTGATGACCGGTCCCGTTGATTTGCGTGACGAGTTGTTGCGCAAATGTTCTGACCTTTTCCGCAAGGAGGTGGCCGCCTACCGGGCTGCCGGGGTGCATGTTCTGGTCTATTCAACCCCGTTTGGTACCCCCTCTTTTGTCGGCATGAAGCGGTTCAAGAGCTTTTCCATGCCCTGGATGAAACGTGACCTGGAGCCGGGAGGGGTGGAAGGGATTGTCTATTATGCCGGTATGGCCCCCTTCAATGCGGTCATCCGGCAGGTGCTGGAAGAGTTGGCGATCGGTGCCTACTATATCAGTCCGATGGACAGTCTGGCCGAAGCCAAGGCCATCATTGGCAATCGAGGCTTGACGTGTGGTGTCATTGATGACATTCGGATGATTCATTGGACGCCAGAGGAGACGCGGGCCGAGGTGCGTCGCCTCTGCGAGATCGGCAAGGTGGGTGGCCGTTTTCTGTTCGGTACTGGTGTCATGCCCATGGCCATTCCCGAAGCCAACATCCATGCCATGCTGGATGCCGCCTTTGCCCAGGGAGGCTACGCATGAACGCTGTCGCAGCTCCCTTGCATCTGGTTGGATGTGGCATCCTGCACAAGGAGGTGAATTATTTGATTGGCCAGAACGGTTGGAATCTGGTGCCCCTCTTTCTTGATTCTGCATTGCACAACTATTACGACCGCCTGCAGGGCCAACTCACCCACTCCCTCGACGATGCCGAGCAGCAGGCCCGGCAGACCGTGGTCTTTTACGGTGCCTGCCACCCGAAAATGGCAGATATGCTGGAAGAACATCATACCGTACGCACTCATGGACAAAACTGCATTGTCATGTTGTTGGGGTACGAACGATTCATGGAAGAGTTGCGAAAGGGGGCCTGTTTTCTGCTGGAGGATTGGGCCTTGAGTTGGGAGCCCATGTTGACCGAAGCCTTTGGCAGAAACCAGAGCGTGGTACGTGAAATTTTTCACAGCAGTCATCAATATTTGCTGGCCGTTCGCACCCCCTGTTCCGACGACTTCACCCTGGCAGCCGAATCGGCAGCCCGTTTTGTGGATCTGCCGCTCGTATGGATGGATGCCGACCTGAAGCATTTGGAGTGGGTATTGACCGAAGCGTTGGACCGCAAGCGGCGGACACTGCAATGAACGGTCCGAACGACTACGCAGCACTCAAACAGCAATTGGCCTCCATGGAGCTGCGGCTTCGCAAACTGTCATCGGAAAAAGCCAGTCTGCAACTGATTGTCTACCTGATTGAGCATCTGAATCCGTTATCCGGTCTGGATAACATGGTCGGCAACATGCTGCACAATATTGTGAATACCATCGGTGGTACCAACATCAAGCTTTACTACTGGATTGAGGAAAAATTGCAGTATGCCGACCTTTTCGGTACCCGAAAATTTTTGGCCGCCATTGATGACCCCCTGGTCAGCCAGGTTGCAGAGTACCGGACCTTCATGGAGCAGCGCGTCGCCATTGCGGATACCCTGATACAGGGTGAACAGACTCTGCCGGCCTGGACCTGGGCCTTCCCCCTGCTGGTTGGGGAAGAGTTGATCGGGATCATAAAACTGGAAAATTTGCACATTGGAGGGGCCTCTTTGCAGGATGTGTTGCCCGCTTTTTGCAGCCATGCCGCCCTGATTCTCAGTAACGAAATTCGCAATCTTGTGCGCCAGCAGGCACTGGCGGATCTGCGCAAATGGGGGCATATTTTTGAACACGCCGAGTGGGGGGTGGTGGTGGGTGACGCCACGGGTAATACCCTGGAGTTGATGAATCCTGCTTTTGCTCGCATGCATGGCTATACGGTTGAGGAGTTGAGAGGGCGGCCTATCACCGATGTGTTTGCCCCAGAGTCGCGATCCCAACTGCCGGATTTGATCCGGGCGGCGCACAGCAGGGGACACATCACCGCAGAAAGCAGCCATATCCGCCGGGATGGAACCACCTTTCCCGTGCTTCTCAATATTACCGCCGTCAAGGATAATGACGGCAAGGTTCTCTATCGGGTGGTGAATGTACAGGATATTACCGAACGCCAGCGGTCGGAGATATTGTTGTTGCAGGCCAAAGAGCAGGCCGAAGCGGCAACCCGCGCCAAGGGCGATTTTCTGGCCAGCATGAGCCATGAAATCCGTACCCCCATGAACGTGGTACTCGGCATGTCGGAGTTGTTGCTGGAGACCGATCTTACCCCCGTACAACGCCGTTTTGTTCAGACCATGCACCACTCAGGCAAGGCCATGCTGGGGGTGATCAATGATATCCTGGACTTTTCCCGCATCGAGGCGGGGCGCATCTCTCTGGAGGATGCTCCCTATTCTCCCCGTCAGGTGGTGGCCGAAACCACCCATCTGATGGAGGTGGTGGCCGAGACGAAGGGGCTTGCCATGGAGGATTGGGTAGCCTCCGACATCCCGGAGACGGTTTTGGGTGATGAGAGCCGAATACGCCAGATTTTGATCAATTTGTTGAGCAATGCCATCAAATTTACCCATCAGGGACGGGTGGATGTGGTGCTGACACTGCATCCCCAGCAGCCGGGAACCATGCTGTTCAAGGTGGTTGATACCGGCATTGGTATTGCCCCGGCGCAGTTGGATACCATTTTTGAACGGTTTACCCAGGCCGACGGAGGGATTACCCGTGGCTATGGGGGCACGGGGTTGGGACTGGCCATTTCCCGGCATTTGGTGGAAATGATGGGTGGCCGGATATGGGTGGAAAGCCAAGTGGAGCAGGGGAGTCAATTCCTGTTTGCGCTGCCGGTGCGGATTGCGCAAAGGGCGGTAAAACAGGAGGTATCTGCGGATCTCTCCACTGCAACCCGTACAAGAAGCCTGCGCATTCTGCTGGCGGAGGATGTGGAGGAGAATCAGGTGCTGTTTGAGGCCTATCTCAGGCAGACCTCTCACCACCTGGTGATGGTGGGCGACGGGGAGCAGGCGGTTGCTCGTGTGCAAGAGGAGAAGTTTGACGTTGTCGTCATGGATATACAGATGCCCAGAATGGACGGGTATACCGCCACACGCCTGATCCGGCAATGGGAACGGGAGACCGGACATCCCCCCTTGCCGATCGTTGCCCTTTCGGCCCATGCCATGGAAGGGGAGACGGAACGCAGTCGGGAGGCGGGATGTTCCCTTTATCTTTCCAAGCCGATCAAGAAAAAAAAGTTGCTGGATGTGCTCCAGGAAATTGCCAACCAGACCGCCATTTTTGCCCCCTCCGATGCCGGTGAATGAGGGTGCATGGTGTCAATAATGCGTTTTGTCCTTATCACGCTGTTCGTCTTGATCTCCTTTAGCGGTGTTCAGGCAGGAGTGGTATCGGCTGCGGACGAGGCTGGTACGAATCGGGAAAAACTGCGGCTGAGTGTGCAGGAGCGGGATTGGTTGGCGGCCCATCCCCGGGTCCGGCTGGGCGATGATTTTGCGTGGCCACCTTTCGTATTCATGGACGAAAAAGGGGTTTTCAGTGGCATCAGTGCCGGTTATATCGATGCCCTTTCGGAGCGGTTGGGCATTGAGATCCAGCCCGTTCGAGGTCTGACCTGGGCGCAGGTACTGGAAAAGGTGAAGGTTGGCGAAGTGGATATGTTGCCTGCTGTGGTGCGGTCTGAGGATCGGGATAAATTTTTAAATTTTACCAAGCCATTCATTACCTTCCCGGTTGTCATCGCCACCCACGACAAGGGGATCTTTGTTGCCGATCTGGCGAGCCTCTCCGGGCGCAAGGTGGGCGTGGTAAAGGGCTACATCACGCATGAACTGCTGGAAAAGGAGTTCCCGCAGATGGAGCTCGCTCTTTTCGATAATCTCACCACCGGCCTGAACGCCCTCGAGTCTCGACAGATTGATGCCTTCGTTGACAACCTGGGTGCCATCACCTACGAGGTTCGCCGTCTCCGATTGGCAAATGTAAAAATTACCGCTCCCACAAAATATCGGTTTGAACTGGCCATGGCCGTGCGCAAGGATTGGCCGGAGTTGGCTGCTTTGCTCGACAAGGGCCTCGAAGCCATGAGCAGTCGGGAAAAGTCGGCTATCGAAAATACTTGGCTGTCGGTTGAGGTGCATCTCGGTGTGGATCTCACGACGGTGCTGATGTGGGTAGTACCCTTTGGGGTGGCCTCTTTGGTGGTGATTGTCGTGGTCATGGTATGGAATCGCAAGTTGCAGCAGGAGATGGCGGAACGCCAGAAAATTCAGGAAGATTTTTATGGGATGATCAACGCTTCGCCCATCCCGTACGCCATCAGCGACGACCATCAAAGGGTCACGTACATCAATCATGCTTTTGTTAATGCTTTTGGGTATCTATTGGATGAGATCAACCAACTCGAAGATTGGTGGCCCAAGGCCTGTCCCGATCCGGTGTATCGGAACAAGGTGACGCGAGAATGGCAGGCGCGGCTCGAACAATGGGTGCGCGATGGCACGCCATTCAAGACATTGGAGGTACGTATTCAGTGCAAGAACGGTGGTATAAAGACGGTGCTTGCCGATGCGGTTACTCTGGAGGCCATGCAGTGTCGTCAATATTTGATAACGCTTTTTGATATTACCGAAGTGCAAAAAAACCAACTGGCCCTGCAAGCCATGTTGAGAGAGCGTGCGGATCTGCTTAAACGCATCCCGGTTGGTGTCTATAAGTGGCGTATTTCCCCGGATGGTCGTTCGCGGTTTGATTTTGTCAGTCCGATCTGGTGTACTCAGTTTGGGGTGAGCGAGGAGAGCGTGATGCGGGATGATGGCATTGTTTTCCAAACCATTCACCCCGACGATTTGCCAGGGTTCAACAGTGGCCTTGCACGGGCAGGTGCAACCTTGAGTCAATTTTCCTGGATGGGACGGATCAAGCGCAGCGATGGTATGCGCTGGTTGCTCATCGAATCGAACCCCATGCTGGAGGATGGCGATCTGGTGTGGAACGGTGTGCAATCGGACATCACTGACCGCAAACAGGCCGAACAGGCCATCCTGCAGGCAAAACAGGAGGCGGAGATTGCCAACCAGGCCAAGGGAGAATTTTTGGCCGCCATGAGCCATGAAATTCGTACGCCCATGAACGTGGTGTTGGGCATGTCGGATGTCTTATTGGAGACCGGCCTGGATCTGGAACAACGCCAGATGGTGCAGAGCATGCATCGTTCTGGCAAGGCACTGTTGGGGGTAATCAACGATATTCTGGATTTTTCCCGTCTGGAATCGGGACGTTTTACCGTATCCGAACTGCCCTTTTCTCCCAGTCAGGTTTTGGAGGAGATCGCCAGTCTGATGCGGATGGCTGCCGAAGAGAAGGGGTTGACCCTGACGGTAGAGGTAGCTTCCGGTATACCAGATGCTGTGTCAGGGGACGATGGGCGGGTGCGACAGGTGTTGATCAACCTGCTGGGCAATGCCGTCAAGTTTACCCGGCATGGGCGGATAGTTGCACGGCTCTCCCCACACCCCCAGGAGTTGGAAACCCTTTTGTTCAGCGTGTCTGATACGGGTATTGGCATTGCTCAGGAGCATATCAATCGTATCTTTGAGCATTTTACCCAGGCAGATTCTGGCATTGCCCGGCGTTACGGGGGCACAGGTTTGGGGTTGGCCATCTCCAGAAAGCTGGTGGAGTTGATGGGTGGTCGGATATGGGTGGAAAGCCGGTTGGGAGAAGGAAGTACCTTTTATTTCACGTTGCCGTCGCATCCGGTGCAAGTGGTTGCTCCAATGCACTCGTTGCAATCGACACACGAAGGATCTGCCAGAAGGCTTCGCATCCTGTTTGCGGAAGATGCACCAGAAAACCAGGTATTATTCCAAGTCTATCTCAAGAAATCATCGCACCATGTTGTGTTCGTGAACGATGGAGTCGAGGCTGTTGCGCGGGTCCGGGAAGAGCGATTTGACTTGGTGCTGATGGATCTTGAAATGCCCAGAATGGATGGTTATGCCGCCACCCGCGCCATTCGCCATTGGGAGCAGGAGGAGGGCGGTCAGCCGTTGATCATCATGGCCCTGAGTGCCCATGCGGGTAATGACAAGAAGGGGGAGAGCTTAGCCGCCGGGTGCGATGGTCATCTCACCAAGCCCATCAACAAGCAGACCTTGCTGGATGTCATTCAGCGGGTTGCAGAATCGATTGACCAGCGGGTTTTGTCGGATTCTATTCAACATAAAGGAGTAGAGAAAAAGAGACTTTGACCCGGTTCCTGGCGGGGGAGCAGGCATCGGAACCGGCCAAACTCCGCGATATGGAATGACAACGAAGGCTTCTTGTCCTTTGACACACCCCAGGTTTACGCCATGACCAGTCTGCCATTCCGACCGACTTCACTCTTCGCACTCGGCCACGAGAAGTTGACAGCTATTGCGTCCACACATCTCCAGGGCATCGGCAACCGCCTTGGCTTTGGTGACACCATAGCCATAACCATAGCGTTTCCTGGCGGTTGCCACCGCGCCACAGGTCTCAAACCAAACCACAAAGATACAATCGCTCCCACCCGATTCCCGGCAATGCCGCAACGCCTTGCGTTTGGCAGCCTCCTTGGAATCTTTTTCCATTGCAATCCCGTAGATGGGTTCAGAACCATCCAACTGATTGTCGATCGCAATAGCACCGACCGCAACCGCCTCGCCAGACCATACCAGTCCCGCGAGGAGCCCCCACACCGCCCATTTTGTCATGATACACCCCATGCCAGCTTCTGTTCATTAAACACTCTATGAAATTTTGGCCTTGATCATCGCCTTCCACTCCCCCGCGCACGATTATTTTCTTGGATTGCTTGTTTTACAAGTAAAATTTTCGCTCCCTGCATTTTGTTCGATCAGTGCGTCCTCGTCCAGCTGCCGCCAATACTATCTCCTCGCCCTGGAAAATGACCAAAACCGCATCAACTCAATCACGGCATGGTCGTGGATAATGAATGCTCTCCTGATTTGGAAATTAACTTGGTTTGTGTTGTTTTATGATATTTATGTGTTTATATTGATATACATATAAAAAAATACGTTTTTTATGTGTATTGGTTTTTTGTTTTGCATTGGTTTGTTCCGTTTGGTACACTTGCCCTCCAGCAAGATGGGCCGCCGTTGCACTTGATCACAACCGTTCGCCGTTTGGCTGGAACTCTCCGGTGGAGGGTACGCTGCTGTGTTGTCTGCATACAGCCTCGCACACCGACAAGCCGGCTACGTTGCCGTCAGGTAAGGGGGAGATGGATTAATGAGGGAATTTTCATGCATCGGATAATTTTCGGGGAGGATGGCCATGACTGGACAAGAAATTGTTAGAATTGCAGCAACTCGCATTGGTCAAAAGTATGTCCTGGGTGCGAAAGTGCCCAAAACGGATCCCAACTGGCAAGGCCCGTGGGATTGCGCAGAGCTGGCCTCATGGGCACTCATGCAGGCTACTCATATTCTGTTCGGAACACGTCCACAGAACAACCCTGTCCGGGCGGATGCCTATACCGGATATTGGGGTGAACAGGCCCACGCCGCTCATGCCATTGTGACGATCGAGGATGCAGCCGGTATTCCAGGTTCTTTCATCCTGAGGGAGCCCATCTCATCGGCAGGGGGCCACATTGTGATCTCTGATGGTCAGGGGGGAACCGTGGAGGCGCACAGTACTGCGAGGGGGGTTATTCGCCATACCATTTCCGGCCGACGTTGGGACTTTGGGATTGTGGTTCCTGGTGTTAATTATGGTACGGGCACGGCTCCCGTCACGGTCACCACTCCCCCTGCGACGATTGCCGCGACATCCAATGCGGTAACGTACCGGCTGACACGGCCCCTGATGGTTGGTCAAAAGGTTGCCGAAATACAGACGGCACTGCAAAATCACGGGCAAAATCCAGGCCATATCGATGGGGTGTTCGGACCACGGACCCAGGCCGCAGTGATCGCTTTCCAAAACAGCCAAGGTCTGGTTCCGGATGGAGAGGTTGGTCCGGATACAGCTCGGGCCCTGGGGGTGTGATTCATGCAGCAGTGCCCCCACAGGGGGCACTGCTGGAGCAAAGAGAGGGTGGTTCTACGCAGTTGTACGTCGGGAGTTTTTCCGAATGGAAAACTCTTTCACTTGAAAGTAGATTGCCGGAATAATCACCAATGTCAACAGAGTGGAGGAGATCATCCCGCCGACCATGGGGGCAGCAATGCGGCGCATGACCTCCGAACCGGTGCCGGTGCTCCACATGATGGGTAACAAACCCGCCATGATGGCGACTACCGTCATCATTTTGGGACGCACCCGCTCTACAGCCCCCTCCATGATGGCTTCGTAGAGATCATCCTGCGTCAGAGAGTCCCCTCTCGCCTCACGCCGGGCGGCCCGTTCCCTCAGCGCGTGATCCAGATAGATCAACATCACCACCCCTGTCTCTGCCGCCACCCCGGCCAAAGCGATAAACCCTACCGCCACCGCAACGCTCAAATTGAAATGCAACCAGTCCATCAGCCATATCCCACCCACCAGGGCAAACGGCAGGGAGAGCATGACAATCAGGGTCTCGGTCAGACGGCCAAAATTCAGATACAAAAGCAGAAAAATAATCATGAGGGTCAGTGGAATGACAACCTTGAGCTTCTCCCTGGCCCGTTCCATATATTCAAATTGACCACTCCACAAGAGAAAAGTCCCGGTCGGCATCACAACCTGTTCCTGTACCGCTTTGCGGGCATCGGCCACATAACCGCCAATGTCCCGGTCCCGTATATCCACGAAAATGTAGACCGACAGCATGGCGTTTTCAGTGCGGATGGCTGCCGGACCTTTTTCCAGACGCAGTGTAGCCAGTTGTCCCAGGGGAATTTGGGCTCCGTTGGCAATCCGTACCAATACCTTCTGGGCAATGGCCTCGGGATCTGAACGAAAATCGCGCGGATACCGCACGTTGACCGTGAACCGTTCCCGCCCTTCCACGGTGGTGGTAACGCTCTCTCCACCCAGAGCGGTGAGAATCACCTCTTGCAGGTCACCAATGGTCAACCCGTAGCGGGTGATGGCATCCCGATCCGGGTCGATGGTCAGGTAATAGCCACCTCCCACCCGCTCGGCATAGACACTGGTGGTACCGGCTACACCCTTGACCACAGTCTCAATTTTCTGGGCCAAAGGTTCCAACTGTTCCAGGTTTTTTCCGAAGACCTTGATGCCAATGGGGGTACGAATGCCGGTGGAGAGCATATCAATGCGGGCCTTGAGGGGCATGGTCCAGGCATTGCTCACCCCCGGCATCTGCAGGGCAGCATCCATTTCGGCCACCAGTCCATCCAGGGTCAGCCCCGGACGCCACTCGGATTCGGGTTTCAGGTTGATGATTGTCTCAAACATTTCCGTCGGCGCAGGGTCGGTCGCGGTGACAGCGCGTCCCGCTTTGCCAAACACGGAGGCGACCTCCGGAAAGCTTTTGATCAACTTGTCCTGGGTTTGAAGCAACTCCTCCGCTTTGGTCATGGAAAGTCCGGGCAGGGTAGTGGGCATGTAGAGCAGTGTGCCTTCGTTGATGTTGGGCATGAATTCACTGCCGAGACGCATGGCAGGAAAGATGCTGCCTGCCAGCACGGCCAACGCCAACAGGATGCAAGAAATCTTGAAACGCAGTACCAGCCGGATGACCGGTCGGTAAATCCAGATCAAAAAACGGTTTATGGGGTTTTTGTGTTCCGGCATGATCCGGCCCCGCACAAACAGCAGCATCAATGCCGGCACCAGGGTGATGGAAAGCACGGCAGCCCCGGCCATTGAAAAAGTTTTGGTAAACGCCAGTGGTTTGAACAAGCGTCCCTCCTGGGCCTCCAGGGTAAAGACCGGCAGGAAAGAGACAGTAATGATCAACAGGCTGAAAAAGAGGGCCGGTCCTACCTCCACCGCCGCTTCCATCAGCACCTGATGACGTGGTTTGTCCGGAGGAGCGCGTTCCAGGTGCTTGTGGGCATTTTCGATCATGACAATGGCGGCATCCACCATGGCTCCCACCGCAATGGCAATGCCGCCCAGGCTCATGACGTTGGAGGTCATGCCCAGGGATTGCATGAGCAGAAGGGCGATCAGCACCCCCACCGGCAGCATGAGAATGGCGACCAGGGCACTGCGCACATGCAGCAGGAAGAGGATGCAGACCGCCGCAACAATCAGGCTCTCCTCGATGAGGGTATGCTTCAGGGTCTCCACTGCCCGCAGGATGAGTTCCGATCGATCATAAACGGTCATGATCTGGATTCCCTCACCCAGACTGTCGGCGATTTCAGCCAGTTTTGTCTTGGCGTTCTGGATGACAGTCAGGGCGTTCTGGCCAAACCGCTGAATCACGATACCGCTGACCACCTCCCCTTCACCGTTCAATTCGGCCAATCCCCGCCGTTCGTCTGGTCCCAGTTCCACCCTGGCCACATCCCGCAGCCGGACAGGAATACCCTTTTCCTCCTTGAGGACAATGTTTTCGATATCCGCCACTCCACGCAGATAGCCTCGTCCCCGTACCACATATTCGGTTTCGGCCATCTCCACCACACGCCCGCCCACATCACGGTTGCTCATGGCAATCGCCTGGCTGAGCCGGGAGAGGGGAATGTTGTAGGCTTGCAACTGCTGGGGGTCGACCACGACCTGATACTGTTGCACGTAGCCGCCGACACTGGCCACCTCCGCCACCCCCTCTGCCTTGGCCAAGTGATAGCGCAGGTACCAATCCTGCAGGGTACGCAGCTCTGCCAGGGTTTTATCCTTGGCCAACACGACATATTGATAGACCCAGCCCACGCCGGTAGCATCCGGTCCCAGCGTCGGGGTGATACCGGGTGGCAACCGTTTGGCCGCAAAGTTGAGATACTCCAGCACCCGGCTGCGTGCCCAGTAGATGTCGGTGCCATCCTCGAAGATGATGTAGACAAAGGAGGATCCGAAGAACGAAAACCCCCGCACCAGTTTGGAACGGGGCACGGAGAGCATGGCGGTGGTCAGGGGATAGGTCACCTGATCCTCCACCACCTGGGGAGCCTGACCGGGAAACTCGGTGTACAGGATGACCTGCACATCCGAGAGATCGGGAATGGCGTCCAGAGGCATGCGAAGCACCGCATAGACCCCGCTGCCGACGATAAAAAATGTGCCAAGCATCACCAGCAGCAGGTTGCGGCACGACCAGCGGATAAGCCAAGCAATCATCGCACGATTTCCCCGTCAGGCACTTTTGCCAAAAAGGTTGTTGTTTTTCCCGGTCAGGCGGATCAGTGGGCAAAATGGCCCAGGGCACCTTTCAGGTTGGCCTCGGCATCGATCAGAAAGTTGGCGCGTACCACCACCTTCTCCCCTTCCTGGAGACCCTCCCGGACCTGCACATATCCCCCCCCTTGGGCACCAGTCAAAACCGGACGCGGCTCATACTGTCCTTCGCCGCGTTCCACCAGTACCACCTGTCTGGTTCCGCTGTTCAGTATCGCCGAATCCGGAACGGTCAGAATCTGGGCCTCCCCGGTGGGCGTGGCCAGTTCCACCGTAGCATAAAGGGCGGGACGCAACTCGCCGCTGGTATTGGGCAGTTCGATACGTACCTTGACGGTGCGGGTCTCTGCGGCCAACGTTGGATAGATGAAAGAGACTTTGCCTTGAAAACGCTTGCCGGGAATGGCGTTGAGGGTAACGCTGGCCTCCTGCCCCTCCCGTACCATGCCTATGTCCTGTTCAAAGACATCGACCATCAGCCAAACGTTGGAGAGATCCGCCAAGCGGTACAATACCTCACCGGGCATGAAGCGCATGCCCTTGATGGCATTTTTCTCCAGCACCACACCATCCACCGGCGATTGCACGGTCAAGGTACGCCGAATTTCCCCCTTTTTGCGCAGTTGGGCGACTTGATCGGCCGAGATGTCCCAGTTGCGCAGGCGCAGCAGGGCACCCTCAGCCAACTGCCGCGCCGTATCCAGACTTTCCGGATGCGCCTTCTTCAAGGAAGAGGTGGCGCGAATGGCGGCCAGATACTCCTGCTGGGCCAGTACCAGACCAGGGCTGTAGACCTCCATCAAGGGGTGCCCACGCTGCACCTTTTGACCTGTGGTGTCCGCATAAAGGTGTTCGATCCACCCCTCATACTTCATGGAGACAATTTGCAGCAGTCGTTCGTCCACCTGCACGGTACCCACGGCCCGAATGGAACGCGCCAGGGAACGGGTTGTGACGGCTTCGGTACGCACCCCCAATTTTTGTACCTTGTCCAGGCTGATGCGCACCGTGTTGCCATCACCCAACTCATCCGCATACACCGGGATATAATCCATGCCCATGTTGTCCTTCTTGGGTGTGGGGGAGGTGTCCGGCAGTCCCATAGGGTTGCGGTAGTATGCAATCTTGCGTTCACCCTTCCCGACGGCAGGAGCGGTTGCCTCGTGCCCGGGCTGTTCCCCCGGCCTGGTCGTTGTTTCAGCCATTGGCTGTCCGGGCTGGCTCAGCAACGCCACCAGACCCGCCATCAGCAAGAGGAGCGTTAACCGTTTTTTCCCCATGGCAAACTCCTTCACAATTCACCTCCGATCAACCGTTCAATATCGGCCAACCGCATCTGTTGTTCATATTGGGCCTTGATCTGTTCGAGGCGGTATTTTTTAAGTCGTTGTATGGCATCCAGAACCTGAGTGGATTCGCCGCCGCCGTTCTCATAGTTTCTGATGGCCGATTGCAGGGCGATGCGTGCCTGGGGCAACAGACTCTCTTTGGTGATCTGCTCCACCTCCCGCGCCGATTGCAGAGCCAATAATGCCTCCTGCAACTCGGCAGCGAGGCGTGTTCGCTCTGCCTCCAGACGAGAGCGAGATGCCTGTTCCATGGCGGCGGTTTCGTTTTCGCGCGCACGACGCAGCTCCCACTGGATTGGAATGTTCATCTCCACCATGGCCTCAAAGCTGTTCGGTTCATCCCGGCGATTGACCACTCCCATCCCCACGCCCACGTCAGGAAACCACTCCCGCACCGCCAATGCCCTGCTGCTCTGGGCAGCGGTCAGGATGGCCCGATCCCTGGTCAGCTGTGGATTGGCCTCCAGCAGGCGGGTCATGAGCCGTTCAAAATCGAGGGTGGCGGCCGCAGGAATGGGTCGCAGACGCGGCTGCTCGACAATGGGAGCCTCCGGCGCACGGTTCAGCAGGGCATTGAGCCGGGCTTTGAGTTTTTTGCGTTCATTTCCCAGCCGAACCCGTTCCACCGTCAGACCGCTCCGTTCCAGTTCAGCGGCAGTAACCTCGTTCTGCCATGCCGCTCCCTGGGCATAACGGGCCTGGGCTATCTGTACCAGGGTGCGCAGGATATCGATCAACTCCTCGTTTTGCTCCATGGAGAGATGAACCTGATGATATTCGGCATAGACCGTCTTCACCCTGCTGAGCAGCTCTGCTGTCCATGCCGCCAGTTCCCCTTCTGCCTTGTGATGATCCGCCTCGGCCACCTGACGCTTCAGCCCACGTTTTCCCCACCAAGGAAACTCTTGTTGTACGGTAAATTTGGCAACAGAGGCCCGACTCGGCAATCCACTGGAATTTTTTGCAATATCCTCAATAGTGACCTTGAACTTGGGATCGGGCAGGGCATCAGAGCCTTTTACGCGAGCGGCGGCGGCCTCCGCCTCCAAGGCCATGGCCGCCAGATCGGGATTCATTGTTCGCACAATCGCCAGCAACTCTTCCACCGAGGCACCGATGGCCCCGTACTCCGAATGGGTGGCATGATGCGATTCTCCGGCATAAACCTGGCCCGGGATGGCCAGTGCCAACAGCATGCCACTCACCAGACTTATGCCTGTTTTTCCATGGGATAACATATTCACAGGGCTGTTCCTTCTTGTCATCAATGGTGTGCCGAAATCTGACCGGGGAAAAGTGTGCCATCCCTCTCCTCGCTGGTCAATATAAGGCTAAATTGTCACAAAAGTATGACGGTGAGGGCCTTGTCAAATTTTTTTTTTGGTGTGTGGTTGCCGGGAAAACTCCAGCGCGATTTCAAAGTGGCGATGCTGGGCCAGGGCGGCCGGGAAGAAACTGCCAGAAGCGTCATCTTGTACCGAAAAATGACTGCCTCAGCAAGGAGACAATGGTTATATCCTATCCGGTGTTCTCTCTTGCTGTTTCAATAAATTGGCCATGGAGAATGCAGCCCTGGTATTGAATATCCGTTTCTCTTTGTTGCTTGGAACATTGGGCGGCTTGATGGTTGGCTTGCCAACTCCATGATCCGTGCAACCCTCTCCTGAGTTTTGGGATGCGTCCGGAGCCAACCAAGATCATTCGGCTTGCCAAACGGGAGCCCAAGCCAGCGCAGCAATCTGCGGTCATATTCTTCAATCTTTACCAGGGCGGTAGCGAGGGCCAAAGGATTTCTGCTCAAAGTGCTTGCATCCAGGTCTGCATTGAACTCGCGAGCACGAGAGAGTGCCAATTGCAGTAGGGCACTTAAAGAAGGAGCAGCCATCAGGATTAACAAGGCTGTCCACGAAATCGATTGGCCAGTCATTATGAGGACAGGCAGGATCAACATGAGCAACAGTTGCACCAATGAGGCAATTGCCAAAGTGAGGCGACGAAAGGCATCAGCCGTGGATATGACTCGAATGTCACCATTTTTAATATGACTTATTTCGTGAGCAAAAACGGCAGCCAACTCATCGCGGTTGAGAAGTTTCAGCAATCCGTCCGATATGGCAATCGAGGCATCCCGCCTGGTGCCCACAGTCATGGCATTGGGGGTAGCACTGGGTATGCGGTAGAGTTGTGGCACTTCATCCAGGTTGGCACGCAGGGATAGTTCGGTCACCAGTCGATACATGTCCGGGTAGCGTCTTGGGTGCAGCCATTGTGCGCCTGACATGCGCAATACAAGCGAGGGTGTAATACCTGGGAGAAACAGGCCGATCGACAACGCCAGGATAAGGCTCCACCAGGCTCCATCTTCTCCAGCCAGCATCCAGCCAAGGACGGCTAAAATGCCGACCATGCCACTTAACAGTAACAGAGTTTGCAGCATATTGTCTGCTTTTCTGAATCTGAACTTGTTCTCGTCTATCTCGTAAACATGCTGATACATGGTAATCTCCTTTCTGTTTTTCACAGACAGATGCCAGTATTCCACCCTGTGGCGGGAGATCGACTCTTTCCTCGTTTGGATTGGCAATACAAGTGGTTTGCAATCCGATGCCACCTTAACCATAAATATAGATTCTTCCCATGATTTTTCAATACATTGAAAAGATCAAAAAATAACATATCCCCCCACTTGCGAATCAGACAGGGCATCCTATCTAGTGGGTGATGGTGGCCACCAAAGCAGTTATCAACGGAACAGAAAAAACTCTAACCTGACGATGGAGGTCAAAATGTCTGCTCTTGTCAACTATGATCCGTTTCGGAGCTTTCGTTCACTTCAGGGTGAAATCAACCGGCTCTTTGACCGGAATCTGGATGAGTCCACCGGGCAAATGGCTCAATGGCCCATGCGAGTTGACATTCATGAAGAAAAAGACCAAATCATTATCAAAGCGGATGTGCCCGGGATGGAGCAAAAGGACATCCAGGTCAATATTGAAAATGGTCTTTTGACCATTTCCGGTGAACGGAAATTTGAGGATGAAAGTCGCCGGGGAAACTATCTCCGTGTGGAAAGGGTCTATGGTCGCTTCAGCCGTTCTTTTCAACTGTCAAACGTAGCTGATGCAAAAAAAATCAGCGCATCCTACAAGAATGGCGTGTTGGAAGTCAGTATCCCGAAACTGGAGGAGGCCAAGCCACGCTCCATCCAGGTGACCGTCAACTGATACGTATCAGTTGCCCAGGATGCGGCGGAGTCGCAACCAAAATCCTCGTCAAGTCCTGACCATTTTGCGCCAGATTTGACTGGCAGGATGGCATGAATTCTCGGTCGATACGGCCGGTCTGCTGTTTGACCGGCCAATATAAACAACAATTATTTTGTTGTGATAGGCGTGACGGATGGAGAATAGACAATGGTAAGAAGCATCAAAAATTTGATTCAAGGAAAAGCAAAGGCAAATCGTCATCTGTTTGAGATAACCTCTTGCGGTTCAATAGGATTAGATCGTGTATTCTCTGTCGCATTCAGAAATTCAAGATGGCATAATTGGTCATTGGACAATACACACGATAAGAAAACAGGTTATATCGGTAAGCTTGTGCATGAATCTGGATTGTTGTTCGTGTTGACTGCTCCTGTCATCTGGTCTGTTGTTATACCTTTGGCTTTGCTTGACCTTATGGCAACATGGTATCAAAATATATGTTTTCCTGTTTACGGCATTGAACCGGTCAACAGATCAAATTTCATCATTTTTGACCGTCACAAACTGCCATATTTGAGCTGGATTGAGAAGTTGAACTGCACCTATTGCAGTTATGGAAACGGAGTCCTGGCATACGTCAGGGAGATTGCCAGCAGAACAGAAGAGTACTGGTGCCCAATCAAGAACTCAAGAAAGGCAAAGAATACTCATCAAAGGTACGATAATTTTTCTGAATATGGAGATGCGGAGGGATATTTCAGGATAAAAGACAATTCCAAGAGTGTATGACCGTGTCGTGGCGTGAAATCAGTCAAGGTATTGCAATAACACGATCAAGCATGGCAGAAGATGGCCTTGATCATCGTTTCGTCCACTGCCACCCCCCATCACGCAGCGAGCAACCGGAGCTGTGAGACTGGCTGAGACCGCCGCTTCGCAGGTCTTGCTGGCAAGTCGATCCTATCCAGCAAA